>NZ_FNCU01000050.1:0-65458 GCF_900099855.1 Bradyrhizobium sp. Rc2d | reverse complement strand
GGGGCTAAGATTATCCGAAAATCCGTGGTGGAATATCTCATAGCGATACTCAAACGGTGGGGGCCTCCATGCCCGCCATATTCGACCTGCTCTACCGCGAATACTGCCGCGCCCGCCTCGCTGAAATGCGGAAGCAGCTTCTGATTGCGGGACAAGATCCTGAAAGCCTAGAAGCCGATTATGATCGAGCTGATCAGGGCAGTCTTGGCAGGACAGACACGCAGCACGAAATCAGTTACGGCGCGCCGAATTGAAGCGGCCGCGATGGCTCTCCTCGATGCCGCAATAACTATCAAGCGGCGATGGCTCGGGAGGCAACAATGAACACACCCGAATGTTATACTGTCATAGTCGCTTGCGGCTCGTCCCTCATCATTGCCTTTTTGATGGCTCTCGGGGTTTGGTAGGCGGCGCAAGGGCGCGGCGCTTCCGTGCGGCGACCTCAAGGATCAGATGAGAAGTCAAAGCTCGACCAATTTTCAGGCCGCCACCCTATCTTCTTCTCAGCCTCGCGCACCATGATCTTGAGCGCATCATCCGGCAATGGCCGCTGCAATGCTTTCGCCTTGTCCCACGGCGCGCGCATCCCAACGTCGCGCTCTTCGTCAGATCAAGAATTACCGGCATGGCGGCATTGTTCTTCAATGAAGGCGGTCCCGTACTATTACGGAAAGTCAAGATCAGCTTTTACCAGTATCAGTTGATACACATCAACTTTGCCCGATGCGGTGTTCGTAAGCTATCATCATGACTTTTCGACTGTTGCTCGCTTTGGCCTTGCTCGGCCTGAACCTGTTGTTCTGCAATGGCGCGCAAGCGTCTCGTGAGACCGACTACGCGAAGATCGGTTGGTGGCAAATTTCGTACCGAGAAGTTGATGCGCTCGCGGGGTGCGAAGCGTCGGCCCGTTTTAACGATCAGACAGAGGTGATCGTAGCTCTACTTCGGGACCGCAACACTACCAGTTGGCTCATCTGGATTTCAAATCCTCAGTGGGCCTCTTGGATCGAAAGAAAGAAAAGGCACGAAATAACGCTTGTGCCAATTGATCCTACTGTTTCGTGGCGTGATGCGTGGTACGCGAGCGATGATAACAAGCTCTACCTGCCGGCACGAAAAGAACTGATCAACAGTGTTGCGGACGCAAAGGCCTTGGCGATCTTAGATGGAAGCCAACGTTTACTCGCGCGTCTTGACATGAAAGATAGCGAGAACGCCATCAAGTCTGTCGTAAACTGTATGCAGGATCATGCTTCCCCTGCTACAGCGCAGGCGCAATCGAAAACACAGGTGTCGTCATCTTCTGGCACCGCCTTCTTTGTCACGCCAAATTTTCTTCTAACTAACGATCACGTCGTAAAGGACTGTGGAGCCGACATCCGCGTGCGGTATCCAAATCAAGATTGGCACAAAGCAACGGTTTCAAGCCGAGACGAAACCAATGACTTGGCCCTTCTGCATACTGATCTGGAAAGCCTCGAGATCGCAACTTTTCGACTTAGGTCGCAGATTGGAGAGCCTGTCGCAGCCTACGGATTTCCCTATGCCGGATTGTTGTCGTCCGGTGGCAATTTCACAACCGGCACAGTCGCAGCGCTAGCTGGCATGAACGACGACAGCCGTTTTCTGCAAACTTCGGCTCCAGTCCAACCGGGAAACAGCGGCGGTCCCCTTCTTGACATGTCGGGTAGCGTAATCGGGATCGTCGAGGGGCAGTTGAACGCTCTCACTATGATGCGGTTTGTGGAAAGCCTGCCACAGAACGTCAATTTTGCCATTCAAGCACCAATCGCCGTCAATTTTCTGGCAGTGAAGGGACAAACGCCGAAAACCGACAGTTCCGTTACGCGCGCTGATCTGTCATCAACGGAAGTAGCTGAGCGAGCGCAAAAGTTCACAGTCCAGGTCCATTGCGGCGAAGCTCCGGCACAAACTAGCGATGCATCCACAGTCAAGCAGCAAAGTCCTCCGCCGGTCCCTTCACATGAGACACTTGAAGCGCAGGCGAAGCAACTTGCTTTATCGATCCAGCGGCTATGGTCAGGCCCGAACTCAGATGCTCTTGCTGCGATGGATGAACTCTATCAAGGCGACGTGAACTACTACGGCAAGCAGATGACCAGAGCCGAAATTATGAAGGAGAAGCGCGCTTTGGCACGATCTGCTCCGACTTTTTGCTCGCGACATGATCGAAGCACTTCAGGACGAACCGCAATACGTCTCGATCCATTCCGACAAATTGCAGGCGCGGTGCTGCTTTGTCTAAGCCTTCCTTGCGGTCACGTTTCGCGAAATGCCCCCAATTTGCGGGATTTCATTTCTTCGAGTGCGATTGATCGGCATGCGTTCTTCACTTCGGCGAGTGTATCGAACGCCACGCCGCAGGCTGTGCAATGGACCGGATCACTCTCATCATCGGGCGTGGTGATCAGGTAGCCGCCGCAATCGCTACAGTGGAATTCGAAGTTGAAGTGATATTGATCAGGGCAGTTCGGAACTTGCTCGTAATCTATGATCGAAATCGAAAGCACGGGTGCGGCTCGCCCCATCGCCGCTCTAAGCCCTTTCGAATGTGGAAAAAGTAGATCGCGATACTGCGGGTATCGACTGGCTAGGTCTGTCAGCGTGCCGCCTCCGTCTTCCACTATCATCCGGTACTCAATCAGGAACGGCAGAAAATCTCCGCCGTTGATAGGTATCTGGCCAATTTCAGAGGCCATTGTCGTCTCGGGTGTTTCGTCCATGTCTATGCCAAGTGAACGCCAGGGCCGGGGGACGGGCACCCAACATGCATGCTGCATCGGCACGATCTCTGTCGGTCGGTCCCTGCCTTCGTGGAATTCACCGTGCCGGAGCAGCCATGCGAGCGGCGTGCCCCTCTGCATTGTCACCGACAATTGCCAGCCTGCGATAACGTCGTCGTTGGACATGGGGGTCTGTCGCGCTGATCACTACGCCGTGCTCGGACCGACGCCGGTCTACTGTCGGTGGTGGACGTTGGAGGACGCTGCCGGAGATCGCGGCTCACTGCCTTCGCGGGTCAGGGTCGTAACTTCCGCTTCCAAGGCCGTTGCGGCACGGCAGAGTGGACGCTTCGAGGCTCGATCGTCGGTGGAACGCCCAATGGGCGACTGTCCTTGATCCGTTGGAGTTCTTCCTCTTCCTCTCGTTCCATTTGCTCGAAAGCCCGATGCACGCGCGCATTCTCTTCGAATTCCCTGTCTTGCTCGGCTTGCCATTTTGCGAGTTCGACCGGGTCCTCCGGATCGGCACACCCGTTCCTGCGCATTTCTTCGACCCATTCGTCGAACTGCGCCATCCGCTCAAGGTCTTCTGCTTCCACCTGGCGCAAGTCTCTGAGTATCCGCCCGGCCCTTGGTTTGTCGGTCATCGAGTGCCCCCGTCTTCGGGATACGGTATAGCAAGTGGATGAGCGCGCGGAAGCCCTCCGTTTGGCGTGGGGTGTGCTCGCAACGTGCAACTGCCGCGCCGCAAGCCGCGATGGCGCTGCCTCAACGGCCCGGTCCCACCAAGGCGGGATCGGGGCACGCTTTGTCACGCGTTCTCTAGGCCACCATCCACACGCAGGCCGACTGCCGCGAGCCCGAGCAGAGATAGACGACGTAGAAGTGACCGTCCGACGCCCAATAAGAATAGAAGCATTGCATTGCGCCCGTGGGTGACGCTCAATCGGCCCAGCGTCAATTGGGACTTTTCCCAGTGCCGCATGAGACCTTCGACGTAAGTAGAAGCCCGGTATCCAAGTCGCGCGCAATTGGCGCTAAAACGCAGTTCGCACCGGGGCTGGCGATTTCAGTAGGGCAAAGCATACTCTTTCCGGTGGGCCGCAGAGCAATCTGCGGCCATTTTGCTTCGGCTCTGTGATCCATCAACGATGGTAGTCGGCGCGGCGGGGGATCAGCGAGCGCAGCGCGGAAGCGCGGATGGCGGCTATGGTGATCATGCAAGGAATATAGGCGAGTTCGCCGCATTCAGTCTTGCGCGATAACCTGCGCCGCGATCGTCTTCCGGCCCGCGCGCTTGGCGGCGCTAAACCGATGCGCTCCGTCAAATATCCGGTAGCGGTATCGACGACCGCTCTGCTTAATGATCAAGATCGGTGGCGCGGGTTGGCCCGCGCGCAACATGGCGACATACCGGCCCACGTCGCCCGGCTTCGCGCATCGAAGCGGTTCAATGAGCCGAAGGGCAACGCGGACGATCTTGGTGCCCATCAGCCGCCGCCTCCGATCTCGTCAACGCCGCCCTGATCTCCGCGTCGATCTCCGCAACGTCGGCGCGCGTCAGATGCGGCAGCCGCGCGGCGACGCGGCTCGGGATCGCCAACATGCCAGCCCCCACCGCCCGCGACGACGGCAGCCTCGACCAATTCGCCACTCATCTTGCGGTCCTTCAATCGGCAAGGTTCGCTTGCGCGGCGGCGAGCCTGCCGCGCTGCAAAGTCGCGGCCTTCAATGCTGGCGCTCGCTCGGATGCTGGCCTTGCCATTCATGAGCCTCGCAATCTCAATCGCTTCGGTCTTTGGAGCCGACGCCTTGCGTCAATACGACTGATCGCCGCACAGAACCTTCATGGGTTCTCGCGGGCGTCGGTCAATGTGGCGTCCAATTCGGCTACCAAGTCCTCGCTACTCAATCCCTTGGCGATTGCCGTGTTGGTTAGCTTGTCGAGGATGCGGCCAAAGATGGCGGCGGCCGCAGGCGATTGTCTGCCGAACGCAGTTTCACATTCGAGCCATAAGTCAGCCAGGCCGATTGCCGCCATTTCCCTGATCCGGGCGTGAGCTTCATAATCCGGCTGTTCCATTAGGTTGATCTCCCATTTGTCAGCCCGCCCACGCGATATCATCCAGCCGATCGTTCAGCAATGGATCGGCAGCTGACTGCCGGTTTGCCGCCGCCCGTCGCTCTGCTCTCGCCTTGCTCCCGTTCGGACGGCGCGGCGCGCGGACGATCGTCGAAGGCTCGAAGGCTTGCCGCCTGCCGCATGATCCGCAGCGCAGTTGCTTCGTCGAAAGATCGGCGAGCGACGCGGTGATGGTGGCGGTGTGGCCGCACTTGCAGCAGCGGACGGGCCAAGACTGAGCGAGGGGAAGCAGCATGCGCGTGACGTTACGCCGATGGCGTTACGCTGTCACGCCGGTTAAGTTGCAGTCACACAAAATCGGGGGCAGCGCAATTGAAGATCGCCGTACCATTGGCCCTATTGGCGTTACTGCTCGCGACGCCGAGCCGAGCACAGTCGGGGAAGGACTTGTTCAATCTTTGCACCAGCGACAAGCCGGTCGAACGCGGGTCCTGTGAACTCTATATTTCTGGATTTGTTCATGGGTTCGTCGCTGGCAACGATCTTCACAATACCGTCTGCCTTCCAGATGATGTGAGCGGACACAAGGCCGCCGACATCTTCAAGCGTTTCTTGTCCGACGTTGACGATGCTGCAAGAGCGGGAAAGGTGCCCGCGACCAATGAGAACCGGTTTTTCACCGCCCGGCAGGAGGAGGCGCTCACGGCAGTGCTCGCGATGACTTATCCGTGCCCCGCCAAGAGATAGACGATAGTTCGCGCTTACGCGCTCTCAGGATTTCCTCGCTTCACCCGGCGCTCCGCTTCGCTCGCGGACAGCAACCGGCAGCCTGCCCTTTCCTATCTGTGCGGAGGCTTGGTGCGTCCCTAACAGTCCCGCGCTGTCGCGCGGCGCTCGCCTTCGCTCGCGCATCTCGGTTCTTACTTTCCCTGTCCATGACGGTTGGTGATCGGGAGGCGGGGCACACTTCGCCCTACGCGGGGCGAAGCGTCGTCTGGCATGACGGCCGGAGCCACGGTGCGCAGACACACTGGATCGGCGAGCTAAAGGTTTTAGAAGCTAAACTCTTTCGCGCCGGGGTCAGCCGGTCGGCGCTCTCGCTACTTCATCTGGCGGCGGGGGCATCGCAGCCGATCCAGTGGCCGCGCGTCCCGTGCGGCTCCTATGCGGGCCGCGTCCTTGCATTCCTGCCGGTGCCCTCCGGCTTGTTCCACACCGGTCATGCTCCCGGCGATCGGCCCTCTAGGCGGGCTGGCTATGGACGCAAAAAGCCCGCGCGCGGGGTTAGCCGCAGCGCGGGCTCATCGTTTGTAACTGTCGGAAAAAGCCGTTTGGCTTCAATGCCCCCGCTTGGGGGCGTTTGTACAGCCAAGCGCTTGATTGTGTTTCACATACCCACTTCGCTAGGGAGCGCCAGCAAAATCAATTACTTAGCGATCCGCCCCGCCTCGTGTCCAACATACGTCCAATAAACGACTATGGACAGCTGTGGCTTTTCTGCTCGCCACGGCGTTCGTGATCGCCGTGATCTCGTTTTCGATGCGCATGGATCGGCCGTTGCGCCCTCGCCCCGGAGGTCAGGATCGGCGGGATGCTGACTGCCGGCTGCACTCGGCGTTAGAGCTTATTGATTTCAGCAACCCTCCGTAGTTTGCCCCGTACTCACCGCATGGGCGAATCGTTCAAC
Source organism: Bradyrhizobium sp. Rc2d (assembly GCF_900099855.1). NCBI lineage: Bacteria > Pseudomonadati > Pseudomonadota > Alphaproteobacteria > Hyphomicrobiales > Nitrobacteraceae > Bradyrhizobium > Bradyrhizobium sp. Rc2d. The sequence goes on along the minus strand of NZ_FNCU01000050.1, from coordinate 58,944 downwards.
ATGGGGTTGCGCATCAGGGCCAGAGAGCAGCGTCGTGAGCCACAGCGAAATCGTCGACAAGATCATCGAGCAGCTGCGTATCCAAGATAAAAACGGCGGATATTTCCATCAGGAGCCGTACAAGAGCGACTTCTTCAGGCTCTTCGTGGAAGCGGCCGAGGAAGGTGATGGGTTGAGAGCTGATCGCCTATGGAGTCTAGTCGGCGAGCGGGCGCCCGAACTGTTTAACGGAAATACTTGGCCATTGCTGCTCGATGCGTGGCCGGAATGGGACTACGCCTGGTCCTACGTCAGGTGGAGGAGAGCTAGCTTGCTTTGATCCCGGGGCCGCCTATGAGCATCCTCCCTGGCCAGAATCGCGCTAAGGCTGGTTCATGAAGCTCACCACCGATCGCCCTTACGCCAACCTGGAAGCCGCAGCCCGCAAGTTGGTCGAGATCGCCGCCAGCATGGGGCCGAGACCTATTGCCGCTCTTCGTATTTGTCGCAGCGAGGATCGCCTCGCTTCACCCGGACAAGCTCCCAGAACATCGGCCCGTCACAGTGGAGCAGCGTGTATTCCTTGTAAGAAGGCGCTGGCACGCGCCAGCAAAGAGCCTTACCGCCGGGCACTGTGTACGTATCCCCGCGGCTTGTCGTGTAGCTGCACGCCGACTCAGGCGTCTTGATCTTCTCTTGCGCGTGAGCTTGGGCCAGCGAGGCCAACGCGAAGAACGCCACCGAAAACACGCGCATTTTGCTCTCCTCCACAACCGTGCGGTCGTAGGCCTCGGAGATAGGGCGGGAACGTCGGCGCCACGACGGCACACTGTCAAAGCTGCAGCATACAGCTCCCAGAAGCGCGCGCGAAGAGCCGACTTCCCTCATCTTGCGCCCGGCCACGCTTACCCTCTAGCCTGTCGGGCTGGGGGGAATAGAAGGCTGGGGGCGGCCTTTCGAGGATCCGATTAAGGTGGGCGGCCGCAAGCTGGTGACGTTGCGCGACGCCGGCGAGTACATCGCAGGGCTTCCGAAGGCCGAGCACGACGCGCCGGAATGGCAAGCAGCCGTGGAAGCGCTGATCCTGGTAGCCGAGAGCGGCGGACCAACGATGTTTGCCCGTATCGGCATTATGCGCGCCTTGAACCGCGGGAAGACGCCACCAGATGCCGGACCACGATACAAGAAGGCCAAAGCGTATAGGGTTGTCCGATGACAGTCTTCGTATACGTCAACACAAGCAAGCAGGTCGGCGATCCAGACCACATCAAGGTGTTTGGCACGCTCGATGCCGCGGAAAGATGGTTCTATGAGAACGACCCCGAGGGCGTCGCTTTTGAATATGAGGTGCTGGAATAGCGGCCCGCCAGCGTGAAACGGCGGGCCAAGCCCTTACTGTTTGGTTGGTGATCCGCCACGCAGTGCCTGAACGTTCTGCAGAACAGTATTTGTGATGTTCGCAAGATACGTTTTCGCTTCTGCCTGAGTGTCCGCCGGCAAGTGCCTAAACGCCTGTTCGGCATCAGCGTTCAGCACCTCGACAATTGCCTTCGCCTTCGACAACTCAGGATCATTCCCTGCGCTGGCGAGCAGGAAAGCTGGGCGCGACTACTCTTCTCTCGAAGTCAAGCGGCATCCGCCAGGTTTAATGCCCGACGGCCTGACCCTGGAGCCTTCCGGAACGGCAGGCTACCGTTCACGATGTCGGGGCTGCGAGGACGAGTCAAATTTTGCGTTTACACTCTCACCCTACAGGCAAGATACATTGAACGACTGTACCCGGGCCGGCAGTAGCAGAGGCCCATATTCGTCCCCCATGAGCTTCGACGATCGATCGGCAGATCGATAGTCCCATGCCCATGCCACCAGGCTTGGTGGTGTAGAATGGGTCGAACAGGCGGGCAGCACTCTCCGGGTTCAGTCCCGGGCCCGAATCCTGCACGGTGACAAGCACCCCGCCCGATGCATCTTTCCCGGTGCTGATTAGCAACTCTCGCGCCCCTTCACTGACCGCGCTCATCGCTTCGACGGCGTTGATGGTCAGGTTGAGGATTACTTGTTGCAGTTGGACTCGATCTCCTTGAATGAGCGGCAAGCCCTCCGCGAGTTGTGTCTGCACCGAGACGCCGTTCTTTAAAATTTCGCCACGGGTCAGGGCAATGACCTCAAGGATTGCTCCGTTGATCTCCAAGGCATCCTTCCGTGGGGCCGCCTTCTTGATTAGGGCACGGATCCGCTCGATGACGTCGATGGTTCGGTTGCCGTCCTTGACGGCGGCACCGAGCGCCTCCCGGGCCTCCTCGAGATTTGGCGGCTGGGCGTTTAGCCAGTTCAAGGCAGCTTTTGCATTGTTAACTGTCGCCGCGACTGGCTGCATGACTTCATGGGCAATCGAGGCCGACAGCTCTCCCATCGTCGTGACGCGATTGACGTGCGCGAGCTGCGTCTGCGCCTGACGCAGCTCTTCCGACGCTAACATCAGCTGGTTGGTCCGTTCTACGACACGTTGTTCGAGTTCCTCATTGAGCCCCTTGATTTCGGCCTTGGCTCGCTTGAGCGCGGCGGTTTCGACAATGTCCCAATTCCCGTGTCGCCTTGCGAGGACAAACTGGTGTGTACGCACCACATCCAGGATTTCATGAGCTCCGCACGTCGCAAGCGGGTACGTGCACAGCAGGGCAAGGCTCTGATTGCCGATAACCTCGTTGAGACCATCTTCATAGTCGCAAAAGTGTCTCCAGAAGTCCTTCTTTGATAGCCAGGTAGTATCCGCGGTCGCTCTCATGCCGGCGTACCCTCTGGCCGATACGCGAGCGAACTTCTCATACAAAGCGTCTGTCACTCTCTTGCCATCAAACGTCCCGCCCTGGAGAAACCAATCGCTTGCCGACCCAATTTCCATCCTGGAGTCCGCCAGGTGTCGATCAAGGTCAGGCACCGCGGCTTTCAAAGCAGCTGTGGCTTCTTCGATCGTAAAAGGCTCGGCGACAACCCACAGGCAGTACTCCTCCCTTCCCAAACCCGACTTGAAGAATTCGATCAACGTGTCGAGGAGATCCTCTCTCGTCTCATAGAAGAGGCAAAAGTGGGCACCCCAGGCCACCATGTCGCCAACGGCGTCGATTCCGGTCTTCCGCATCTCTGTTGTCATTGGGTCACCTCCAATTTCCAACGCTCCTGTTGCGCAAAACCAAAGTTCTACTGCGGCCGCAGCAGCAGTAGCGATTGGCGTTTTGCATAATGGTGCTCTAGGTCAGTATCGAATTTCGACCCGAGCGGGTCGGGAAGGTTAAGCCGACTTCTTGTGGTCGACCATGAATTTCCTCCTCGGGATCGAAAGGCGCCACGAACTTTTTGTTGCTGAGGCAAGTGTCAGTGATGCTGAGAGTCGATCCATGGTCTGAGACGCATCGGGCTTTACCACAGCGCGCATTCTCGTCGGCTAAAGTCGTGGGTTTCTCATCGCCGTATCCACCAATGATCGATTAGGCGACGACATCCGCTTGTGGCCCATCAGCGAAGTGACGCCCCGGCTGATGGAGGTCCGCTTATTGGGGGCATAGCGGACCAGATTTGCTCACCCTGAGTTCTTCGCATTTTGACCATAGGGGACGCCCGCTTGCAACGCTGGAATTATCTATTTTCAGCCTGCGCGTGCCTTCAACGGGGTAGTACGGGCAGATACACTACGCCATCATGTTGAGAGGACTGACATGCGGCGGCGGCAGTTTATCGGTCTAATTTGGGGCGCAGGGGCGTCGTTGCCTTTAAGGGCTTTGGCGCAGCAGCGCGAGAGGACGCGGCATATTGGCGTGTTGATGCACTTGTCGGCCGATGATCCGGAAGGTCAAAGCCGCGTTGCTGCCTTTCTCCAAGGGTTACAAGAAGCAGGTTGGGCCGTCGGCCGCAATGTATCCGTTGACGTCCGATGGGCAGCGGCGGACATTGAGGTGATGAAACGAGCTGCGAAGGAGCTGGTTGCGCGTCAACCTGACCTCCTATTCACGAGCTCAACACCAGCCGCTGCGGCGATGTTGGAAGCTACCCGCACCATTCCCGTCGTTTTTGTATTGGTCGCCGATCCGGTTGGAACGGGGCTGATTGCAAGTCTTCCGCGGCGCGGCGGCAATATGACAGGGTTTGCTCCAATCGTACCTTCTCTTGGTGGCGGTGGGCAGAGCTAATCAAGGAAATCGCGCCTTCCGTCCGTCGGATCACGATGCTGTTTAACCCGTTATCGGCGACCTTCATCGAAAGCTATGCCGACACTTTCAAAAAAGCGGCGTCGTCGCTGGGCGTCGAAGCTGAACTTGCACCCGTAAAAAATATGGACGCAATTGAGGCCCAGGTCACCGGTGAGGCTGGTAAGGCAGATGGCGCTTTCGTCATCATACCCGATGCCTTCACAGAACTTCATCATGCGGAGATCATCTCCCTGACAGTGAGACATCGTGTTCCCGCTATCAATTGGTCCCGATCATTCGCTGAAGGCGGCGGCTTGATCTCCTATGGTCCCAACCTTGTGGAGGAATATAGGAGGGGGGCCACTTACGCCGATCGCATCCTTAAGGGCGAGAAAGCAAGCGAACTTCCCGTTCAAACACCAATCAAGTTTGAACTGGTCAATACGAAGAGCGCTAAAAGTCTTGGTCTTGTTGTCCCTTTAGCGCTTTTGGCTCGTGCCGACGAAGTGATCGAATGACCGCTTCTGGCCCGACTCGGACCTTCGGTGAGGTCCGCTATAGCGCCGCTATCAGGGGCACAGCGGACCTCCTCCGCGCCTGACTGCGGCGCGGGTTTATGAAGTACGTACCCTAGATCAAGAGCAGATCACGTGTCGCCCCACCGCAATTGGGTGCGGCCCGCGGTATGGACGTTCGCCAAAGGCTCTGGCCCCGACGTGGGCCGTCGGGGCCGCAGCCTCAGACCCTGTAGTCAAGCGGCTTGAAGCTGAGATGCTTCACGCCCTCGGGCGCATCCGCGAGTTTGCGGATGTTCGCCCACGTCTGCTTGTAATTCGGGATGATGAATTCATTCACCCCAGGCGAGACCGCGTTTCCCTGCACGCCGGTCGCTTGCGCGAGGAGCATGAACGTCTGCTTCGGCTTGGCGGTCGGCGTCGGATAGACCATGGCCTGGGTCGAGCCATTGTCGTTGTAAACCTCGACCAGATCGCCTTGCTTGAGCCGCAGCTCGTCCATGTCTTGCGGGTTCATCTGGAGGTAGGGATATGGCATCCGATCTGTGACAAACTCATTGTCCTGGTCGAGGTAGGAGCTCTGCCAGGTGACGTTGGCGCGGCCGTTGTTGATGAGGAACGGGAATTTCTTCATCTCGGCTTCTTTGCCGGGAGCCTGCAAGGCGCGCCACTGCGTCTCCATGAATTTGGCCTTGCCGTCCTTGCTGTTGAACTTGCCGTCGGCGTAAAGCCGCTTGGTGCCGAGGATCCGCTCGGTGCCGGTCGTTGCCGGCGACACCGCCGCTGTTGTTGCGGCGCCCTTTTTCTGGACGGGCTCCTTCCCGCGGGTTCCTTCGATGGCCGGCCCCTTCAGGACCTCCCCCGTGGTTGTGCCGGTCGAGGTGCCAGCAGCGACAGGGCCTGTGGTCTCGAGCCCGACCGCGGGCTCCTGGAAGCCGTTCGTACCCATGGCCCGCAGCCGGGCATAGGTGACAAACTCGCCGCCCTTCTCATGCTGATGATAGCCGTCCATGAAGGCATCTTCTTCGGTCTGCCAGTCGAAGCCCTTGAAGTGGTCGGCAATGCCGGCTTTGCCCTGTTCGCGCAGCACCCGTTCCATGTGGTTGGCGATGCGCGCAGCGATCAGGCAATCGGGCATCGCCTGCCCCGGCGGATCCATGTATTTCTCGGTCAGCCGCATACGGCGTTCGCCATTTATCGACGTGAGATTGGCCTCTCCTGAGGTCGCCGCCGGCAGCCAAACGTGGCTCGCTTCACCAATCTTGGTCGGCACGATATCGACGTCGACCGCGAACAGCCCGCCATTCTTGAGCGCGTCGACGATCGCGCTGATCATCGCAGGCCGGTCGCCATAGGGCGCCGTCATCATGGCGTCCTTCACCATGTCGGTACGCTTCTTGTAGGCCTGCTTGAACTTGAACGCGTTCAGCGTGGTCTTGTAGTGATCGCATCCCCAGATGTGATGGACACCGCACTTACCTTCGATCAGAAGCTGGTCGACATACGCGGCGGGCCGTCCTACATGTGCGTCGGACGGCCGCGAGTAGCCTTCCTGGTGCCCGCCCATGCGCACGCAACCGCCGCCCGGCCGGCCGATATTGCCGGTTGCGAGCGCGACATTCACCAGGGCGCCGTTGGTGCGGTAATTGTCGTTGCCCCAGATCAGGCCCTTCTCATACGCAAACATCGTTCGCCCACGCGCATTAGCTGCCTTGGGCTGCGCAATCCACTCGGCGGATTTGCGGATTTCATCGGCCGTAAGACCTGTAATCGTCGCGGCCTCTTCCAGGCTGATCTTGTTGACAGCTTTCATCTGGTCGAAGTTGGTCGTCGACGCGTCAATGAAGGCTTTGTCGAGCCAGCCTTTCTCCGCGATGTAGGTCATCCAGGCATCGAACAAGGCGAGGTCGGTGCCGGAATTGATCGCCAGGTGCATGACGTTGTCCTTGCCGGCTTCGACCTCACAGACGTTGACCGTCACCGTGCGACGCGGATCGACAATGATGACCTTGGCGCGCTCCACCGGCTCCGAGCCAAACTCGGCCTTCTTCTTGTCGAGCGAAGTGCCGCGCAGGTTCGGAATCCAGTGATTCAGGAAGTAGTTGGTCTGGGTCTCGAGCGCGTTGGTGCCGACCGCGACGATCGTGTCGGCCAACTCGGCATCCTCGTAGCAGTTGTTGAGCTCACCCACGCCCATGTCGCGGGTGGCGTGGACTTCCGAGTTGTACGCCGGACGATTGTGAATCCGGATGTTCTTCACCTTCATGGCGCCGAAGTAGAGCTTGCCGGTGCCCCAGGGTGTTCTCATAGCCGCCGCCGGCGCCGCCATGGTCGAACGCCGAGACGAACACGCCGTCTTCGCCCATGTCGTTCATGACCGCGACCGTCACGCGCGCGACGAGGTCGAGCGCATCGTCCCAGCTTGTGGGCTGCATCTGCCCATAGCGCCAGACCAAGGGATCCGTGAGGCGCTGCAACTGCGTATTGCGCTGTTGGGAGTAGCTCATCTCCGCCATGCGCGCGCCGCGGACCGAGCCCAAGCCCGAATTCACGACGCAGTCTTCGTCGGGCTTGATGACAATGTGCACACCCTGCCCGTTCTGGCGCACGATGTTGTACATCGAAGGGGAATACCAGGCGACGATCTCCGCGCCCTGCTGCTTGCTCAGATCGGCACCGAACTTGTTCTGATCGGGTGCCGTACCGCCCTGTTTACAGGTGGACCAGGTGTAGGCCTTGTAGCCGCATCCGACGATGCAGTAGTGGCAGGTGACGTTGGATTCCTTGGCGTCGGCAGGGATGATCGGCAGCCGGTCGATCTGACGCTTGTAGGCCATGGTCGTTCCTCCCCTTAGAGCACGTTGGACAGGCGGCCGTAGAGCAGTTCGTCCACGCCTTCGGCGTTGATGTCACCCTTGTCGTCGACGCGCAGCACGTATTGAGGGAGATTCTGCGTGGCCTGGCCCCAGATCTGCTGGCCGCCCGGCTCGCAGTCGAACCGGGAATAATGGCCGGGCAGTTCATAGTCCGATCGGCTGCGCTGAAAATTGAGGGTGAAGCCCTTGTGCGGGCAGATCGTCGTGAAGCCGACAATATCGCCTTCGGCGCCGACCCCGCCCGCACCGCAAATTGGGCCGCAGCCTGGTGCCGCGACAGGCCACCTTTGACCACAGCCCTCACTAACCGCTCACGAAGGTCGTTCGAATAGGCTCGTCCCATCCATGCTGGCCCCTTCCCAGCATGTTGAACCAGAAGCCTTCTGATTTGGGAATCCTCAATCGATTCCAACTAACCCATCACCTTTCGGCGCTTGCAGGAGCGGCCGTCCGGCCGACTGACTCCCTTACGCATGGGACTTAGGCTCGCCGCGTCAAGTTGATATTCGCTCCGGCGCGCCCAAAAGGTAATTAATTTATCCTGAAGATGTCGTTCCGGCTTTCGCTTGTTCGACTGGCTGTCGGCGATTCAGCCCCAAGCGGCTGTCGACAGAAGCGTCTGCAGTCACAATCGAGCAAGAGGGAAAGATGAGCGAGCCGAAGCAACGAATTATCGAAAGTAATGGTATCCACCTCAATATCGCTGAGCAGGGCGAAGGACCGGTCGCTTTGCTGGCCCATGGCTGGCCCGAATCCTGGTACTCGTGGCGACATCAATTGGGCGCCCTTGCCGCAGCCGGCTTCCACGGCGTAGCCCCGGATATGCGCGGCTATGGCAAGAGCGACGCGCCCGAGGCGATCGACAAATACACGCTGTTTCATCTCGTCGGCGATATGGTCGGCGTTCTCGACGCTGTCGGGGCAGAGAAGGCGGTAATTGTCGGTCACGACTGGGGGGCTATCGTCGCTTGGCAGGCGGCGCTGCTGCGGCCGGACCGCTTCAGGGCTGTGGCGGGCATGAGCGTCCCGTTCTATCCACGCGGCATGTCGCTTCGAACCGCGCTCATGCCGCGCACGGAAAACGCGCGGTTCTACATGCTTTACTTCCAGGAGCCAGGACTCGCCGAAGCGGAGTTCGGGCGCGATCCGCGGACCACTTTACGCAACCTGCTGTTTGCTGGGTCGGGCGATGGTGTGGCGCTCGCACGAGCCGCTCAGGCCGTCAGAAAATTTCGCTCTGGTCCCGAACGGCGGTGAATCCCTGCGAGGTTCCGGCGCACCGGCAGCATTGCCGTCTTGGATCACCGAAAAGGATATCGACTTTTATGGAGAGGAATTCAGGCGAACCGGCTTCCGCGGAGGCCTGAACTATTATCGCAACATCGATCGAAACTGGGAGCTGCTCGGCGCGATGGCGGGCCTGCGGGTTTCGGTGCCAGCGTTATTTATGGCCGGCGATCACGACCTGGTGATTTCCTTTCCCGGCACGGAACAGGTGCTCGCCAACCTCCAAAACCTCGTTCCCGGTTTGCGCGGCATCAAGATGCTGGCAGGCTGCGGCCATTGGACCCAACAGGAGCGGCCTGAAGAGGTCAACGCCGCGCTCTTGGAATTTCTTAAATCGCTGCCGATCACGGATGACGGAGCATGATCCGGACTGAGGTAGCGCAAAGCGTGTGGCGGTTTTCCCAAAAACGCATGCCCTCGGGCTCGACCCGAGGGACCATGCTCCAACAAAAACATAGAGCGGGATGACGATTCGAAGAAAAGTCATCACGCTTTAGCATGTACGGGCTACCGGCTACTGTTGCCCAGGCGCGGCCCTCACGCCGCCCACCCGCGCCGCGACTTCAGCCGATTCAATCGATTTCACAGGCTCCGGATATGTCTCGGTCGCAACGGCACTGCCTACCAAGCGCCCCTGCGCTGGTTTGTGCTTGAGCTCGACCAGCGCTGCGTTGCCCGGCTGATCAAGCACATCGGTGTTGACGAGATTGGTGAGTCGCAATTCGTCCCGTGACAGCTCATGCAGATCTTCCCATGGCGGCACGTTCAGCGACAGCGACAACAGATCGCCCGCGCCGCCCATGTCAAAGGTGTATTTGGCGAGACGCCCGATATCGCGTTCCACGATCGTCAGATCATCTGCGCTGTAGGTCGCGGCTCTGGCGTGATTGGCGCGGTCGCCCATCCATATCTGATGCACACGAACATGAGCGGTCTCGGGCACGTAACGCGTCTTGCCGGACAGAAGCAGGAACACGCACATCGATTCGCAATAGGCCACGGGCGCCATGTTGAGAGGATCGCCCTGCACCGTATTAGTCTGAACGCTGGCGCCGACAGTGGTCAGCACGCCGAGATTGCGCCAGCGCCGTCCCAGCGCGATCGAATCGTTGACCGAACCGCCGCTGGAATCCAGCACGATTGTCACGCCGCCGAGCTGACGGCCGCGCGCGAATTCGTCAAAATCCCTTGGACTCTCGGCCGTCACGATGCCGACGGCGCTGATCCAGCCCCGGCAATTCGGCTGGCAAGCGACCCAGCTAAACTTCATCGGCAAATTGCGTCCTTCGACGGCAACGCCGGCATGCGCCGAACCGCTCAGCATGGCCACCAATGCGATGCAGAGCGCAGCGCCAATGAGTAGCATCCAACCTCGGATTTCCGCCCAAGGAGCGACATCAGAGCTTACATCCGAGATGCGGGCGCACTCCGAGGATCCGGCCCGCGAGACGACCATGATTCGGGCAACCTCCGCCTGACTATCGAGTGGAGCTGGCCACATCGCGGCGGCGCACATACAGCGGCGACAGCTGGTACAGTCCGTCCGGCGGTACTGCTCGAGAATCGAATTTCAGCCAGGGCTGATGCTTGGCGCGCCATTTCGGACCAGGACCGCGCATGTAGTGTAGCTCGGGCCGGTAACTGTCGCGCACGTCCAGAATCAGGTTGCGAACGACGCTGGCGAAGCCGGAGGCTGACGCAGCCGTCCTGCGAGCAAAACCTGACAATGCGATTGCATCCATGATTCTCATCGCGGGAACTCCTCGATTACGGCTCGATAGATCGGGCGATTAGCACCCGAGCGTAGTCACGACAGGAGAACCAAGCTATTGCGCAGAGGTCGATCGCGTACGGTCTATTGGCTAAGAAGAGCAAAACCTAAGTTTAGGGTCTGCCCACCCGAGCGTTGGCCGGCCTACAGGCCGGCGCTTTTTGATCCGTCTCCGACCGGCCGCGATGCAATGCGGCCCTGCTCACCTACTCTGCGGCGATGCAGCGTCCTTCCTGCACCGACAACATGATGCTAGGTTCGACCTTGGCAGGAAGTACTTGCTTGCTTCATACCGAACGGGAGAACAACATGCCTGAGAGCGTCTATAAGGTGATTGAACTGATCGGTACCAGCGACGCATCCTGGGAAAAGGCCGCCGCCAACGCAGTTGAGCAAGCTGCAAAATCCCTGCGAGATCTTCGAGTTGCAGAGGTCGTCAAACTCGATATGCAATTGGACGCCCAGGGAAAAGTCGAAGCCTATCGTGCCAAACTCAACGTCTCATTCAAATTCGAGGGCTCCTGACCTGAAGTAATCTCGCTTCATGGCGGGGTTGTCGACGGCCGATCGACCTCGCGCCAAACTAAGGGTTAGCGCGCCCTCGCCAGCCCCGCTTCGGCATGTGGGGGACGGCTACTTGGGGCAAACAATGAAAAAGCTCTTCGCCTGTGTGGTGGCTGTGGGCTGCTTTTTCGCTCCCGTCGCGCAAGCCCGTTCCGTATACGACGGTTTTTGGGGCCTCATTTTCGTGACGCAAAGAGGTCCTTGCGATGCGACCTATAATTTCTCCGTCAACATCACCAATGGAATAGTCACACATCCGAATTTAGTCAGGTTCAGAGGCTACGTGGCGCGTTCGGGCACAGTGCGGGCATCGGTGACTGTTCAGGACAAATTCGCTTCCGGGTCAGGCAGGCTCTCGGGCAATTCTGGCCGTGGGATGTGGAGTGGATATTCCGGAAACGCACGCTGTTCAGGTTACTGGACCGCGCAGCGAAACTGAGGCGCTGGGCAGTTTTTTCGATGGGAAATCACTCCGCTGCGAGCGCATGGTGTTGCATCGTCAATCCGAGACATCCCCACACATCGACTAGCGCTTCGGCAAGCGCGTCGATCAGCGCGTCATCATGGTAGGGCGTCGGCGTAATGCGCAGCCGTTCGGTGCCGCGCGGGACGGTCGGATAGTTGATCGGCTGGACATAGATGCCGTGCTCGGCGAGCAGGAGATCGCTCGCATCCCTACACTTCTCCGGATCGCCCACCATCACGGGCACAATATGCGTCTCACTGGGCATTACCGGCAGGCCTGCGGCATTAAGCACGGATTTTATCCGCGCCGCACGCTCCTGATGGCGGTTGCGCTCCCATTGCGAAGTCTTGAGGTGCCGGATCGCCGCGGTGGCGGCGGCGCAGACTGCCGGCGGCAGCGCAGTGGTGAAAATGAATCCCGGCGCGTAGGAGCGCACCGCATCGATGATATCGGCATTCGCCGCGATATAGCCGCCTAGACAGCCGAATGCCTTCGCCAGCGTGCCCTCGACTACGTCGATGCGGTGCAACGCCCCTTCCCGCGCGGCGATTCCGGCGCCGGCCGGGCCGTACATGCCGGCCGAATGGACCACCACAGCTGAAACTCGTCGGAATTCCGGCACCAGGTGGCAGAACGCAGGGACCGCGGTTCTTTCCACCGTAGAGCCAATCCGGCGCGAAAACTTCTGGGTAGGATTCATCGATCCAGGTCCGCAGCTTGGCCCAGTATTCGAAGCCATCTGCTCCGATCCATTCGCGAACGGTGCTTTCATCGGGCGATGCTGATTTGTCGGTGATCCTGTCGCCGATTTGCGGAAGCGTACTAATCATCGGAAGACCTCGTGTTGATAGTCCCGCGGAGGCCGGAGGGTTAAACGGGCGCTTGTCAAGACTTGTCATGGGCCCTCAGAATGCCGCCGGTGCGACTTTGTCCAGAGCAGGGAGAGCATTGCGATACGGTCTGCCGATCCTCGAGAGCACGGCTGATCAAGCAGCTACGTCTCGAAGCTCTCGCACGACTGTCAAGTCGATAGCGTCAATTACCTTCTCGCTCGCTAGCGGAGCTTGGCCCTCTTCAATAAACGCGGTGGCCTGCAGCGGAAGGAATTGCAGCGTCTTCAGCCCAATAGAGTTCAGTGCCAGCGTCAGATAGGGCGTGAGAAAATCAGGCTGATTTGCTCGCTCTCCGGTGAAGACGCCGCCGGAAGCGACGCCGATAAAAACCGGACGATCCGGAAGCATTCCCACCTTCCCGGCGGGCGTCGACTCCATCGTGCGGCCAACGCGCAGGACCTGGTCGATCCACGCTTTGAGAACCGAAGGCATAGTGAGGTTGTGCATGGGCGTTCCAATGACAATTACATCGGCCGCCTCGACTTCCCGAATGAGCGTTTCGGCAAGGTCCAAAGCGCCCTTCAGCGGTGCCGCCAGCGTGGCCGGCGATGACAGCGTATCCGCGTAGTCAGCCGTGGCGTGAGGCAGAGGATCAGCTCCAAGATCACGCCGCCTGATGCTCGCATCCGGCGCAACCTGAAGAAGCTTTTTGACGATCGCCGCCGAAAGCTCACGGCTATGCGATTTCGGGCGAGGACTGCTATCAATATGGAGGATATTCATGCGACCGATCCAAATGGCTAGGAAGCTCTTGCATCAACCGCCTCCAGAGCTCCTTGGAGGCGGTTGATACCACTGGCAGGCTCAGATCGAGCCGGCCGGTGCCACTGCGGGGAAGTCCTTGTCGGGATTGAACACGTTGTTGAAGAAGTTCGTCAGCGAGTACATTGCCACAAGCGCGACGATCTCAATGATGTTCGCATCCGTGTAGCCCGCATCGCGGACCGCTTGCAGATCGGCGTCTGTGACATGGCCGCGGGTCTCGATGATCTTGCGTGCAAACTGGACAGCGGCATCCCGCTTCGGATCCCTGGCGTGACCCTTTCGGGCGAGAATAATGTCCTCGGCCGGCAGCTTGGCCATATGTTCGGCCGTGAAGCTATGCACCGTCAGGCAATAATTGCAGCCATTCACTTCGGAGACGGCGAGGCCGATACTGTCACGTGTCTTCACGTCGAGCGCCTTGCTCAAGGAGCCGAGCAGTGTGGCCCACGCGTTGAACGCGATAGGGCTCTGCGCGAAGGCCGCCATCATATTCGGCGTGAACCCGATGTTCTTGGTGAACGTATCGAGGGTCGGTTTTGAATCGGCCGGCACGTGTTCCGGCTTCAGAGCAGCAGCTCTGGCCATGATATTTCTCCTTAGAGTGATTGACTTCGGGGTTGGTTATGCGAAGTGCAGCACATCGGCCACGGGCAGGCGCGGCTTCTGCGGCCAGTTGCCGGGCCGCTCCGGCCCGACGGTCAGCAGCATGACCGGGATTTCGTCTTCGGCCAGGCTGAACTCTCGGTGCACGGCCTCTGCATCGAAGCCGATCATCGGTGTCGACCCCAGGCCTAGCGAGCGGGCCGCATAGATAATAGCCGCGGCGCCGAAGGTCGCGGAGCGTACTGCCTCGTCGCGCTGGCGCTGCGGATGATTGTCGTACAGGCCGCGAGCAGGCCCCTCCCATTCCGGCACCAGATGTGCCGGCATGATTCCGGCTTCCACGACTGGGGCTAGGCGCTCAGGGACGGTGCTGGCATCGGCCAACTGGCCGACGATGATGAAGGTAACGGCTCCCTCGGTGATTGCGGGCTGATTCCAGGCGATCGGACGCAGCCGCGCCTTCGCTTCGCTTGAGCGCACGGCGATGAAGCGCCAGTTCTGCAGATGGAAGGATGTCGGCGCTGAAGTCCCGATCCGCACCAAGTCGCGGATCTGATCATCGCTTAAGGTCGCGGTCGAGTCGTAGTACTTGGCAGCACTGCGGCTCAGAATGGTTTCGATGACCGCGTTCGTCGCCAGCGGCCCCGCGGGCGAAGCAGAGGGTCGGGGCGCGATAGCAATTTCGTTCCTTTTGGCTCGACCGCAGATGTCCGCGATGGCGCCGGTTGCGGGATCGGCAGCGGTTGTAGCGATGTAGTTCATTGGGTGGCTCCATCATCAAGTGATTACGGAGCGCAATTTACGGCCGGTCATGAGAATTTCGAGACTGGATTTGCTCAATATGATGCGCGAAAGGATCAATCTGAAGCTGATGGTCCCAAGCCGCTCGAAGCTACTCCTCGCCCTTGTGCGCGAGTTGGCGCCATTCCCCAGGTGTCATTCCCATCCTCTCAGCAAATACGCGCCGGAATGCCGAAACGGATTGATACCCGACCGTCTCAGCCACAGCTTCCGTGCTGATCCTTGGCTTCTTCAGCTCGTTGGCGGCCACACTCATGCGAAGATCGGTCAACAGGTCGAGAGCGGAGCGACCTAACTTGTCCTGAAACTGGCGCATGAATGTAGCGCGTGACATGCCGCACAAATCGGCCAGTTCGGGAAGTTTCCAAGGTCGCGTCGGATCAGCGAACATCGCGGCAATGGCCGGTGCCAATCTCGGATGGCCAGCAAGGGCCAACAAGCCTTCACCGGATTTTCCGGCTTCGCTCGCGGCGCGTAGAACCAGAGTGAACAAGACCGAAGAAAGCGCGTTGAGAATGGCGCGTCCGCCCGCTCTGTCACCAGCGGACTCCGTTCGCATCAGGCCGACCAGTCCGGAAAGTTGACTCGATGCCGACGCGATGTCCTCTTCTTCGTTGCTTTTCATAGCCCGCACGACCAGATTTGCTGGCAGGTAGTTGCGGATTAATCGATCGTGGGGTGGCACGACGAAAAACCGTCCGCACAGCAGATCTAGTTGCTCACCCGGTCCATCGTTCTCGCTCAACATCCATCCTGCGGAGCCCCTGCTTTGGCGCGTGCTGATCGGCGTTTCGCCGCTGCCGTCGTGCAGCATATGCGACGAACCGTGAGGAAGCAGCACGATATCCCCGCTCCCAAGCTCCTGCACCGTTCTCGATTCAGGGTCCTCGAAAATCGCCCGGCCCTTGACTATGACATGGTAGGGGATCTCGTTCGCCGCCGCCCTGGGCCAGATAACACGCCATGGCGCGCCGTAGGCGCAGCGGACCTCAAGCTGGCCGGTAACGGTGATGATTTGCAGGAGATGACTCAACCAGTCGACTTGAGACATAAGACCTCGAGAACCTGAATCGCCCACGCAGCATATCGTATTGCGCCGAGCGCGCCTCTGATTACTACGGCCCGGAGATCAGCTCGTATTTCCGACGATATGTGTCCCTGATCTCTTCCTGGCTCCGAGGAGGATCAGCAAAGACATGAGCGGGAGAAAGAAGCCGTGAAATTGAAGTGGCTTCAATTCTGACGACATGATGGACACGATACTCCGGGCCGTTCGTCGCACGGACCCAGTCGGGAATCATAGAAAACTCGTCATTTCCCGGTGGCAAAACCACGGCACGCCCGTCTTCATCGAAATCGGTTCTCCGACCCACGTTCTGAAGGTACGGTTTGCGTGGTGCTAGGGGAAACATCGCAGAACTAGCTAAAACCATTCGTGCTGTTTCATGATTTGCTGTCGCTTCGAACGGCCGGATACAGTGGAGAAGCAGCGCGGCGGAGAGAGCACCAGTCAATCCCCATTGAGAGATAAAGTATCTTGCTTCCGGAGCGCAAACCCACCGGTTGAGATCCGGCCGGACACTGGGATCTCGCTCGCGAAGGCCAAGAAAGATGCGCGCGCCCGGGGACATCGAAATATTCGATTTCGTTACTGAACACTGCAAGCCGCTTCGCGACAGCGGCACCGACGCGTCCCATCCCAAGGAATGTCTGCAATGATCCGGGTTGGCTCGCCGGCGATCTCATGGTCGCCAAGCGCGCTGTACGGGTGCCTACGATCGAGTACAACTGAGGGAAGCGTGAGCGGCACCAATCACTACAGCTGCTCGTCGCCACACCTCTTCGATTGCCGTGGACGGCGCACAAATTCAATGTTCTTCGGTCTCGAGCCCACCGACATGCTTCTGGATGTAGAGCTCCAGGCCGATGCGGCCGATCAGGTCGAGCTTGGTTTCGAAGAAGTCGATGTGATGCTCTTCATCGCTCATCAGCTTCTCGAACAGATCGCGCGTGACGTAGTCCTTGACGCTATGGCAATAGGTCGCCGCCTCCTGATAGAGGGCCCGCGCGTCGGTCTCGGCGGCGAGATCGCACTCGATAATCTCCTTGACCTTCTGGCCGATGCGCAGGGGATCGAGCACCTGCATGTTTGGGAAACCGTCGAAGAAGATGATGCGGTCGGTGAGCTTGTCAGCGTGCTCCATCTCCTCGATGGACTCCTTGCGCCAGACCTTGGCCATCTCCAGGAGACCCCAGTTGTTGAGGAAGCGGTAGTGCAGCCAGTACTGATTGATCGCCGTGAGCTCGTGACGCAGTCCCTTGTTAAGATACTCGATGACTTTGGGGTCGCCCTGCATGATGAACTCCAAGACTTGAGGCCGGTTCTTGGCCTTCGCAAGTTTAGGACGATTCCGAGGTAGAACAAGCAGGCAGGCATTCTCTGGGCACGAAACCGAGAGGCACCTATCCAGCAAATCCGCGGAAGTTAGGCGCTGTGGGCGCGAATTTGGGCTCATTCTGCGCGTCATCCATGGTCCGGCGATGCGGGCGTGCTGGCCCGACAGGCTACTGCACGTTCCCTGTACGCCTCGTCGATGATCGTCCTGATGGTGTGCGCGCAGCGGCCGCATTCGGCGCTGCAGCCAAGGCGTCCATAGATCTGCTTGGCGTTGGCGTCGTCAACCGTGTTTACGGCCTGGCGAACATCGCGGTCGCTGAGGATATTGCAGGAACAGATGATCATGAAACGCGAAAAAGAACCTTCAGTGATGCGGCGTCATCGATATGGGACGGCGCGAGTGCGCGTTGGAGGCTCCAAACAAGGCGGAGATGATTGAGTGGCGACCGCCATGGGAAGTCAGCCTTGACCTTTGATCTTTGGAGGGCCGAAATCTGTTTGATCACTCGCGGCGACCGCTAACTGCAGAGCCGACGGAGGACACGGGAGCGCCGCTCCGCGCCGGCCAAAGATTAACGCTCTCGGTTAACGTAGATGACACAACTGGAATCTGCTGACCTTGAGTAGCAGCCACCACTGCGTTTCGGGTGTTGTTGAAGACCTCCTCGATCCCCTTCGACGAATCCATCTGCGTAAGAAGAGCGGTCATCAGCTGACTATGTAGTTCATCCGGGTCTTCGACGACCTGGCCAGGCGCTGCTGAGCTCAGGATGAGCGCGTTCTCACTGGTTTGAATGGGTGCAAGTCCGTGTGAGTAAGTCCTGAAGCGTCGCTCGTAGGGATTGCGGCGTGAGGCCTCAATGACTACGAGCCTGACGCGAGCTCCGGAAGTCTCGAGTTGCGAAAGGAGACGGTCAATGCTTACGCCTTGGCGGCGGACATCCTCTTCACTCCAGATCTTCGCATCAACTGGGATTAAATAATTTTGTCTGTCAGATTGGACGCCATAACCTCCGAAATAGACTAACACAATTGAGTTCAAACGTACTCTTGCCTTTAGATGATCAATTGCGCAGGTCATGTCGAGACGCGTCGCGTTGTCAAGGGCGTCGACCAGAAAGCCGTCTTTGCGAAGAGCATTCGTCAAACCTTCCGCATCGCGTGTCATTTGGGGAAGAGGAGAGTCGGCATCGGGATAGGTTGAATTGCCAATCACCAGAGCTAGCCGGTTTGCATCGAGGGGTGCGGATTCACCAGAACAGACGGACGCGCTCATGGGCGGGTTATGGGGCTTCTCCAACCGCATTGTCCCACCAAGGCCAGTTGAGAGTAAGCCGAGTAGGACCGCAACCTCGCCTAGTATTCTGGGAAGTGTCATTCCATTATGGTCTCCTCCGCTTCACTGAAGAGCCGGTCCTCCTCAAGATGGCTTGTACCGCCAGCATTCGCGCCACGTCGTCGCATCCTTCAATTGCGTCGCGCCGTCCAGTAGCCCGAGCATCGCGCCGCTCCTGAGTGGCCGCTCCAGGTCCCCTGACCGGACGTTGCGAACAGTTTGCCCGCACCCGTGGCATATTTATCTTGGACAGTTACCGAAGCGCGAACCGCGCCGGATTTTGCGACGTAACCTCGAAATCTCACGAGATTGGGATGCGTGACAATTCCGTTGGTCACATCGACAGTAAAGCTGTAACTGGAATCGCAGGCTCCTCTTTGCGTCACGAAGACAAGGTCCCAGGAGCCGTCGTACGCCGAGCGCCCGTATGCTGCCGGTGCAAAGACAATGATGCAGCTTGCTGCCGCGATCAGAAGCCAACGCTTTGTCATGATAGTTCTCCTAAGTAAAGCAGACCATGTATTCGAGCCGTCCAGAAACGGTCCGCATTCGTCCTGGACCGGTACGCTTGCTGATCGACATATGGGACTTTCGCGTGCAGGGCGTTTGGCCAAACCCGGTCCTCAGGCCGGCGCTCGGGGCGATGTCCTTCAGCCACACCTCGACGCTGGCATGCTCCTTCGTGAGCCCGCGCGGCCGGATGCGTTCGCGTTTCGGAATGGCAATACGGCGCATTTGATCTTCCTACTGTAGACCGCAAAGGATTATTCGGTCGGTGACGATGCGGGCCGTCACTGACGCCGACCGTCTCGGCCAGCCTAGGGCGCGTCGTGCCGCGGCGATCATGTTTCTTGATCATGCAATCGATAACAGCAGGTCATCGGCTGAGCACCGACCGGGGCTCTAATGTCAGTGTCCCGGACCTCGTCCTCAGCCGCGCCCGACTCGCCACGCTGACCGAGGAGGAGCCGGCGGCGCGGAGCGCCCTCACTTGGTTTTCCAGATCTGGGGTGCGCTATCTGACCGGCTCGAAGGGAGGTCGATCCTGGTAGCCTCGGCCGAAGCCGGCAGTCTCTCCGCAGCGGATCGGCGGCTCGGCGTCCCCCTAACGACCATCAGTCGGAAGGTCGCTGATCTGAAGGCGCATCTCAACACCAAGCTGCTGGTCCGCTCCGCGCGGAAACTGTCGCTGATCGAAGCGGGGCTTGCGGACGTATCCGCGTGCAAACGCATCCCGGGACAGGTCGACGAGGGGAGTCGCAGGCCTCCGGGAGTACACCGTCCCGCGCGCGACGCCGGCGGCGACGGCGTCGATCAAGTCCTGTTCCAGCAACGTCAGACCCGTCTCCTAGGGCAAGTGAATCGGCCCCGGCAGATTGAAGCACCTCCACTGTCGATCTGGCATCGTTTCGATAGCCGGAGGTGATTGGACGGTTGACGACCCGGCGCCTATCTTCAATGCAGAACAAAAAGGAGTATCGCGAATGCCAACCTACAGGGAAAAACCGGAAGCGGTCTCGAAGTTGACTCGCGAGCAATAACGCTCCCGCAGACTGACGGGACCGAGCGCCCCTTCGCCAACGACTACTGGGACAACATGGAGCCTAGTCTCTACGTCGACGTGGTTTCGGCGGGGGCTCCGTTTCTTGGTCGACGCGAGAGCTGATTGCAAACACCAGTCCCATGACTTCGCTCTACAGTAACGCCGGTTTCTTCCGTTCGCTTCTGCACTATCCGGAGACTCGTTCTTGTGTAACCGAGTGATTGGATGATTGAAGCACCCAAGACTGACTCCACCCCGACGCCCCCAATCCAAAGGAACCGGTTTTGGCAAGGCCGGATGAAGGGGACCGTAGTGTCGAGTGTTCCCCCCACGGAGAACTACGGTCCTCTCATCTTGGCTTGCTACCTGATCGTCATGTGCATGCTGATTATCGCGCTAACGTGGACGATGACGCTGCCGGCTTCCTACGGTCATGATGCGATGCACCCAGAGCTGAACCCGTGGTTTGCCAAGCTCCGCAGTAAGTCTGGTCCCTGCTGTGACGGCTCCGACGCCCTACATCTGCGCGATGTCGAATGGACCACTCAAAACAAGAAGGAGAGCCATTACAGGGTTCTGGTGCCCAAGACCGCCGACCTCTATAGAGCCGCCTCCAACGGTCAGGACATGAAGAAGGACGATACCGAGTGGGTTGATGTTCCGGACGATGCCCTCGTTACCGACCCGAACTTGGACCGTAGTACGTTGGTATGGGTGTGGTATAGCTCCGGTTTTCAGATGACCGACGAACCGCACATTCGTTGTTTCATGCCGGGAGCGCTGACATGATCAGCGTTGTCTATGATTACGCCGCTGTCAAAAAGAAAGTGCGGCCCCTCGAGGCCGCGAACGTCGTCGAGAACGTCGACAGTCCGCACGGCATGACACGAACCGAGGTTCGCTCCAGGCACGACGACCGCCACCTTGGTCACGTTTTTTTCGGATAGGCCGCGCGTCAACGGGCTGAGGTAGTGCATGGCTCGACCTCCTTGACGTTCGTCCACCGCAACCAGTTGGAGAGCGAGGGGTACGGCGAGTACGTGAAGCTCTTTGCAAAGCAGGAGGCTTGACCATGGCAGCGACTACAGAACGCGCGATGCTGGCAGGGGGATGCTTCTGGGGAATGCAGCAGTTGGTGCGGCGCTTGCCCGGCGTCGTCTCGACACGAGTCGGCTATTCGGGCGGCGACGTCAAGAACGCCACGTACCGCAACCACGGCACGCACGCGGAAGCGATTGAGATCATGTTCGACCCGAGCCAGACGAGCTTCCGCGACCTGCTGGAGTTTTTCTTCCAGATCCACGACCCGACGACGCCCGATCGGCAGGGAAACGACCGAGGTGCAAGCTACAGGTCGGCGATCTTCTACACGAGCGAGGAACAGCGCCGCGTCGCCGAGGATACCATTGCCGATGTCGAGGCCTCAGGACTGTGGCCGGGAAAGGTTGTGACCGAGCTCTCGCGTCCCGTCCGCATTGGAAGTTGCCGCGGAGAAACGCCGCCTGACGGCGACCGCGTGGCGGGCGGCGCGGCAGCCTCACGGCGTGTGCGCAATAAATCGTTGCCAAGTGGAAGCCGCGACTTCCCCGGCTGTGTTTTTGGATGACGCGTACCGGCGCAACCTCATGCCGCGTGGTCAGCATTCACCGGCAGCGTGAACTCAAACGTGGCACCGAAGGGTGCGTTTGGAGTGTCCCAGAGCCGGCCACCGTGGGCTTCGATGATCGAACGGCAGATTGAGAGTCCCATACCCATGCCGCTGGATTTTGTAGTGAAGAAGGGCTCGAACAGTCGCCCCGCATTCTCGGTGGAGATCCCGACGCCGCGATCCGTCACACTTACGTGCACTTGTTGTGTCTCGTCCTGGCTGGATTGGATCACCAGTTCGCGCGGGCGATCCGTGACCGATTGCATGGCTTCAATACCATTCATCACGAGGTTCATAACCACCTGCTGCAAATGGACCCGATCGGCCATGATCGTGGGCAGTGTGGGGGCCAACTCCAAATGCAACGACACCAGGTGGCCGGTTAGTTCACCCTGCACCAGCGCGATGACCTCCTTGATGACGTCATTGACGTCGAGCGCTACTTTCTCAATCTCAGCCTTTTTCGCGAGCGTCCGGATGCGCCGGATCACCTCACTCGCCCGATTGTTAGCTTTGATGATCAATTCCAAGCAGCCGCGCGCTTCGTCCAGGTCGGGAGTTGCGCGGTCGAGCCATTTCCGACAGGCCAGGGCACCGTTGTCGACGGCGGCGAGCGGCTGTTGCACCTCGTGCGCGATCGAGGCCGTTAACTCTCCAAGGGTGATCACCCGAGTAACGCGAGCAAGCTCGGCCTGCGTTTGGCGGTATCGCCGCTCGCTTTCGCTGGTCTCGCGCCGGAGCCGCGCCAATTGCAGGTTTGCATCGACGCGGGCGATCAGCTCGCGGGCGCTGAACGGCTTCAGAAGATAGTCATCGGCGCCTGCTTCGAGTCCCTCAACCTTCGCTTCCTCGCCAGCGCGCGCCGAAAGCAGGACGACCGGCACATCGCGAAGAGCACCATCTGTACGGATCGCTTGAAGGAGGCCGAACCCGTCGAGTCGCGGCATCATCACATCGGTGAGGATGAGATCCGGACGCCTCGTGCGGGCGGCGTCGAGCGCCGCCTGGCCGTCCGGAACCGCCTCCACCTCATAGCGTGCGGCCAGCAGGTGCCGCACATAATCCAGCATATCGGCGTTGTCGTCGGCGACCAACACCGTAGCACGTTCGACCGCAGCAACGGCCCGACGCGGACTAATCAGTTCCTTTTCGATCGCAACCTCGCGTGGGGCTCCACCACCGGGGAGCCAGCGCAACGCCTCCTCGACGAAGGCTTCCGCCTGGACCCCCGTCGGGGCCATCGTCGGCTCGCCGCCGATTCGCTCTCTCGGAAGGTGGGCTGTGCCCGTCGGGATCGTCACCGTGAAGGTTGTGCCGCGCCCGAGAACGCTTTGCGCCCATACCGTGCCGCCATGCAACTTGACGAGTTCCTGCACGAGCGCTAGTCCGATTCCGGTCCCCTCCATCGTGCGGCCCTGCTGGCCCTCGACGCGATAGAAGCGCTCGAAAAGCCGCGGAAGCTCGGGCTCGGGGATGCCCACCCCGGTGTCACGGACGACGAGCTCTACCGACGGCCCGGCGGCCCGAAGCGCCACCGCGACTTCTCCGTTGAACGTGTACTTGAAGGCGTTCGACACGAGGTTGAGAACGATCTTCTCCCACATGTCCCGATCGACGTACACGGGGCCGGAGAGCGGCGGGCAGTCGATGGTGAAACGCAGACCCGCCCGGCTCATCGCCGAGCGGAAATTACTGGCGACTTCCGCCGTGTAGACAGCCAAGTCGACCGGCTCATAGACCGCCTGGATACGGCCCGCCTCAATGCGGGAGAAGTCGAGCAGCGTATTGACCAGCTTGAGCAGCCGCAGGCCATTGCGGTGCATGATCTCAAGGTCGCGCCGCTCGGAGACGATCGTGGCCGCCGTCGGATGGCGCACCAGCATATCTTCGAGCGGACCGAGCATCAGGCTCAGCGGCGTGCGGAACTCGTGGCTCGCGTTGGAAAAGAAGGCGGTCTTAGCGCGATCGATTTCGGCGAGAGCCTCCGACCGGCGGCGCTCCTCTTCGTAGGCGCGGCTGTTGGCGACCGCCGTGGCCATTTGCCCGGCCACCAGATCGAAAAACCGTCGATAGGGGATGTCTAGTGCCCGGCGGGGATTGATTCCGCCAATGAGCACACCGGTCACGCCGGCATGCTGGCCCGATTTTGCCACCGGCAAGACAATCGCCTTCGTCGTCGGCTCAGGCCAAATACCCGCGGTCAGCGTCCCAACCCGCAAATCCAGATCGTCGAGCACAACCGGCTCACCGTGGCGCACCGCCCGCGCAATGGACCACCCGTCATTCCCATCCAACGCGAGATGGCCAGGCGGATGATAGGTCGACCTTTGGAGACCGGCAGAAGCCGCGAGTGAGACGCCCCGACCATCGTCATCGACCAAGTACAAGAGAGCGAAAGGGATTTCCGGGTTGTTTTCCCCAAGGACCTCGGCGAAGGTATGGCATGCCTCCCTGACGCTTTTCGATTCTGCGGTCCTTGCGGCCAGTTCGCGCAAAATCTGCATCCGACGCTCGCTGAGAACCCGCTCTGTCGTTTCGAAGACCGCGGTGAACGCGCCGCCGACGAAACCATCGGCGGCCTTGATGGGACTATATGAGTACGTGAAGTATGCCTCTTCGAGATAGCCGTAGCGCTCCAGCGGAAGCAGCAAGTCCTCGGACCAGGTTGCTTCACCCCCCTTCAATACGCTGTCAAGCTGCGCACCAAGGATGTCCCAAACCTCCGGCCAAACCTCGATGCCCGGACTATCGAGCGCCTTCGGATGCTTGCCTCCCGCACCGAGTATAGGCCGCCAGGCATCGTTGTAGAGCACTCTAAACTCCGGCCCCCAAAAAATGACCATTGGGAACCGCGAGTTGAGCAAGATGCTTAGGGCCATCTTGAGCGAATCAGGCCATTGCGCCGGTGGCCCCAATGGGGACTGCGTCCAGTCATGGGCGCGCATGAGCGCACCCATTTCGCCGCCACCAGAAAGAAACTCCGGGGGGCGGCTGCACCCCTCGTCCCGTATCACCGCGCTTCCTCCAATCTTTTTGGCCGCACTCGTCGGGGCGGTTAGCGGTGACGTTGAGATGTTCCATCGCGAACGGCCGCGAGGACGCCTACAAACTCGTACAGCGCAACGCCATGCCGGTTGTTCGGTTCCACCTTCAGTCAGCTCGCCTTTTGCGAAATGCTCCTCCAAACGCGGATCGATCTGCGCGAATGCCCTCGGCGTGATCGCCATAAGGAAAGAACTCGTCGTCGACGCTTACCGCGCTTTGATCAGCCCGGCGCTCCCTTGAAAGTCACCCCGTCGCACCTGATGAAGTGATTACCACGCCGCGCCTGCGAGGTGAACCACGATTAGGCGCAAAAACACGTAAGCGAAAAGGATGCGTTCCGGCGCCAAAACCACCGTCTCGTTCATGGCCGCGCTGCGGCGATCTCGCGCAAAACTGTGAGACCGCTGAGGCGCGATGAGTGGATCCGATGGTAGTGGGTGCCTTTCTCAGAGACCGATGCGCTATGACAATAATCTTCAATTTGACAGATGGGATATCGGCACACATGCTAAGCCAGAGTTGAAGGGGCTCGAACGTGAGGGGCTGGTCACGCGAACCCCATATCCGACGATTCCGACGCGAGTTGACTGTGCGCTGGCCGAACGGGGCGAGACGCGGATCCCGCCGATGGTTGCGCTTTGGCCGTGGGCGCAGGATCATCAGGCTGCCATCGAGACCACCAGCCGCGCGTTCGATCGAGGTCAAAAGCGATGAGTGGAGCGGCTTCCGGTGTTGGCCCTTCTGAGACACGCGGGCCCGGCTGAACATTCGCTTTGCACCAAGACCGGCGACCTTCCCGAGACTCGCGACAGCGTTCGAAGGCAGCGACTCGTAGCTCACTTAAAGAGGCTCCAGATCCGCTTAACAGAGAGGCGTCGGGCTCGAGCGCGTACTCATCAAACTCGCATCGATGTGCGACGGAAGCGTCGGTGGCTGACAGACCGTTTACGCTCCTCCGCATGAACAGGGAAGCGCAGTTATGTGGCCAGGAGATTATTCATCGGTGAAGCCTACGACCGGGCAATTCACCAGATTTCCCGTCGTCTTTACTGGCCCCCCCGCAGGGCTCACCAGTAAACCTGACGCACTCTTGGCTTCGAGATCATCGCCGTCAGTGATCAGTTTCCGTTGATCCTTCGAGATAGCCTCCTTGGTCCACTCGGCCAGCCGCACGTCCCACATCGGAGAATATCCGGCGTTGATCTCTGTGAAGTGCGCTAGGATGTCGAGCGAGGGCCCCTCTCCCTTGATGGCGCTGTCGAGCCCCTGGCGGTTCGGATCTTTCGCACCCATGTTGCCGTTCACAATCGTATAGATCACCTCTGTCGCGCCGCTCTGAAGAATGTCGCTTTCCGCCGGCGCAAAGGTGGACGATTCGAGGGTCGCCGACTCCTCGGAGTTTGCGTCAAAGCTAAGGTAACGCAGGTGTTTGCCGTTCGCAAAGCCAAACCGGAGCTTCAAGTCAACGGTCCCCTTATCAGGACAGATACTCGCTACGGAGTCCGTCACGACAGAGTAATCAGGACTGCCGTTGCAGAACGCGATTTTCTCGGACCCGACGTCAAACGCGATGACCGGAGCATTAAAGACAATGTCCTTATCGTTCGTCACCCGAACCAATGGACTGTAGTGCGCATCCCCGACAGACCCGGGTCGGGCCGTTTTAGGAGGAAAAAAGTTGGGCGCCTCGCCCCCCACTAACGTCTGCGACGGCGAGAAATCGATCCGGCCAGATTTGAACGTGAACTTACCCGAGTCATCCATTTCCGCGACCCGCGTGCTCGTCAGGTCTTTGGCCTTAGCAAGACTCGGCGCCCATGTGAGCCCCATCTTTTTTGAAGTAGCAAAATCACTGACGTCGGTAAGCACGAACCAAACAGTTTCTCCCGAAGAAAGACGCCCACGATGGAGCGGCAGCGTCACCACCTCTCGTGCGAGGTCCACCTGGCCCGACGTAAGGAATTGCTTTGTGATTCTTTTTTCGGCAGGTGCATTGGCGGCTAGACTGCCTTGAGCTGCCGAAAACGACACCACAAAGACCATCATTGATCCACAAATCCATCTGCCGCGCTTTTTGCTAGGCTCCATGGCTCTACCTATTCTGCATCCAGTCCAATTTTACACACAGCATTCGAACGCAGCTCGCTAACGAACTGTCACTTCTTCAGTCCGGGATAGCCTTGCACGTAGATCCAGTCAGTCGCCTTGGCAGGGATGTGGCAACCTAGACAGTCTGAGCGGAAGTCCGTTGAGGTCGTTTTCACAGGGTCACCCGCGTTGAACCAAGACCAACCCCAACCATTGCCCCACAGCTTATTATCGGGGTGGCTGTTCTTACTGTCCTTCACCATCATGAACCAGCCTTTGAGAATTTCTTGATGGCTGACCGTCCCAGTCGTCATATCCGAAGTGGCCGTGGCGTAAACTTCCTTCACGAGGATCGAACGTTCGGGGAATTTACCCGTCGCGCGATACGCCGCCGCAGTTCCTGGCGAAGCGTAGACGACGTGCATCTCCTTAGCGCCCTTATCACCTGCGACAGACCAGCTCCCAAGAAATTCGTAGGTGGTTCGGTAGCTCTTCGGGATATGCATGTTGCCTGCCGCGTCAACAAGTTGTTCCTGCGCATGGACGGGCTTGCTATCTACGGGCTGCGAGACAAGGCACCCGACGGTCACGACGATGAAGGACGCGGAAGCCGCGGCCGCACTTCCGAGGAATTTCATCGCAGTTCTCCCTACTTTTTAATGGTCTGGCCGGGCGGCACCGGCACCTGGTCGAGCAACACGTAGAACTGCGTCCATACGTCGTCCCGTTTCGCACTCGCAATGTGACAGTAGGCGCACTCCTCGATCGGTCGGACCTTGGCGGTGGCTGCCTTGGGCTCATGGTGGTTGAAGTTGTAATAACCCCAGCCATTCGTCGCCTTATATCTCTTGGCGTCCTTGACGGTCACATCCGCCCCGTTGAAGGCGCCCGGAAAGAATCCTTTCCCCGATGGCTCGGTCCTCGAACCGTCCGGATGAGTGGCGGGCTGCATGAGCTGCAGTTCTTTCACGAAAATTGTTCCTTCAGGGAAGACGCCCGTCTTCTTGTAGATATCGTAAGAACCTGGCTCGATATATACGTTGTGAAATTCAGGGAAGTTTGCTTGAGGGGGGTTTAAAAAATTTGGCGTCAGTGGCGAGCCAACATAAACCCATTCGTGAAAGTTCTTTGGAAGAATAAGGTCGCCATCTTTCGTGTATTCAGGAAGATAGCGACTAGTAGCGTGCCAATCGTCGGGTGGTGGAAGCTGCGGCTGCTGTGCGAAGACTGCGGTTGCAATAGCGCCAGCGCCGAGGACGGTGGAAAGTGCTAGTACGGTACGTCTCATGATCGCTCTCCTCTGACCAGCTGTATGTCGCCGAATGAAGCAATGATGGCATTCGTGCGCAGTTGGTCTCATTGACTACGCACAGGTAGGTTAGTCGTGGGTGCCTTAGTGCGAAAGAAACAAAGGGTCATGAAATTAATGCCCGTCTGGAATGACGTCCTCTCGAACTAGCACGCCGCGGTGACGAGGAATTGCCGGCGTTAGTTTTGCTATCCGACGTCGGCGTGCTCGCGCGACATCTGCTCGCTGCCGTTCGGCGGCTTGCAGGCTTTTCTTTAAGAGTGATGTTGTGGCGGTCGAGAAAACGCCAGAGCGAACTGCGGCTGGTCCGAACGCGCCGCTTGCGCAGCTCAGCAATCCTCTCCAGCAGGGGCGGCCGGGATTCTTGGCGAGCACAGCCAAGATCTGGTCGCAAGCTCTTCGAGCGGCGATACGCTTCCACCACGCGGCTTCTGCGTCTCGCGGTCGCCTCTGCGCTGCAGCCACTTGACTGCCGGCGCTCAAACGTTCCGCCGCGACGCGCCAGACCGGCCTGGGACCAGCTCGGGCTTCCCATGCAACGCTGTTGCCAGTCAGCGGCTCAAATGCACCGCGGCACCATCCCGTGTCCCGAGACCGGCACAAGCTCGATATCCCGGCCACTGGGCAGCTCGGGCTTGTGGCGTGAGACGCTGACCACCTCCCAGTCCCTTCTCGATCGCCGCACCCCTAGGTAGGCCCTCCGTGACCGGCACCTTCTCGGGAACGATCTGCTTTGGGCTGTCACGTTCATCAGGTTAACCTCGTTCCCTTGATCCTGCAGACCATCGTTTATGCTGTCCACTCAAACGACTTTCCTGTAGCCTTAAGGCGAGGATCGAAATGTTTTCGCTGCATCGGAACCACCACGCCTCGAAAGCGTTCGGCGTTGATGACGGGTAGCCGACATGTCGTTTACCCTGGGGCGTTCATCAATTGCTCGGCAGCGCTTTCGCCGTACGGAGGCGAACCATGATCGAGACAACCCAATCGACAAATTACTTTCCTGTCGCGGCCTCGGTACCCCCTGGTGCGGTTTCTCTGGAAGCGATCCTTTGCACAGAGGAGCTGCGTCGTCGCCCGTGGCGTCCACCCGACCACGAGAAGGAGAACCGCGCGCTCGTAGCGCTGGCCGGCGCGCTTGTCGAGTCACCGTTCAACATCCTTCAGACACTGGCGGAGATAATTCTCGACGTCACCCAGTGTGATTCTTCCGGCCTCAGTTTGTTAACGAAGGATGATGGTGGGAAACGGTTTTATTGGCCGGCAATTGCTGGCGAATGGAAACGGCATATTGGCCGCGGGACGCCGCGCGATTTCGGGCCCTGCGGAGACGTGCTCGATCAAAACCGTACATTGCTTTTTCGACATTTCGAGCTGCGTTACCCATACTTCATCCCGATTACGCCCGCGGCGGAAGAGTGCCTGCTGGTCCCATTTTACATCGGGGGCAAGGCTGTCGGGACAATATGGGCGATCACGCACGGCGAGCGCCGCAAGTTCGATTCGGAAGATGAAAGGATCATGAATACCTTGGGACAATTCGCCTCCCTGGCGTACCAAACCGTCGAGTTCATTGAAGACCTCAAATTGCAGATCGCCGCGCGCCAACAGGCGGAAACAGCCGTGCGGGCATTGGCCAGTGGGTTGGAAGCGAAGATCCGGCGCTTAGTTAACGCCAACATCATCGGGATATTCATCTGGAGTTTTGACGGCCGTATCATTGATGCTAATGACGCCTTTCTTCAAATTGTGGGCTACGGGCGCGATGATCTCGTTTCGGGCCGTCTTCTGTGGAAAGACTTGACGCCTGCTGAGTGGCGCAACGCCGACGAGCGACGAATCAGAGAATTAGAGACGACTGGAACTGCCCAACCGTATGAGAAGGAGTATTTTCATAAGAACGGCGATCGCGTGCCCGTATTGGTCGGAGGTGCAACCTTCGAAGAAAAGTCAGATGAAGGCGTCGCCTTCGTGCTCGACTTAACCGATCGCAAGCGAGCGGAGGCGGCGATACGAGAGAGCGAGCGGCGGTATAGCGAAGTACAGAATGAGCTCGCACATGCCAACCGCGTCGCAACGATGGGGCAGCTGTTGGCTTCAATTGCCCACGAAATTAACCAGCCGATCGGGGCATCCATTAATTCCGCCAACGCGGCTTTGAACTTCCTTCGCGCTCAACCGCCAGATCTGGAGGAAGTCAAGCTGGCACTTGCTGAGATCGTCAAGGTCGGCTTTCGAGCCGGTGATATCATCGATCGGATCCGGGCTCTCGTAAAAAAAGCGCCTCCACGAAAGGACAGCTTGGACATCAATTCAACAGTCCTAGAGGTCGCGGCGTTGACGAGCGGCGAGATGTCGAAGAATGGCGTTTCCGTTCAGACGCAGCTTGCCGAGCGCCTACCAGCCGTGCAGGGCGATCGTGTCCAAATCCAACAGGTTCTTCTCAATCTATTCGTTAACGCCGCCGAGGCGATGAGCGGAACAAGAGAAGGACCGAAAGAATTGATGATAAGCACCGGGGAAGACGGCTCCGGGGGCGTGCTCGTGGCGGTGCGGGATTCGGGTCCCGGGCTGACGGCCGAAAACACCGAGCGGGTGTTTGATGCTTTCTACACGACCAAAACGAGTGGTTTGGGAATGGGACTGTCCATTTGCCGTTCGATAGTTGAGGCACATCAGGGTCAACTGTGGGCGACTGCCAACGTACAGCGGGGTGCCGTTTTCCAATTCACGTTGCCGGTATACTCGCAAAAGTGAGGAAGGCGAAGCTCAGGTGCTGGTTGAGGTAATGCGAGGTTCAGGTGCCACCTGCAGGGCCGCACTTGCCGGTGGCTCTGGTGAACAATACCGAACCTGACACTGCACTGCTCTCGTAGAATCCGAGACGATCAACGAGCCCGCCTGACCGCCGTACATTCGCAAACGCGGCAACCCTACACCACGCCCATTGCTGATTCGGCGTGCTCAGAGGTGGTCGGCCGCGACGTAGAGGAAGTTGTGGCGGCTTGCTGTTAAGGTCTTTCGTGGCAGTAGCACCGGCACCGGCCGCGAGTTGAGGATGATGCGGTGGGGAATGCCCCCGCGCACAGGCAGGCCGCCGGTCACCAACAACAGCAACGCGTCATCGCCGCACAGGCGAGGCTGGCTGAAGCCGGAGCAGCGATGCCTTTCCCGGCTGACGGCGTCGCCGAGTACGCGCCCGAGCTGAACCCTGAGACAAAGAAAAGGATGTGGTCTGGTTCGCACTCAACGACTACCGGCCGCTATTCGCCTTCATATCTGGACGACCTTCAACGGAGTGCGTGGCACCAAGTCGAAGCCGGTGCCAGGGCCGCATCTGATGTACGGCTTCTGACGACGGTACCGAACGCCGTCGCCGCGCCGATCCATCCCAAGGCTGTACCGGTGATCCTCGCCACCGACGAGGAGCGGGACGTTTGGATGCGCGCACCGTGGGACGAGGCCAAGGCATTGCAGCGGCCGGTGCCATGACGCGCTCGGATGCGTGGGGCCGAAAAAGGGGATCGCGCGCTCATCCTCTGCCCATGCCCCTGAGGCGTGCCTCAGGCTTTACCCAACCGGGCCCGCCGTCGAGACCGCCGTCCGGGCCGTTCTGGGTTAATGAACTGCTTCAGGCGGCGCCCGACCATAACCGGGTGTCATGCAAATTATAACTGAGACGAGTGTGAAGTGCTCTGCGTGATGAGCTATGGTCGAGCTACGGTCAGGAGAGATTGAGATGATCGATCTGGACGTATCGACAAAGTGGCAAGCTAGGCAATCGACGCACGGAAGCGTCGGTAATAGCCATTTGTGTGTGGATATTGCGCCGGGACAAAGAGCGTTGACGTCCTCCGACGGGACGTTCGCGACGGGCGATAACGATTGTGTGGCCCAAGTGTACGAACGTCATTTCCATGGCTCTCTTGAGTGCCTGCACGGTGAGCAGCGTTATCGCGTCTTCGCCGACATCGAACGCATCTCCGGCCGCTTCCCAGCCGCCAAATGGCGCCGTTCTGACGGAACGGTTACAGAGATCACGGTTTGGTGCTCGAACGACTATCTCGGCATGGGACAGCATCCGGAGGTCCTGAGCGCAATGACCGCAACGGCACACCGTTGCGGTGCCGGAGCGGGCGGAACGCGCAACATCGCCGGAAATAATTCGCCGTTGGTTGATTTAGAGGGTGAGCTTGCTGATCTGCACGGCAAGGAAGCGAGCCTCGTCTTCACCTCCGGCTACGTATCGAACCAGGCCAGCATCTCGACGATCGGTAAGCTGATCCCAGACTGCGTGGTCTTATCTGATGCACTCAACCACAATTCGATTATCGAAGGCGTCCGTCAATCAGGTTGCGAAAAGCGGATTTTTCGCCACAACGATCTCGGTCACCTTGAGGCGCTGCTGCGCGAGGCGGGAGACCGCCCCAAGCTTGTCGTGTTCGAGTCCATATACTCGATGGATGGTGATGTGGCCCCGATCGGCGCCATCTGCGACCTTGCGGACCGGTATAGTGCGATGACCTACCTCGATGAGGTTCACGCGGTCGGCCTCTACGGCGCTCACGGAGGCGGAATCAGCGAGCGTGATGGCGTGATGCAGCGCGTAACCGTGATCGAGGGTACCCTCGCCAAGGGATTCGGCTGCATTGGCGGTTATATCTCGGCGTCGCGATTGATCTGCGACGCGGTGCGCAGCTTCGCGCCCGGATTCATCTTCACGACAGCACTCCCTCCACCAATTGCTGCCGCAGCCCGTGCGTCAGTTCGTTACCTGAAGCATTCGTCTGCCGAGCGCGAAGCACACCAACGGCAAGCCGCTGCAACGAAACGGGCGCTCCGAGCCGCCGGGCTTCCGGTCCTTCCGACCGAAACCCACATCGTGCCTGTGATTGTCGGCGATGCGGAATTGTGCAAGGCGGCAGCCGATCGCCTTCTAGAGCGCCACGCCATCTATATCCAGCCGATCAACTATCCGACCGTTCCTCGTGGGACGGAGCGTCTGCGCATCACGCCGTCGCCATATCACGGGGATACTCACATAGCGGAACTCACAGCTGCGCTCGTTGAGACCTGGGACACCCTCTCTCTTGGCTGAGAGCTGCACTTGGGAGCGCCCCCTTCGCAACTGCCTCCCCCCGTTCTATGCATCAAAGGGGCATGGGCTACCCGGCGGGCGCAGACCATGCTGGGAAGGCGCCGCGTGTCCCAGGCTGCAGCCGAGGCAGCTACGTTGGGACGATCGACCATCCAAAGAAAGCCGTGTGAGGGCATACCCGCCAATTCTCGACACGCTTCCGAACAAAAGAGGTGATGAATTCAGTCTTTCTATCACGCGGCCAGTTCGCATGGGTCATCGCGTGGCGCTTCTTGCTGCCGACGTTCACAATCGGGCTCGCATCCTTCTGGTGGGCAGCCCCGAAGAACTGAACTTCCTCATGCTCTTGGGCGGTTCTCCCGAACGGCGCCGCCTTTGGCTCGAACACGCTGATCCAGACTCGTTCATTTCGAGAAGCTCTCCAACGGGGCATTCGAAAACGATCCGAACGAGACAACGGGCAACCGGAAATGAAAATGGACATCACCCATCGGTGCGATCTCCTGATCGAGGATCTTTCCGTCGCGCGCGGCGAGCGCGTGGTGTTCGGCGGGGTGTCTTTGCGACTGGGCTCGGGCGAAATCGCCGAAGTGACGGGTCCGAATGGCGCAGGAAAATCCACGCTTTTGCGCGCGATCGCCGGCTTCTTGCCACTCGGATCCGGCCGCCTGTCGTGGGTGGAGTCCGAAGTCACGGATTCCGCGCCCCTGGCAGAGCGCCTCCACTATGTGGGCCATCTCGACGCGCTGAAATCGGCGTTGACCGTCCGCGAAAATCTCGAGATCGGGCTGGGAATTTTGGGCCGAGATCGGCTAACCCCGCTAGAGGCGCTGGACCATATGGAGTTAGCCCACGTTCTCGATCTGCCTGTCGGCTATCTCTCCGCGGGGCAGCGTCGCCGTGTCGCATTGGCCCGGCTCCTGATTGCCGATCGCCCTCTATGGCTGCTCGACGAGCCGCTAACCGCGCTCGACCAGCACGCACGCGCCTTGCTGAAGGCTATTGTGGCCGACCATCTCAGAAGCGGAGGATTGATGCTTGCCGCGACCCACGAGCCGCTCGGTCTGCCGGAAACGATCCAAATCAGGCTCGGGGCGATGTGAGGGTTGTCCCGTTGGGGTCCCACCCCCGTAGCCGTCGAGGTCGGGAGAGAAGAGGTCTCGCTCCTCTGCCGATTTCTCCGGAGCGGTTTCGAGGCGATAGCGACGCCGGATGGTGGCGATGAGCCATATTCTCCTTGTCATTTTTCTTCGCGACCTCATGCTGGCGCGCCGCATCGGTGGAGGCGGGGTTCTCGGCCTGGTCTTCTTCCTCAGTCTCGTGACGATCGTACCTTTCGCGATCGGACCTGACCTGCACTTGCTGTCGCGCCTCGGTCCAGCCATTCTGTGGATAGCAGCGCTCCTCGCGAGTCTATTGGGCCTTGACCGTCTGTTCCAGGCGGATCACGAGGACGGTTCGCTGGACCAGATGTTGCTATCGCCGGCGCCCCTAGAAATCATTGTTCTGGTGAAGTGCGTGGCCCACTGGGCTGTGACGGGGCTGCCGCTCGTTATGCTCTCACCTTTGTTTTGTCTGATGTTGGATGTGGACGGCGCGGCGCTCTGGGCGGTGGCAGCAACGTTGTTGGTTGGTACGCCGGCTTTCACCTTTCTGGGAGCAATCGGTGCAGCCCTTACCGTGACGCTGCGGCGCGGCGGTCTTTTGCTGTCGATTCTGGTCGTGCCACTAACCGTACCGGTGCTGATCTTCGGTGTCTCCGCGGCGCAGAGTGGCACAGTGCCCTTTCTGACGCCCTTTCTGGTCCTCAGTGCGCTAGGACTTGCATCCGTCGCCCTCGCCCCAATCGCCGCAGCCGCAGCACTTCGCGGCGCCGGACAATGACGAGCGCATGCAGCGGAAAGAGTTTGCTTCGGGGGGTCGCCGCCGTGGAACGACTCCGTATGCCTTCGAAGTCAAGGCGGCTTGCCCTCAGGGATTGCCTATAACAGAGTATCTGCGTCTAACAGCGCCGCAAGCCGGTCCCGCTCAGCTCGGCTTAAGGGTGCTGCCGGCGCGAACTGCTGGCGGCGCAATCCAAACAGGAGAACGATTCCGCCCGCTGCAAGCACCAAAGCTGGCATTCCCCAGAGGAAAGCGGTTTCCAAGTCGAGTGGCGGCTTCAGCAGGATAAAGTCCCCGTAACGCTTTACCACAAAGGCGCGGACCTGCTCGTCGCTCTCGCCGAGTTTAAGTCGTTCGCGCACCAGCAGTCGGAGATCCCGCGCGAGCTCTGCTTTCGAATCGTCGATCGACTGGTTTTGGCAGACCAAGCAGCGCAGCCCGGCGGAAATAGCGCGCGCGCGTGCCTCAAGTTTGGTGTCGGGCAGCACCTCATCTGGCTGCACCGCCCTTACTAAGCTGGGCGCGAGGCCCGCGAGCACAACCGAAATCAGAAAAATGCGATGAAGCGAAGTCATTCGGCGGGCTGCGGCGCTGCGGGGTTGGCGGCGAGGCGAACGCGAGCCGCGCGGCGCGCGAAGCCGATTCTGAGGCGTCTATCGGACAACGACACGATCCCTCCGAACGCCATGATGATGGCGCCGATCCAGATGGCTGTCACAAGCGGCTTCCAGAACATGCGCGCATCGATCGAACCATCCGGGTGCTGGTCCCCGAGCGAAATGTAGATCTGGCCAAAACCCAGCGTCACGATGCCTGCCTCGGTGACGGCGGTCTGCCGTGCGGGAAAGCTGCGCTTGGCGGGCTCGACGGTGGCCACGGCCGCGCCGCCCCGGCTGATGACCGTAGAGGCCAGGACCTCGGAATAGTTCGGGCCCTGTCGGGATCGAAGATTGTCGATGGTGGCCTGATAGGGGCCGAGATCGATCCCTTGGCCTAGCTTCACGGTCGCGATCCGCTCCACGCCCCAACCGGTCGCCGCCAAGCCCATGAGTGTCACGCCAAGGCCGGCGTGAACAATCGCCGCCCCCCAGGCGGAGCGTGGCAGCCCGACCGCGCGGGCCAACATCACCCGAGCGGGTTGCCCGCGTACCCCGATACGCGACGCCACATCGGCGAACGAACCGACGATGAGGTAGAGCGCGAGGCCGAGACCGAGCGCGGCGAGGACGGGGCCGCCTCGGACAGCAACGAGCACAAGCGCGACCAGGACGCCCCCCAAGGCTGCCACCGTCACCCGTTGCGCCGCACCGAGCAGGTCGCCACGCTTCCAGGCGAGCGACTGACCGAGCGGCATCAGCAGAACGATCAGCGATACTACCGGAGCGAGCGTCAAATTGAAAAATGGGGCGCCGACCGAGATCTTGTCCCCGGTCAGAGCCTCAAGCGCGAGCGGATAGAGCGTGCCGGTCAAGACCGTAGCGCAGCAGGTGGTGAGTAGCAGGTTGTTGACGGCGAGCGCGCTCTCGCGTGAAACGGGCGCGAACAGAGTACGCTGGCTCAGGGAAGGTGCGCGCCAGGCATAAAGAGAGAGGGAACCGCCAATGAACACCGTCAGAATGATCAGGATGAAGACGCCGCGCGCCGGGTCGCTGGCGAAGGAATGAACGGAGGTCAACACCCCCGAGCGCACCAGGAATGTGCCGAGGAGTGAGAGTGAGAATGTAAGTATCGCCAGGAACAGCGTCCAGATCTTGAGGGCTTCGCGTTTCTCCATGACGGCAGCCGAATGTACGAGCGCGCTACCCGCAAGCCAGGGCATGAGCGACGCGTTCTCGACCGGATCCCAGAACCAGAAGCCGCCCCAGCCTAAGGTGTAATAGGCCCAGTACGAGCCCATGGCGATGCCAAGCGTTAGAAATATCCAGGCAATCAATATCCAAGGCCGAACGTAGCGGGCCCAAGCGGCGTCTAGTCGGCCGCTGATCAGCGCCGCTACCGCGAACGAGAACACGATCGAGGAACCGACATAGCCGAGATAAAGGAGCGGCGGGTGTATCGCGAGGCCCGGGTCTTGAAGCAGCGGATTGAGGTCCTGGCCTTCAAAGGGTGCCGGAAATCGTCGCACGAAAGGATCGGAGGTGAACAGGATGAAGCAGAGGAAAGCAAGGGAGATCCAGCCTTGGACCGCTAGCGTATCGGCGCGCAATTCCTTCCCCATGCCGCGTCCGAGAATCGCCACTGCCGCTCCGAAGGCCGCGAGGATCAGAACCCAAAGCAGCATGGATCCTTCGTGATTGCCCCAGACGCCGGCGATTTTGTATATAAGTGGTTTGGTGGTGAGCGAGTTCTCGGCGACTGTCACGAGACTGAAATCGGACACCACATGGGCGTAAGTCAGTGCCGCGAACGCATAACCCAATAACAGGAACTGAGTGATTGCGGCCGGGACCGCAATGGAAGCGAGTCCAGAATCACCACTACGGGTCCCCCAAAGCGGCAGAACTGACTGAAGCAGCGCAACGGCGAGAGCCACAGCGAGTGCGTAGTGTCCGGTTTCGACGATCATCCTTTCGTTCCCATCGGCTGTGATGTTTCGCGGAAGGCGGCGCTATTGCGCTCGCGCAGATTTTCGTTCCGCCAGGTGCCTTGTTGCTTAAGTTTGTCGGCTACATCCTTGGGCATGTATCGCTCGTCATGTTTGGCGAGCACGGAATCGGCCTGAAAGAGGCCCGGTCCCTCCACCGTGCCCTCGGCCACGACGCCCTGTCCTTCACGGAAGAGATCTGGCAGCAATCCAGTGTAGCTGACCTTGACATCATGCTTGAGGTCAGTCACTGCGAAGACAACCGTCGACGATCCACCATAGGTAAGCGAGCCAGGTTTCACCAAGCCGCCGATGCGCAGACGGGTTCCTCGCGGCGGCGCCTTTTCGACTATGTCGGTCGGCCCGTAGAAGAAGACAATACTATCACGCAACGCAAATA
Source organism: Bradyrhizobium sp. Rc2d (assembly GCF_900099855.1). NCBI lineage: Bacteria > Pseudomonadati > Pseudomonadota > Alphaproteobacteria > Hyphomicrobiales > Nitrobacteraceae > Bradyrhizobium > Bradyrhizobium sp. Rc2d. Next base: position 20,907 of record NZ_FNCU01000050.1, on the reverse strand, counting down.
GTATGAGCCCTACCGCGATGGCTAAAGTGAAGCCTGCTGCGCTGATGATGGAGAGGCGCCTGCTCTTTCTAGTCAAAGTCTACCCCTTCAAACCAAGCTGCCTGACGAGTTCATCGATGCGCGCTGGCGCTTGCGCATCGCCTGCTAACTGCGCACGTGCGCTTGCGACGGCCGCCTCGGCTTTCTGGCGTTCACCCAATATGACGTAAGACCTGATCAGATGCAGCCATCCCTGAAGGTCATGGCCGTTCTTCGAGAGCTTCTCGGCGAGCCCTCCCACCATCTCGCGGATCGCGTCGCTCCGCTGCTCCGGGGGAAGCGCTGCGATGTCAGCCCGGGCTTGTCCGGCACGGATGTCAGGAACGGCGGCAGCGAGGGTGACGTCCCCACCCGTGCGCCTGGATGCGATCGGCATGTCAGGCTGGCTGGGAGCGCCGACGTTGAGGTACGACGCGAGCGCGACGAGTGGCAGAACCAGGACGATCGCGAAGGGTGCAGACGCGCGTCTCGGCTGCCAGGGCTGCGATGGACGCAGCCGGCTCTCCGACGGGGAGTCGAGTGACGCGAGCAGCCGGCGTTCGATCTCCGAACGCGTCGCCACGGCATCCTCGGGCGCTACGAGCCCGCGGCAAACGTCATCATCCGCCTCGGCCAGAAGGCCGCGATAGAAGGCCACGTCGGAATCGCGAGCGCCAAAGCTCTCGCATCGCTCGGAGAGCGGCCGGGCCAGCGCCAGCGCGACCGCGGACGTCATCATTGCAAAGACAGCCCAGAGCACGTTTCAAGGCCTCCATCCGTTTTCGCGACAGCGCAACGCACCCCGTTGTCGGGCATCCGCCGCGATTGAAAATCGGACTGCTTCTGGGTGTGCGCTTCCATGGTCCGATCGTTCACTCCTGAATAATGGAATCCCCTGCCGCCGAGGCGAAACACTTTCTTCGCATGTCTCGCGCAGGGATGGGCATCGTAAGGCAGTCGTCATGGACGTTCTGCTTCAGCAATTGCAGCCATCAAAGCAGGTCGGCTTGCGTCCGAGATGCCACCAACCAGCTTGTAGGCAATTGTGCCATCGCCCTTGATCACATAGGTCTCAGGGACGCCATAGACGCCGAAATCGATCCCCGTTCGGCCGGACCGGTCAGTGCCAACCTGCGCGAAGGGGTTCCCGTTGGCGGCGAGATAGGCTAGCGCGTTTCTGGGATGGTCCTTATAGACGATGCCAGCAAGCTTCACCCCCTGTCGCTGCAGCGTCCGGTCGCTCGCCAACGCCATCAGCGCCCCTTGCTCCTCCTGGCACTCGAGACACCATGACGCGAAGACGTTCACGATGGTCACGTGCCCCCTCCGCAGATCGGCGCTCGACAAGCCAGGTGGACCGGACGTCGAAAGCCCATCGAGTGGCTCTAGCGCAAACTGCGGTGCTGGCTTGCCGATCAGAGCCGAGCGCACGAGCGATGGGTCCCCGGCGGCGAGCCGCACCAAGAGTAATGTCGAAATTCCGAGGAAGACCAGAAGTGGGATAATCACCCACAGGCGGGCGAGTGCGCGTCGAGGAGCTTCGGCGCTTGCTGGGAGGTCAATCGACGCTGGAATTTTGCTCATACGTGTCCGTTCGGATCCGAGTGATCAAGTAGCAGGCGACGCAAGCTCCGGAGCTGAACGCGATAGTCGATGAGGACCGCCGCGATCATCCCGGCCAAGATGGTGCCCGTCACCAGAAAAGCCACCGTGATGAATCCGCCATGCTGCACGATGATCTGCTCAGGACGCTACTTCGGTAGCCAGCATACGAGCCATCGCGGGTTCGCCTGCGGCCGCCAGCGTGATCGCAAGCCGACGCACTCGGCGTCGCATGATCTCGTTACGGACCGCCATTATGTGGAGGGTCGCGAACAGAAGCGCGTATGCGAGCGCCATAACGATTAGCGGCCACAACATCGAGCCAGCAATCGCCGAACCTTCGATCCGGAGAACCGAAGCCGGCTGGTGGAGAGTATTCCACCAATCGACCGAGAACTTCACGATCGGTATGTTGATGGAGCCTACCAAGGTCATGATCGAAACTGCTCGTGCCGCCCTACTCGGGTCCTCGATCGTCTGCCAGAGCGCGATCAGACCGAGATAGATGAGAAAAAGAACCAACATGGAGGTGAGCCGTGCGTCCCAGACCCAATATGTGCCCCACATGGGTTTGCCCCAAAGAGAGCCTGTGACGAGGCAGATGAAAGTGAAAGCTGCGCCCAGCGGCGCAGCCGCCTTTTGAGCTGCATCGGCGAGTGGATGACGCCAAACTAGAGATCCGAACGCAGACACCGCCATGAACGTGTAAGCAAGCATCGCTGTCCAGGCGGCGGGGACGTGAATGTACATGATGCGCACCGTCTCGCCCTGCTGGTAGTCGGGTGGCGCGGCGAACGTTCCAAATAGACCAAGCGCGAAAGCGAAGGTCGTCGACCCCCAAAGCAAAGGCACCAGCTTTGCGGCAATACGCACGAAATTGCCGGGGTTGCTGTAGCGGGTGAAGCTCAGCTTCAAATTTCCGATCTCCTCGAACCCATCCTGCAGGTGGGGAATTCGCTCGCTTCCGGCTGCGGCTCGCGACGAAGGTCCGTGCCATTAGCGCATCTGCAAGCCGATGAGTATTGGATCACAGGTGAGACGATTTCGCCAATTACCTTCAGTAATCGTTTCGATGCCCACGCCCGAGGTCTCCATCGCGTGATGAGGCAGATGATATGACAATCATCGCGGCCGGCGCTCTCGACACTCCCAGCAATCTGCCGGAAGGTCTCGGTTGAGTCCGGAGGCTATCTGCGTTGGCGGCCGTTAGCGTGAGCAACTCCCTTCGCACGCGATGCGCACGATCGTCCCCCGGAAGAATGCATGTCCAAAGAGAATTCTAATTTCGTCGGCCACGTCCAATCCCGAGGTCCATGGGCCGGCCGAGCACGCGCGGCCGCTTCGACAAGTATTGATGCAGAGCTCCCTGCCGCGCGCGTGCGGCAAACGAGCCGCCCACGAAATTACCGAGGACTTTGGCCCAGCTGTCACCGTCTCGCTGATCACCGTCTCCGTGGCGGCGCTCACGTAAACCAGCCGAGCGGCTCCGGCCAGCCGGACCGCGATCATCGGAGCTGATGTGTCACTGGTCAAGCCACGCCCCTCCACCAAGCAGTTCAGGAAGTGAGGTCACGCTGTTCCATGGGACCACTCTTCGCGAGCTAACGGAATGCCTTTTTGGGTACAGGACCAATCATTCATGCGCCCGGAGCCATCGACTGAAAGACTTCGTCGCGTAGATAGAAGTAGTGGAAGAGAGCCGCGGCTGCATGCACGCCGGCGACCCAGAGGATGGCGTTGCCGAGGGTGGTGTGTATTTCCATGATCAGCTGCCCCAGTCCATGCGCCTTCGCGATCTGGGGGGCGATGTCGAATCCGGGAAGGGTGACGGGAATCCCCTCGAGCCAGGTACCGAGCACCGCCGTTCCTGGAATCGCGATGAGGAGCGCATAAAGCGCGAAGTGAACGAGCTTAGCGGCCGCCGCCATCCATCGCGGTATCCGCTGCTGCGCGGGCGCGCCGTCGATCAGCCGCCATAGCAACCGCAGCACTACAACAATGAAGACGAGCACCCCGAGCGTCTCGTGAATCCTGCGGAGCCCGTCCGCGGCGGCTGAATAAAGCGAATCGCGGTCGCCCTTGCTCAACACATAGCCGGCGAGAACCAGCACGACGGTCAGCCAATGGAAGGCCTGAGCACCGGCGCCGTAACGAGAGGGAGTGCTGCGCAAACCGATGATCTAACTCCGATGGCCCGCCGCAGCGGTTGATGAACGGTGGCGGCGCGTCGCTAGAGATTTGAGCGCTCGATAGGATGGCCGTTCCCCCGGGTCGCTCGACTTTACTTTACGACAACAGCATCGCCCAGGGATCCCCAATCGGTGTCCGAGCGTCCGGAACCTTTCGACCCAGACTGCAGGAGGAAGATGATCATCGCCGCGGCCATAGAGATTTGGGGGCGTTCGCCAAAAAGCAACTGCCGGTTAGCTTCGCTGCGTCGCGCTCACAACCGAAGTAGCGGCGGAAGTCTTCGCCACGGGGTCATGCCCGGCGACATCGCGGGGCCGGGATACTGAACTTGGCGTACTTCGATCGCGGCCCCCACTCCTCCCGCCCGCGCGACGCACGCCAACCTCGATTGGCCCAAGGGCGGAAACGGGAATCTCTGGAGGTGCGGCTGGTGGTGTTCCGAGCTACGGCGTCACGCGGCCCGGCGGCAATAACGATCGTCTATCGACTCTATGGCGGGAGGTGATTTCCCTCTCCGGCGTTGCAAGGTCATTCTCCAAAGCATCGTCGTACCGAAACCTTCAGTGCCGCCACCGAGACGCGAAGCCAGATTGAGAAGCCAGGAGGCTCGATGTGCAAAGCAACGACGTAAACGCAGCCGGAGTGAATCGTAAAGAGGCCGCCTATTTCGGTGTGCCGTGGGAAGATGCCTACAGATACGCACAGGCAATCAAGGTCAGCGACACGATCCATGTCTCCGGCCAGCTCAGCCACGACGAGAAAGGTGGCCTGATCGCGTCTGCTCCTCTCGATGAATCCGGCAAGCCGGCAGAGTTCTCGATGATGGAACAGCAGATGCGGGCGACTACGCCAATGCCGTCAAGTTCTTCGCGCGTCGGGGCAACGCTGGACAACGTCGTCGAGAAGACGGACAGGCGGATGATGTCAGATAGCGCTGCGGCCATTCCGCTTCGCGCAGGCGCTCCGGATGACCGCGTTCTGGCGCGGGTGTTCGCCGCTTACGTGGCGTCGGCGACAATCTGGCTTGTATTCACCACGGCCGTGGGGCTCCTGGTCAGCTTCAAATTCGCTTACCCGGATTTCGCCACCACGCCGGCGCTGTCGTTCGGACGGCTGCGTGCGATCCACACCAGCGGAACATTTTATGCGTGGGCGAGTCAGGCGCTGATCGGGCTCGCGCTGTTCATCGCCGCGCGTAGTTCGGGCGTCGGCAAGCCTCTTAGTGTCGAGCGCTATCTCTGTCGGCGGCGGCTGATCGGTGACCGGATCGGGCGTTTCGTCGAGGTAGATGCGGGTCGGCGTCCGGCGCCTTCGATTCCAGGTCCGCAATGGCCCTGGGATCACGGTTGCCGGGCTTGGTGATGGCGCCGTCGTTCACGGTACGGTGCGCTTCATGGTCAACGCGTTGGGAGCGGAAGAGCCGTTCGAGCCGCACCGGGCGGAATCGCCCTCGCCGATCCCGGTTTGGGTGTGGGTGCTGAGTCTGCTGATCGTTGCTTGGACCGCCTGGTACATCGCAACCCTTTGGAACGTTTCGGCGGATTACGCGAAAACACCAACCTATTCCACATCAATGGATCCATTCAAATAGCGCTCCCGAGATCAAACGAGCTCAACGAAGAGCTGTGGCTGCTGACCCATCCGGATATCCACAATTCAGGATGAATATACGCGTTCATGACACACCGCGTGGAGGCGATCCGAAAGGGACGCGATCTGATCGAGGGCTTTGGCCCTTGACGACGGAGACTTCGCTTGGATTAGGGTGATGCCGCACATGATATTTCGACCGCCGTTCTCTACCTTTATAGTTCCGTTATGAACGCTGGTGATGGCAGCTCACGTGCGGCGTTTCAGCTCCACCCCTTCGACTTGAAAGGATGCATGGACGCATTCGGCGCACTCGCATCCGAAGGCGCAAGCTCCATTCTCGTCGAACCGGCACTCTTCGTTCTCGGCTTGGTCCAGCGTCTTTCGAAAGTTGCGACCTATTGGCTGCTTCTCCGTTTCGGGCGAGTGTGAGCTGATGAAACACGGGTCCGAGGGAAGATGCTCATGCAAGGCCACACCAGAGTTCCGCCGTGCGGCTAAACCAGCAGGCGCCGATTTTATAGCTACTTACGCAGCTCTACGCAGCTCTTGAAGTTGGTGAACTACTCAAGAAGCAAGAGGTTTGATCGTGGAAATTCGGCTTGGTACCAGGCGAAGTGATTTGGCCCGCTGGCAAGCCAATCACGTCGCCGATCTTATTCGTGCCGTCGAGCCGGCCGCTGAGGTACGAATGGTCTTCGTTAGTTCGGTTGGCGATAAAGATCGACGGTCGGGGTTTCAGCAGATTGGCGGAATCGGAGCATTCACGAAGGAGAGCGAAGACACGCTTCTGCGCAACGAAGTTGACCTGGTCGTTCATTCCCTCAAGGATCTTCCGACAAAATTGCGGCCCGGCTTGGTATTGGCGGCCGTTCCCAAAAGAGAGGATCCTCGCGACGCGATTTGCGGCGTTACACTAGATCAGCTACGGCCGGGGCTGCGCGTCGGCACTGGATCAATTCGTCGCAAAGCTCAACTTCTTGCTCTATGCAGTGGTCTGGATATTCGCCCCATTCGAGGGAACGTTTTTCCAAGGCTGCGAAAGGCAAAGAACCGAGAGGGAATAGACGCGACTCTATTAGCAGCGGCGGGGTTGTCCCGGCTAGGATTGCTACATGAGGCCTCACAGGTTCTAGACGCGCACTTTTTCCCGTATGCAGTCGGCCAAGGTGCTCTCGCGGCCGAAGTTCGCGAAGAGGATACGGCACTCATAGCGCTGCTTCAAAAAATTGAAGACCGGCAATCGCGCACTGAAGTGGATGCAGAGCGCGCATTGATGAGAAGTCTCGATGCGGGTTGCAGCCTACCCGTCGGAGTCTCTGCCAGATGGCTCGCCGGGACACTAACACTTCGAGGACAGGTGACTCATCCGGATGGCCAAACGAAGATTGCCGATGAAAGCGTGGGTCGGGCCGATCAAGCCGACGCAATTGGCAGAAGTCTCGGGCATAAACTTCTTCAGCAAGGTGCGGAGGAGATATTGAAGGCTGGGCGCATTACTGTGGAAAAGCCAAGGCCAATCTGAATTCGTTACCTGGCATGACGACTTATGTTCTTGGGAAACCAGCATAGCTGGCAACCCCAGAACGCCGCATGTGACTTCAGCGAAACGAGTTGCAAGGCCCGAAACCTGCCCCAACCGCTCGAAACGTAATGCTGTCGGGCGCGTTTGCTGCCCAGCGCGCGAACACTCATCCGCAATTCGCGTCGGGCGCGTCAAGCTGTATCTCGACTTAAGCGCATGGCAACCTCTTGCCGCGCCAAGCCGGATGGGTCAAGGCCAGCACACATGCGGGTCCCGGGCGCGGGCGTCTGGAGAATGCCATGTAGCGTTCGGAAAACGACCGGTGATGCGTCTCGAGAACGACAAACACGTGGTAGCGCCGTTCCTCGTGTAGGCGAGCAAGCCCGGCGGAAAAGAAATGATCTAGGTTATAGAGCAAAATCTCCGTCGGGCCTGAAGGGTGCGGCCGGTCCTCGGGAGGGAAGGACCGGCCGCGGGGAGCCACGGCGAAGGGACGGGGCGCCGGGGCCAAGCAGTTGGGAAGCTGTCTCCCTCTGCTAAAAAAATTGGTATCCGACGCGAGACGTCGATGCGAGTAAAGCAGTCCAAATCTCGACAAATCGTGCCGAATGCACATCGCAGTGCATCGGCCACATTCGCCATGAGAAGCGATCGCTTTTCACTCTAAGCTCCCCTGCCGTCCTGTTCGCCGATCACACAGCGCCACGCCGCGAGGCGTTCGGCCGGATGGTACTTCATCCAATCGGCGAGCTGAGGCGCTCCCATCAGGCAAGATTGCATCGAGATGTCAGCGAAGTCCGAGGTGGTGACGGTCTGCTCGTGGCAACTTGCCGGAGACGACAGGCTGCAGAGCACGGCAATGATTTTGATCATGAGAAAACGCCCTTACCGCGTTGGACATTGGTGCCAATGACCCTCTGAGTTGCGGGCGCCTTGTCCCGCTGCTCGTTGACGGGTTCGGCCGGCGGGAAGACACTGTCATATATCGCGCGGGCCTCCCGAATGAGGCGGATTCGCTCTCGCTCGGATTTTGAGACAAATCGGACAACCTCGCCCATAATCGCTCCTTTGAATTATGCTCGTCATTCCTCGTGCTGAAGTGGGATTGTGACGACGCCGACTTTGAAGCCCTGCAGGTCGAAGAAATAGAAAACGCGTGACGGGCCCGAATGTTGGAAGGGCAGTCAGTCCTTCGTCTGGTCGGCCGAGATCGCTTAAAGATTTCTAGCCTGCACCGCTGCCCGTTCCTCTCCTGTACGCGGCCAACGGTTTCTACCGATCAAGGGAGCGCGCTTTCATTGACCTTGCGGCGCCGAGGCTGAAGAGATGCCTTCGCATGGCCCCAGCTGCCTGCTTTCCAGGTGGGACCTTTGATCCGAAGAATCGCCCAGAGTTAGTGACCTCAATTCGGCTCACCGAGCACGAAAGTGAAGGGCACAACGAAGAGCTCATCGCCTTGGTCGTCGCTAACGTGCAGGACCCAGTCACGCCAATCCTCGAGGCTGCGCTCGCCGGTTAAGGATTGCACGACACGGGTCGCGTGATCGCGCGCCTCAGCAAGATCTTCCACCACGGCGCCGTGGCGATCGACGAACACCTTCTTCGTGTTCGAGCAGTGGAAATATACCTGGGTCATGTTCAACCTCCTTCAAATGCGACGGTTCACCGCGATACGTAGAATCATCGGAATTCCTCCTGTTCATGGTCGGGCATAGCGCCGCGCCAGCTGGCTGTGATACCTGCATGTCGGCGCTCTGCGGCGCCTCTTCCAAAAGCTCCTGGCGCGAAGCCCCCCAGAGCAGAGCAGTCCCGACGATTGCCGAAAGAGCCGACGCCGCGAGCACGGCGATCTTGGCGGCCGAGAAGTCGGTGTCGCTTGGAAACGCCTGCCCGGCGATGAAGAGCGACATCGTGAAGCCGATGCCAGCGAGGGCGCCCGCCCCGGCCAGCTGCCGCCAGGTGTACTCCGCCGGCTTGACGCCTATGCCTGCGCGCACCGCCGCCGCGGCCGCGAGAAAGACGCCGAGCGGCTTTCCTATGGCAAGGCCTGCGACGATCGCGGCCATCAGCCAGCCATGCCTAACGAAGACGCCCGGGGTGATCGCCACGCCCGCATTAGCCAGTGCGAAGATCGGAAGCACTGCGTAGCTCGACCGCGCGCCAGCGTGCCGTAGCAGCCGATCGGCGGGCGATTCAAGTCTGTCGTAGATCGCATCGAGTGCGTGCAGTGCCGGTGTAGAGGGCCCATGCCTGAGCACCTCGCCCTCATGCCGGGCCTCCGAGGCGATAATGGTGCTCGCTTGCGTCATCAGGGCGGCCAAGTCGGCGGGCGGCCGTGTCGGAATGAACAGCGCAAGTACCGCGCCGGCCAACGTAGCGTGGAGGCCACCCATGTAGACGAAAGACCACAACGCGACGCCCAACAGGAGGTAAGGCGAGAGAAGGTAGACCTTCGATCGGCTCAGCAGCGCCAGCGCAACCACAACCGCCACGGCCGCAGCAAGGTAGGCCGGGTGGATCTCGCTAGAGTAGAACACGGCGACGACGACGATCGCACCAATGTCATCGACGATGGCCGCCGCGGTAAGGAAAATGCGCAGCTCGACGGGGACGCGGACGCCCATCACGGCGATCACGGCAATCGCGAACGCGGTGTCGGTCGCCATCGGAACACCCCACCCGCGTGACCACGGCCCCGCAGGGATGACCAGCGCATACAGAAGCGCGGGCACGATCATGCCGCCGAGCGCGGCGGCGATCGGAAGCGCGGCGGAGCGACGGCTCGCGAGGTGGCCAACTGTCATCTCGCGCTTCACTTCCAATCCCACGACAAGGAAGAACACCGTCAGCAGGCCGTCGTTGACCCAGTGCAGGATGGACATCCGAAAGGTTGCATTGCCCAGGTTCACGCCGAGCTGCTGGCGCCAGAGCGCCTCGAACGCCGGGCTGATCGGCGAGTTCGTCAAGACGATCGCCGCCACAGTCGCGAGGACGAGCAAAATGCCGGCGGACGGGCCCCAGCTCGCGAAGTCCAGGGTTGCCGTACGGACGCGGTGGCCGAGCGTGCCAAGCATCGCATCGACGAGAGAGCTCTCATCCCAGGGCCCGTCGTAGCGCCGCCGGTTGATGTAGAAAGTCGGCGTGAATCTCACGCCGCTTGCGCGTGCGCTTGCGACGTCCGCCTCCACCCTCGCCCTAGCGCGCCGCATAGCGTCGCTGTCGCCGAGCGCGAAGTCGGCGTTCACGCCGAGGTCGGCGGCCACCGCGAGGAGGTCGGCCTCTGTGAGCTGCATCGACCTCGTCATCAGCTTGATGTGCGCGGACCAGAACGCTTCGGGCGTCTGGGCAAGCTCGGCGAGCTCGGCGGCCCGAAACGAAAGGCTGTTGTCCGTGAGTGGCCTGTGGCGGAAGGCGTAGCAGACGCGGTCGCCAAGTTGGTCGCGTGCTTGCGCGATGCGCTCGTTGGCAGCCCTGCAGTGCGGGCATGCGTAGCTGCCGTACTCGACGAGCGTGATCTCGGCATCGGCGGGGCCGAGCACGTGGTCCTTCTCATGCTCGACCGGACGGTCGAGGCGGACGGGCGGGATCATGAGCTCCATCGCTAACTAATCTGCAGGCGCTCGCGCCGGGTACGACATCGGCACAGCCCGTCACGAGTTGACGACGTGGAATATTCCGCCGTTAGGTGACGGCGTGCACGCGATCTCCGTGCCGACGATACTGCTCTGTACCGCCGCATCGCCGACGCGCGGGAGACGGAGGCGCACCAGCGTGCCGGCACCTCGCTCGCTCTCTATACCGATCGCGCCGCCTCGCCCTTCGGCGAAGCGCCGGACCTGGGCGAGTCCGAGGCCTGTGCCGGTGCCAGCAGCCTTTGTCGTGAAGTAAGCGGTGAACGCCTGCGACAGGACCTCCTCGGGCATGCCCTCCCCGTCGTCGGCGACGACAATCTCGATGAATTCCCGCGCTGCGGCAGAGGAAGATTCGACGTTCCGCGCCGCAACGGTGATCACGCCGCCATCCGGCATAGCATCGGCCGAGTTTCGGCAGAGTTTGAGCAAAGCGAAGTACAGCTCTTCCGGGTCGGCATTGAAGGCCCATAAATCAGGGGCGATCTCGGTGTGCACCGTGATGTCCGGACGCAACGCCCGGTCAAGCAGGCCCGCTATCGCTTCGAGGCGACTGCCTGCGACATCCGCGTTGATCGAGGTGGGGCGCGGTCGCGCAGCGTCGAGGAGCCGCCGGGTAAGCAGCGCGCCTCGGGCGATTGCCTCCTGCATTTTGTCGACGACGGCCTTTCGGCACGCAGCATCGCTCTGGCACTCGAGCAGCCGCAGGCCGCTCCCGATCACGGCGAGAAGGTTATTGATGTCGTGGACGACGAACTGCGCCACGTCCGCCATCGCGCTCATTCTCGGCCGCTCGCCAGCGGCGACCGCAGCTCGCGTGTCGGATCGCGGGCTGGCGCGGCACAAAGTCCCCGAGACTTCGCCGTCGGACCCGACGAGCGGGATCTCCACGCACCTCTCGCGGACGCCGACGGCCCTTGCGCTGAACGCACGCTGCACTCCAAGCGCGACGCCGGCGCTGTCCACGAGCACGATGACATCCTCCAGCGGCAGGCTTTCGACAGAGCCGGGGAATGAAACGCCAATTGTCTCTTTGATCTGCATGTCGGACTTCCTGGCCAGTGATTCTCCAACGGAACGCCGGCTTCGGCCCGATCAGCTGAGCGGGCGACGATCGATCGAAGATTAAGTCCACGACGGTCGAAAGGAAAATCACCTCGCGCCATGGAGTCGATAGCCGACCGTTATTGAATGACTGATGACGCCTGGAGCGCGGGTGCTGTGCGCCGCGTCTCTCTGCGGGGACTCGCCGAGCAGCAATGTTGGCCGACGCGAGCGTCCAGAACAGTTGACGATCTTCCAAAGGACACTTGTCGCGGCAGGTTCGGCCAAAACTCCTCGGCGAATTCGGTCATGGTTCCAGGCAATCGGCAGGACGGCCATAGGCCGACAGGATGGTGCGGTCCATGTCGATCAGCATGGCGCGCGGCCGCGGCGGCATCACGGTTACGGCCACTTCACCTCCGGCGGCAGCGACGACAGGATCGAGTCCACGTTGCCGCCAGTCTTCAGCCCGAAAATGGTGCCGCGGTCGTAGAGCAGGTTGAACTCGGCGTAGCGTCCGCGGCGGATCAACTGCTCCTCGCGATCGGCCTCGGTCCAGGGCGTCGCAAAATTGCGCCGCACAAGCTCGGGATAGATCTTCAGGAAGGCGCGGCCGACATCCTGGGTGAGGGCGAAATCGGCGTCCCAGTCGCCGGAGTCTTGCCAGTCGTAGAAGATGCCGCCGATGCCGCGCGCCTCTTTCCGGTGCGGCAAATAGAAATATTCGTCGCACCAGGTCTTGAGTTTGTCGTAGTCAGCAACGCCGTTCGGCCCGGAGCACACGTCTTTCATCGCGGCGTGAAAGGCGATCGTGTCCGGATCGTCCTGCGTACGCCGCCGGTCGAGCACGGGGGTGAGGTCGGCGCCACCGCCGAACCACGCCTTATTGGTGACGACAAAGCGCGTGTTCATGTGCACGGCCGGCACGTTCGGATTGCGCATGTGGGCGATCAGCGAGATGCCGGAGGCGTAGAAGCGCGGATCGTCCGTCGCGCCCGGGATCTGGGCGCGGAATTCGGGAGCGAACTCGCCGTGCACGGTCGAGCAGTGCACGCCGACCTTCTCGGACAGGCGGCCGTGCATCATCGACATCACGCCGCCGCCGCCGGGTGCGCCGCTGTGATCGGTGCAGGCCCACGGCGTGCGCACGAAACGGCCAGCCTCGCCGGGATAGAGCTTTGGCGGGGCGTCATCCTCAAGCCGCTCGAAGCTTGCGCAGATGTCGTCGCGCAGCCGCTCGAACCAGGCGCGTGCCCGCGCCTTGCGCACCTCGATCACTGATACATCCATGGGCATTCCCGTCTACAGAATTCCAGTCCTGTTTTGATGCCAATCACCTGGTGCCGAGCATCTTGTGCGTCTGCACGCTGAGCCGCCATTGCGGATGAGAGAGGCAATAGTCGATCGCGCGCACCGTATTCTCGGCGAGCTCGGGCCCGTTCGATCGGCTGCAGCGCGAAGCGCTCGAAGGCGAGGCGTTCGAAGGCATCCGGCATGGCCTGCTCTTGCGGATAGACCCGCTTTAGCTCGTGCTGCGCCGCAGCACGAGCTCGGCTCCCGCTTTTGGGGCTGACGCAGATCCAGTCGAGCCCCTCGGGCGACAGGACCGGTTGGTCTCCAATTATCTATCAGGCACGCACCTGCCACAGCGTCGCCGCAAGCACCATATAGGCAGCGCAAGTCCACAGCGACTGCCAGTTAGCCGGTCCTTCGTTGAACTCTGTATAAATCGCGGCTCCGAAAAAGAGGCCAGCGAACAGCGATTCCGCCATAGGGCGGATTCCTTTCTTCGGCGGATTGAAGAGCGTCATAGCCGCAAAGGGCAGCGCGGCCATGGTGAGCGCCGCAAAAGGAAAATCGATAAAGCGTGGGTCAAACACAAGGCCGAGTGCGGTCGCCGTGCCGATCACCACGGTTACGATCCAGACCAACCCGTGCACGACCGCCACAGCCGATTCAGTCTGGTAGTCCCTCGGACCCAGCAATTCCAGAAAACTGGGCGATGGGCGACCCGACATAAGAGCATTGGCGCCAAACACCGGCGAAGCAGTTGCCGCCAGCAGAAGCGAGCCCCACAGAAGCCAGCCACCAGCTCCGTTGCTTTCAAAGACCATTTTCTGGGCAGCCACCCCAAAAATGGTTCCGGCTGTGGTTGCAGATACTCCGACCGCAATCCATGACACCAGTCCGGACTCTCTGGGCTTGCGGCGCAAGGTCAGCCATGCCGCGCCGAATGCGAGGATTGCAAGCGCCATTCCGCTGCCCATTTGCAGCTTCCAGAGCGGAAAATTGCTGATGGGGACTCCGGGCGGATATTTCAGCGTCCGCCGCACGGGATGGAACAAGCCCCAGGATCCGCCAACCGTTCCCTCAATCTCTCGCTTCCAAGATTCGTCGTAAGCCTCGAACAGGTTGACGCGGAAATTCTCGCGCCGGGCAAGGTCGAGCACCTCAGAGACTACTCGGGCCTGGTTGATGCGCGACGGCAGCGCTGATTCACGCATCCGCCCCTCACTTGGCCAACCTATTTCTCCAATGAAGATTTCCTTGCCCGGAAAAGCCGACGCTACCCGTCGGTGGATCGTGTCAACGTGAGCGGCGGCCAATTCCGCCCGGATCGGAACGTTCTCCCAATATGGTAGGATATGAATCGTGACGAAATCGACGGCGTCGTATAGTTCGCGGTTGCTCAGCCAAAACTCCCAGACATCGGCATAGGTAACAGGAACGCTAACCTGCGCCTTGACCGAGCGGATCGTGGCGGCGAGGTCAGAAGCTGTTATGTCATGACGCAACAAAGTCTCGTTTCCGACCACGAGTGCGATGACGGTCCCGGGATATTCCTTGGCGAGACGTATCGCCGTTGATATTTGCGTCAAGTTCTTCCGCCGATCCCTGTCAAGAAAAATGCCCTGAATGACTTTCAGCCCCGCCTTGGCCGCGAGTTCGGGGATTTGATCGAGACCAAGATCGGTCGCATAGGTACGGATGCAGTCGGAGATCTTAGCAAGCTGGGCAAGATCTTCTGCAATCTGTTCCCGCGATACCTGCGTCGCCGCCGAAAGTGACGTCTGATTGCCGCGGAACGGGGCGTACGATATGCATTGAACTTTGTCATTGGGATCGATCGGTGCCCGCGCCAAGTTCACTGGTATGCCCAGCCACCACCACACCGCGGCGATCGCGCCTAAGGAGATCAGTAGAAGCGTGAGCGGCGCGCGGAAAGAAGCCAGTTCCGTCCTCCTTGCAGGGCGGATCTGCTGGCTTCTCCCAACGCCAAAGACAAGCATGTCGAAGACCCATTTCGGAAGTCAGCCCTAGTCCAGCAATGGACGAATATGCTTTGATGCGAAGAGTCTCAATTGTATTTGGACATTATTCTTTCGCTGCCGAGCGCGTGGACCGGCGATTGGTAGCGGTGCTGCTCGCATTTTGTTGGAGGCGGCGATGCAAGGCGACAGCTTTCGGGTCTCCGCGATCATCTCAGTCAAGCTCGTCACTAGCCGGTCCATTCGTCTGTAATTACGACGAGCATGCCTTCTTCCTCAATCAGGACGATGGCGATTTGAAGTCCTGTTCAGTAGCGCTTGATCCCCGCTGTGTGCCCTCGGCGATGCTGCCGTACGGACGTATGCAGTCCCGACACGCCGCCAAGCGGTACCCGCGAGACCATCCCGTACGCGGAGTATCCGCGGTCATCGTTCGAATAGATGGAGAAGTTGGGGTCCGCGGCTGCGGCCGCGGCAGGCTCTGAAACTTCCCATGCCCACGCCGGCGTCGCAAGGAGCGCGGAAAGCACGACCGTTGCGCCCAGAAATTTGACGCTGCTCATGTCATCCTCTTTTACGTGCGCGAAACCCAAATACGGGCGACGATAGATCGAAGATTGAGGCCATGACCATGGAAAGGAAAATCACCTCTCGCCATGGAGTCGATAGCCCATCGTTATCGAAATGAGTGAGCGCCGCTGCAGGAGCTTTGCGCCGCGCTTATCTGCGAGGACTCGCCCGAGCACCACTGTTGCCGGTTCTCTCGCGGCTATCTTGCCGGCTGCGCGGCGCCGGAGGCGGCTATGAGAAAATAGCTTTACTAGCCGATTACACAGCAATACGGCTGGCGGCGCGACCGCCGTTTTAAGCCGAAGGGACGGCGTCGCGGTAACTGAAAACGGACCAACTGCTCGGTGAGTGCGCCGCGTGTGGCGGTTCTCCCTGAGGGAAATCACCACTCTTCATCGAATCGATAGACGATTGTTATTGCCGCTTGCCGCGCGGCATGACGCCATCGCAGCCTGAGCAACTTGTCTTGATTTATGAATGGAAGTGAGGACTGTCGCAGCACAATTCCCCTCCGCTATGGAAACCATAAGTACCGGCCATTGGAAACTTTCGTCCCGCGCTGCGACCAATGAGAGCCACTGTCCGAGATTTCATCGAATGCCCGGGGCAACCGTTTCAGCCAACACGAACAGGAGACGCTGATGTCCGCTTCCTACTGAACCCGAAGGCATTGTCACATCGCTGCTCGAGCGATTTCACTCCGGCGGGGTCAGCGCATGGTGGCATTGATGAGCCAGAGGCTGTGTTCATCGCAAATGACGGGCGAACCATCACTGATCACACCGAGATCGCCGCGCGACTCGAGCGGGATCTCAGGCTCGGCGAGCGATATCATGCGCCCGCGGCGCAGATGGACGATAGCGGTACCTGATCGACAATAACCAAAGGACGGCAGTGCGATGGCCCCGCCATGACATGTGTGAGCCATGGCAGCCCTCGGCGATGGAGCCGCTCTTCAGCTTGGGCGCGACGATCACCGCCACCCAATGAACTAACTAGTCGGAGATTTTGGACCTGTGCGCCCGAATTCTCGGCAGACGACAAATGCACGGTTCGATGCGAAACTTGGCACCAGTAGTCAACCATGCTCACCGGAGCCGAACGCTACGGCTGGCATTCTTATCTGCGGTAGTTTCCCTAGTGATCTCGTTTGCCACGGCGGCCGCTCCGATCCCCCTTTTCAACATCTACCGAACAGAGGACGGGTTGAGTAACGCCGGCATCTCGATGGCCGTCGTCGCCTACACCGTCGGCACCATCGCCGCACTGTTGGTGCTGGGACGACTGTCCAATCATCTGGGCCGCCGGCTCACTGCAATCACTAGCCTCAGCCTTCTCCTGCTGGGCTGTCTGTTGTTGCTGAATGTGCACGATATCGACACCCTGCTGGCCGGTCGGCTCCTCGTGGGCGTCGGTACCGGGTTGGCCGGCAGCAGCCTGACCTCCTACATCGTCGATGCCGCACCCAGCAGACCGGAATGGCTGGCGTCCGTCGTCTCCAGCCAAGGACCAATGCTCGGCGTCGCTGTCGGCGCCATCGCCTCCGGCGCGTTGGTCCAGTTCGGCCCCTGGCCACGCCACCTCATCTACCTCGTTTGCGTCTGCTTCCTATTGCTCTCTGCTGCACTCATCACCATCAGTCCGGAAACAGCAACACCGACGCCGGGCGCTTGGCGATCGCTATTGCCCAAGGTCAGCGTACCGGCCCGGGTGAGGTATTTCCTCCCTGTCGCGGCGGCGGTATTCCTGACGACTTGGGCGAGCGGGGGCTTCTATCAAGCGTTGATGCCTGCGCTTGTCGAAGATCAACTCCACACCCGGAGCCCGTTGATCCTCGGGCTGGTGTTCGCCGCCTATATGACCCCCAGCGTTCTCGGCGCTCCCATCGGAGGCCGCTTCACATCCGCGGTAGCCCAACGCGCCGGTATGATTACCTTCCTGGCCGGAATGATCGGCATCAGCACTGCGATCGCCGCCGGCACGTTGTTGTTGTTCATCATCGCAACCATGGTCGCCGGCACCGGTCAAGGCATCGCCATCAGCGCCGCCACACGCGGCCTGCTGCAGGGCAGCACCATGGCCGAACGGGCACCGATCTTCAGCGCAATCTACCTTCTCTGCTACAGCGGCGCCGCCTTCCCGAGCCTCATCTCCGGCCAACTTTCCAACGTGTTCTCGCTACAGAAGATCGCGCTCGGATACGGCGGACTTGCCGTCGTGGCCACGCTGTTCACTGTTCTCTGTGCACGCAATCCGCACGCCGACACGACGGGGAACAGGACATGCGACAGCTCGAATTCTACCAGTTCACCAATACAGGGAACAGTGTCATGAGACTCGTCGCTGTCCTAGGCGTCGCTTTATCCGGCTTGAAGCGCAAATTGTCGCCGGAACATACCCACCAAAGAGCCGAATGACAGAGGAGATCATTCCCATGAAAGCGATCGTTGTGACGGACCAGGCTGCGGGAACGGCCGGGATGAAGCTGGTGGAGCGGCCCGAGCCGCAGGCAGCGATAAACGACGTCGTCGTTCAGGTTCATGCGTCTGGATTCACCTCGGGTGAGCTGACGTGGCCTTCGACCTGGACCGATCGCCTCGACCGTGACCGGTCGCCGACGATTCCCGGCCAGGAGCTGGCGGGTGTTGTCACCGCTCTCGGCTATGGAACGACGGGGCTGTCGGTGGGACAACGGGTGTTCGGTCTCTCGGACTCATATCGCGGCGGCACCTTGGCGGAGTATGTGGCCGTGGAGGCACGCAACCTCGCGCCGCTGCCGGGCGACGTCGACTTCTCGGTGGGTGCGGCCGTGGCGATGCCGGGCCTGACTGCTTGGCAGGGACTGTTCGTGCACGGTCGCCTTCAGGCGGGGCAGAGCGTTCTCGTGCACGGCGCGGCCGGCGCAGTCGGCTCGATGGTGACGCAGCTCGCACGAGAGGCCGGTGCCTACGTCATCGGCACCGGACGCGCTGCCGACCGTCAGAAGGCGCTCGACTTCGGCACGCAGGAGTTCGTCGACCTCGAGAACGACGTTCTCGAAGACATCGGCGGAGTCCATCTGGTTTTTGACGTCATCGGCGGCGACATCGGGAAGCGATCCGCCGGCCTGATTCGAACCGGAGGAACGCTGGTAACCATCGCCGGGCCGACCGAGGCGCGGCCCGCCGACGGCTTGGCGATCGACTTTGTTCTGGTGTCCGATCGCGCCCAACTGAGCGAGATCGTCCAGCGGGTACGGGACGGACGACTGCGTACAAACATCGGCAACATCGCGACCCTCGACGAGGCAGTCGCCGCTTTCAATCCGACCAGGCGGATCAGCGGGAAGACGATCATCCGAGTTCTTCCGTGAGGAAACAGCGAGGGCGAGCGGTTCTCCGCTCCTACCTGGACTGTCGGCGCCTTCCTCGCGGTCCCGTGTGCTCGTCACGGCGGCGGTGGCCTCCATCCCGTCGTCTCCCAGCTGATCCTCACGGTCGTGCCCGGCTGCCCATCCCAAATAAGCGTGTGCCGCGGCCGTATCGTTGCCTGCTTTTCTGGATGCGCCCACGGCCAGTTCGGCGCGCATCCAGGTGGAAGATTCGGCCATGTCCCGGCTCAGCTCGGCCCGCCCATCTAGGAGGAAGAAAGTGACAATCGATCATCCAATTTTTACGCGCTGGCCGGCGCAGTACCCCAATCGGCTGCAACTCTTTTCCACCCCCACGCCCAATGGGGTGAAGGTCGGCATCATGCTTGAGGAAACGAGCCTTGCTTACGAGCCGCACCGGATCGACATCATGACGAACGAAACTCACGACCCGGCCTTTCTCGCGCTCAACCCCAACGGAAAGATTCCCGCAATCTACGACCCCGATGGGCCGAGTGGCACGCCGCTGGCGCTGTTCGAGTCGGGCGCGACCCTCCTCTACCTTGCCAACAAGACAGGACAATTCATCTCGGCCGATCCAAACACCCGCTACGAAACAATCCAGTGGGTGATGTGGCAGATGGGCGGAGTCGGGCCGATGTTCGGCCAGGTCGGCTTCTTCAACAAATTCGCCGGCAAGGCCTATGAGGACAAGCGCCCGCGCGACCGCTACGCAACCGAATCGGCGCGGCTGCTCGGTGTCCTCGACGAACGGCTCGCAGGCCGCGACTGGATGATGGGTGCTGACTACAGCATCGCCGATATTTCGCTGCTCGGCTGGGTGCGCAACCTGATCGGCTTTTACGAAGCACGCGATCTCGTCGGCTTCGACCGCTTTCTTCACGTGCAGGCGTGGCTCGCCCGCGGCCTCGCCCGGCCGGCGGTGCAGCGCGGGCTGCAAGTGACAGCCGGCTAGAAGGGTTCGCGAGGAATAAAGAGTGGATATTTATGATTGAAATCACTGCCGACATGGAGGCAATCATCAAGCAGGCGATATTGTCGTTTGTCGCGACAGTCAACGAAGATGGAACGCCCAATCTTTCGCCGAAGGCGTCTTTGACGGTCAGAAACGGCGTTCTCTACTTCGCCGACATCGCCCTCGCCCCGGACGATACTGAACCTGAAGCGCAATCCCGCCGTCGAAATTAACGTAGTCGACATCTTCCAGAGGCGCGGTTATCGATTCAAGGGCCTTGCGTTGATACTGCCGCCAAACGATGACGAGTCCTTCATGATCGCCAAGTGGGTTCGGGCGACGAATGGCCCAAAGTATCCTGTCGATCACCTTGTCAAAATCGAAAGCAGTTCAATCAGCCCGTTGCTATCCCCAGCCCATGTCTTTGCTCACCCTCCTCGAAGTCAGGACGAAATCAGGAGCAATTACTATCAAAAGTACAGTGTGAAGCCCATCCGAGCATAGGTGCAGGCTCCGCGAAAAACAAAGACCGGCCGATGCTCAGAGGGAGAAAGCCCATGAAGATCCGAACAATCATCGACCCCGCCTCGGCTGCCATAGCCTTATTGATGGCCGCCCCATCTACGCCCATGATAGCGAAACGCAAACCGTCACGAAGAACTTTGAGGCGGCGAGTCCTAATATCCTTGGCAAGTCGCTGATCGCAGCCTCCGCGCTCCACACCACGCGCGAAGTCGGCTTTCATCTACGCCTATGGCGCTGCCTTCCACCGCGCGATCAGACCGATCGGCGTAGATGTAGAGCGGACGCGCCGTGCCCTCCACGACTTCTCGCGAAATCACGACCTCTTCCACACCTTCCAGGCCCGGCAAGTCGAACATGGTCTCGAGCAGGATCGCCTCGAGGATCGAGCGCAGGCCGCGCGCGCCGGTCTTGCGCTCGATCGCCTTGCGGGCGACCGCGCCAAGCGCCTCGTCGGCGAAGGTCAGCTCGATGTTCTCCATCTCGAACAGCCGCTGGTACTGTTTCACCAGCGCGTTCTTCGGCTCGGTGAGGATCTTCTTCAGCGACGTCTCGTCCAGGTCCTCGAGCGTCGCCACGACCGGCAAACGACCGACGAACTCAGGAATGAGGCCGTATTTCAG
>NZ_FNCU01000048.1:0-68109 GCF_900099855.1 Bradyrhizobium sp. Rc2d | reverse complement strand
CGCTCGACAAAATATAGAAAATCGCCTGCACGATCTCGCGCAAATCGACCTCGCGCGGCCGGCCCAATCGCCGCCGCGGCGGCATCTTCCGGGCGATCAGCGCCCACTCGGCATCGGTCAGGTCGCTTGCGTAACGCAGTCCACTGCGCTGACACTGGATACGAGCGGCTTTGGTCCACGGCATGGTGTCCTCCCTCGAATCTTTGCAAATCCGAAGGAATCACAAGCCCGCCAAAACCGCTCACCCTTTTTCGGTCGGGCTCTGAGGAGCCAGCCTCAAGCGGGCGTCTCGAAGGATGGCCGCAGGGAGGTCGCTTTCAAAATGCGATTGCCCTGCCGTCGGGGAGAGGTGAAGAGCTTCGGCCATCGCTCACGTCGACGTCAGAATATCCACCTTGGCATTGGCGACGATCAGGCGGTCGGCCAATAGCTGGGCCAGATTGCGCATGATGCGCTCGCTGGCACGGGGGTGCTGCTCGCGGAAGCGCTCGAAATCCTTCAAAGGCGCTTCGAACACGGTTGCCGCCATGTCGGCGAATACGTCGGCAGAGCGCGTTGCCTCCAGCAGCGCCATCTCGCCAAAGGCCATGCCGGCAGTGAGTGTTGCCAGCCTGACGCCATCGGGCAGCGTGACGTGGACCGCGCCGCTGCGCAGGAAGAACACGGCATCGGCGAGGTCGCCGGTCGTGACGATCTTTGCGCCGGACGGATAACTCCTGACGGTGCAGATTGCGGCGAGATCGGTCAGCTCGTCCTCGCTCAGTCCCGCGAGCAGCGGCTGCTCGGCAAGCTCGGTGGTCTCGTGGAAGTCGATCGAGCCGCCATAGCGGTAGACGATCTGGTCTTCGGCCCATTCGATCGCGGTGTCGAGCAGGTAGAAGTCGCGGACGTTCTTCAGCTCCGCCGTCCATTCCCGCAAGCTGTCCCATTCCTTGGAGGCACGTCTGACGCCCGACAGCACCACCGTGACGTTCAGTGCGGCGAGCTCCTCGAAGGCTTCGGCGACCAGGCGCGCACCGGCGCGCGTGGTGGAGGTGACGCGGTGCAGATCGAAGATCACGAATTGTGGCCGCGGCCGTCCCGCGAGCCGGCGCGAGACGTAGTCGACGGCCGACAGCGACAGCGTACCGACCAGCTCGATGACCCGCACCTCCTGCTCATGCGCGGCCAGAATCTCGCGCTCCTGTGGCCGGCGCACGCGCCGCGACGGGCTCTTGCCGATGTCGTAGTCGGCGATGACGGCGTTGCGCGCGTCGTCGCTGCGGTTGAGCATGTGCAGATCGTAATGCGAGGACAGCGCCTCGCAGACCTTGATGCCGCGCACGCTGTTGCCGTGCTTGTCGAGCTTGGGCGAATAGCTGCCGAGGCCGAGCCGGGCAGGGAGTGCGGCGAGGATGCCGCCGCCGACGCCACTCTTGGCGGGGATGCCGATCCGGTAGATCCATTCGCCGGCATAGTCGTACATGCCCGACGAGGTCATCACCGAGAGCGTACGCGAGATCGCGTAGGGCGTCAGCACCTGCTCGCCCGTCAGCGGATTGATGCCGCGATTGGCGAGCGTCGCCGCCATCACCGCGATGTCGCGCGCCGTGACCAGCACGGCGCATTGCCGGAAATAGACGTCGAGCACGGCCGCGACGTTGTCGGAGATCACGGCGTTGGTCTTGAGGAGATAGCCGATGGCCCGGTTGCGGTCGCCGGTCTGGCTTTCCGAAGCATGAACCGCCTCATCGACTGCGAGATCGCGTCCGGCGAAACGGCTGAGCGCAAGACGGATCTGCTCGAAAGCGTCCGCGCCCTTGCTGTCGTAGATCAGCCCGGTGCAGGCGATCGCGCCGGCATTGACCATCGGGTTGAACGGATGGTTTTCGGAATTGAGCCGGATCGAGTTGAAGGGGTCGCCGGAAGGTTCGACGCCAATCGCGCTTTCGACTTTGCCGGCTCCCAAAAGGTCCAGCGCCAGCGCGAACACGAACGGCTTGGACATCGACTGGATGGTGAAGGGCACCCGGCTGTCGCCGACTTCGTAGACATGCCCGTCCAGCGTCGCGAGGCTGATGCCGAAATGGGCAGGGTCGGCCTTGCTCAGCTCGGGGATGTAGTCGGCAACGCTGCCTGAGGTCTCGGCTGAGAATTCGTTGAGGCAATTGTCCAGAAACCGCAGCAAGGGCGGTTTCGAGCGGGTCCAGGCGGAGGCGGCGGGCGATAGCGGCTTCATCGCCTCACTTGTGCAACGCAATCAGGGTGCGCGCAACCCGTCCGGCACGATGGTCTGCCGGCGGACCAGGACAAGGGCGAGCAAAGCCGTGGGCACGAGGATCGCGAGGCCAAGCAGCGTCACCTGCATCTGCGACAGCGGCATGATCCCGCCGCCGGGCGTCGCGACCACGAAGCCGCCGATCACCAGCAGCACACGGATCGGCCATTCCAGCGCGCCAGCGCCGCGCAAGTTGCCGACGAAGGGCTGGTAGCCCTGGATGCCGCCGCAGATGAACAGCGTGCCGAACGCGGCGAGCCCCATCAAGCCAAGGCCGGCGAGGTATGGGCTCGGCCCCTGCAGCACCAGCGCCGGATTGAGCACGAAGAAGA
The DNA here is from genome assembly GCF_900099855.1 of Bradyrhizobium sp. Rc2d. NCBI lineage: Bacteria > Pseudomonadati > Pseudomonadota > Alphaproteobacteria > Hyphomicrobiales > Nitrobacteraceae > Bradyrhizobium > Bradyrhizobium sp. Rc2d. Next base: position 65,520 of record NZ_FNCU01000048.1, on the reverse strand, counting down.
ATGGGATGAAATAGATGATGCTGCCGACCCACATCGATTCCCACCCGGTCTTCATCGCCGGCGAGCCCGCAATGCCTGCGGCGGCGAAGGAGGCGATGGCAACCGGCGGCGTGATCGAGGACAGCATGCCCCAGTAGAAGATGAACATGTGCACGGCCATGCGATTGAGCCCGAGCTTCTCAAGCGCGGGCGCGACCAGAATGGCGAGGAAGATGTAGCAAGCCGTCGTCGTCAGCCCGAGGCCGAGGATCAGGCTGGTGAGGGCGCACATGCCGAGCAGCAGGAAGGCATTGTCGCCGGCAATGTGCAGGAGATCGTTGGCAAGGCTTGACACCACGCCGGTCATCGAGAATGCGCCGATCAGCAGGCCGCAGCCGGCGAGGATGCCGACCAGCTCGACGAAGGTGCGGCCGTTGACCTCGAGGAACTTGCCGATGGTCGCAAAGCTCCAGCGCGTGTCCTTGGAGAAGAACTGGTTCAGAACGAGCAGCAGCGCGGTGGCGTAGAACGGCGCGTGACTCTCGCGCTTGAAGTAGAGCAGCATCACGATCAGCAGCGCGATGACGAAGACGTAGTACCAGCCGTCCTTGATCGTATCCATGATGCGGGGCAGCTCGGCGCGTGGAATGCCCTTCAGCCCGTGGCGCGCGGCGTAGGCATCGACCTGCATGAACAGGCCGACGTAATAGAGGGCCGCCGGAATGATCGCGGCGAGCGCGACATCGGCGTAACTGACATTGAGGAATTGCGCGATCACGAAAGCAGTGGCGCCCATCACCGGCGGCGCCAGCACCGCGCCGGTCGAGGCGCAGGCCTCGATCGCGCCGGCATAGGATGCGCGAAAACCGCTCTTCTTCATGACGGGAATGGTCATGGTGCCGGCGGTGAGCACGTTGGAGATGATCGAGCCCGACATCATGCCGAGCAGGCCGCTGGCAAAGATGCAGACCTTCGCCGCGCCGCCGCGGAAGGTGCCGCACAATGCGAAGGCGAGGTTGATGAAGAACTTTCCGGCTCCCGTCATCATCAGCGCGGTGCCGAACACCAGGAAGCCGATCACGGTGTCGGCAAAGGCCTGGATGGGAATGCCGAGCAGGCTCTCGCCGGAGAGCACGTGATAGGCGGTCGCCTGCTCCAGGGTCGATTGCGTGCCGCGGAACGGCCCGAGCCAGCTGGATTCGGCGAACAGCGGATAGACGGTGAAGGGCAAGACGCTCAGCAGCAGGCTCCAGCCGCCGGTGCGGCGCAGCGCCTCCATCAGCATCACCCACATCACGAGGCCCGCCGCGATCACGCTGTTGGGCGCGCCGCCGAACTCCCAGCCGGCCTCAGCCGCCTTGCGCACGTTCGACATCAGCATCAGCGCCGCCGCGAAGGTTGTGACGAACAAGACGAGGTCGTACCAGGGAATGCGGTCGAGCGGCGCGCGTTCAGTCCCTGGGAAGATCAGGAAGGTGAACGGCAGCATCAACGCGATCAGGAGGTAGAAATACTCGGTGTTGAGCTGCGTGTAGCCGATGAAGAATCGCAGCGAGAATTGCTGGTTGATGCAGAGCAGGATGGTTGCCGCGGTCGCAACCACCAGCGTCCAGCGCCAGGCGCCGCGCAGCGTGCGCACGCGCGTGACCTCCGCCTCCTGCATGTTGGCGGCGGCGCCGTGCGGATCGTCGAACACGATCCGCTTGGCCTCGTCCTGTGGGCCGGTGGAGACTGAAGTAGACATCATCGACCCCGCGCGTGGGCTGGCAATTGCTAACTAAGCCAATGGCCGTTGGTTGAATCGATAGGGCCGCGCGCTCATCAACCTCTCCCGCTTGCGGGAGAGGTCGGCGCGCAGCGCCGGGTGAGGGCTCCCGCCTCTGGGGGAATCCCGCCGTGGAGACACCCTCTCCCGCAAGCGGGAGAGGGTGCGCACTTCCCGCGCGGCAACGATCAAACCCAACAGCATCGCGTTCTATTCCTCAAATCCATTCGGCATGCCGGCCTTCGCAAGTGCCGCCGCGCGGGCCTTCATCCAGCCGTCGAGGAATGCCTTGTCATCCGATGGCGGATTGGACTTGCCGTACGCCGCCCACGCCGCGCCAAGCACCTCTTGCCGCTTGATCAGCTTGTTGTTGTGCGCCTCCTGCGCATCGCTCCATTGTCCGGCCTCTTTCAGCGCCTTCACCGCGCCGGGGTGCACCGGCACCACCCAGTTCTTGGTCTGCCGGTCGGCGGCAAGACCACCGGCGCCGGGCGCGGAATCCTTGTAGGCGTCGTAGTTCACGATCATCGCCTTGGTGATCGCATAGACCTGATCGGTTGGCTGCGAGGCGTAGGCGACGAAGATCGGGTAGGGGTAGTTGCCGAGCTCGACCGGTTTCTCCGGCGAGATGCCGGCGCCGCAGGTCGCAAGCTGCGGGAAGAAGAACGAGCCGACCTTCTGCATCCGCGCCCAGCCCTCCTTGTCCTTGGCGGGCAGCGGCGGCCAGATCAGGCCGCGCGGCGAGGTTTCGGCTTCCTTGGCGGGGCCGGTGATGGTGGTGCCGAACGCGGCATCGACGTCGTTGTTGATCAGCCCTTTCCACATCGCGCCGTAGCTTGCGAACTCGACCGCCTTGACGTCCTTCTGCGTCAGACCTGCGAAGGCGAGCACCGCGAGCGAGTTCTGGTTCAGCGCGGGCGAGCCGACGACGAAGCCGACACGCTTGCCTTTCAGGTCTTTCAATTCTTTCACGCCGGTGTCGGCTGCGACGCCAAGCGAACCGCAATTGCAATCGACCGTCGAGAGCAGGATCTGGAGCGGCTGCGGCCCCCATTCCTTCGATCCGAACTCGAACACGCCTTCCTGCGCGAAATAGGTCCCCGAGCCCATCGCCGAGGAGGCCGCGCGTTTGGCGCGCAGCGGCGCGAGGCGGGCGACGTCGTTGCCTGCGGGGAGCACGCGCACGTCGGTGCCGTATTTGTCCTTCATCATCTTGCCGACGCCGACCGCGATGTTGAAGCCGGCGGTGCCGGTGTCATAGGCGGTGAACGTCAATGTCGCCGGCAGCTTGATATCCTCGGCGAACGCATAGCGTGTAGACGCAAAAGAAATGCCTGCCACCAAGGCAGGCGCAAGCATGAGCAGCCCACGAAGCATGTTTTCCCTCCATCATCTTCGCTTAAGCGCGAAGACCTTCTTGCTTGAATCGGATCATGTCACCGGGCATCCGCGATGGCAACGCCGGAGCGCGAATGCAGAAACCAGGCTGACAGAATGTCGCGGAATCCAGGGATTATGCAGTCAGTTTGCGACGATCGCGATCGCTTGTCCCTCGGCAACGACGTCGTCGAGTTTCACCAGAAGCGACGTGATCGTGCCGCTCGCGGGCGACGGCACAGGTATCTCCATCTTCATGGCTTCGACGACCACAACGTCATCGCCATCTGCGACGGTTCCTCCAACTTGCACGGGAGTTGCGCAGATGCGCCCCGCGACCTCCGTGACGATCTTAATTTCTGGCATGCCATCCCTTTTTGTTGTCGTCGCAAGATGCCTGAGGTAGCGTCGTCTGCAAGTGGAATTTAATTCCGCAGAGCGAAACAAGCTGGTAGGGAACATGGGACGACGATCGGAGCGGTTGAGTAGGCAAGGTGTGCTCGCTGGCGATGCCGGTGAGGGTGATGTCATCCAGGTGGTGTCGCGCGCGTTCGACGTGTTGCGATGCTTCGAGGGCCACGATAGCAGGCTCGGCAATCTCGAGATATCGAATCGCTGCGGCCTGCCGCGCTCGACGGTGTCGCGGCTCACGCACACGCTGACGCGGATGGGCCAGCTCGTCTACCTGCCGCGCGATCAGAAATATCGCATCGGCCCCAGCGCGGTGGCGATGAGCGCTTCGATGATGAAGGGCGCGCAGCTGCGCAGCATGATCCGCCAGCGACTTCAGGAAGTCGCCGAGCAGCTTCCGGGCACGGTCGGCTTCGTCGTTCCCGATCGCTTCCATCTCGTTTATCTCCAGTTTGCGCGCTCGGCGAGCGCGCTCGGCCTGCACGAGGGCACCGGCAGCCGCATCTCGATGGCTTCGACCGCAGCAGGCGCGGCCTACACCGCGGCGCTGTCGCCCGAGGTCGGCGACGCCTTCATTGCGGACATGGAGCGGGAAGCGCCCGAGGCTGCAAAAATCTTGAGGCCCCGCATCGAGGCCAACCGGCAGTCGCTGCGCGAGCGCGGTTATGTCGTGGCCTGCGGCCTGTGGAGTCCGCACATCAACGGGCTCGCGGTGCCGATCTGGTCGCCGCAATATCAGACCTTCGTCGTCATCACGATCGGCCTGCTGGCTGCGATGTATGACGAGCAGCGGCTGCATGACGAAGTCGCCCCGTTGATGCTCACGCTCGGCCGCTCGCTCGGCAGCCTGATGGAAGGCGCCGAGGGCGATGCCTTCAACAACCGTCTCTCGCGTAAGCCGGTCGCAATGGCCGTGCGCAACAATAACAAGCCGATCAACTCGGAGGGAGTGAATGAACTGGAAGCCGGAACTCGACGAGCTCGCCCGGCGCGAAGCCTTCGCGCGGGAGATGGGCGGCGTTGACAAGGTCAAGCGACAGCATGACCAGGGCCGGCTGACTGTTCGGGAGCGCATCGACGGACTGATCGACAAGGGCAGCTTTCACGAGATCGGTGCCGTCTCCGGCATCGGTGAGTACGATTCCAGCGGCGAGTTGCAGAAAGTGACGCCGGCGAACTGCGTGTTCGGCCGTGCGCGCATCGACGGCCGCACCGTGGTCGTGGTCGGCGACGATTTCACGGTGCGCGGCGGCTCGGCGGACGCGTCGATCTCGGCCAAGCCGCTGATGGCGGAGGAGATGGCGCACGACTTCCGGCTGCCCATCGTCCGCATCATCGAGGGCTCCGGCGGCGGCGGCTCGGTCAAGACCATCGAGACCAAGGGCGCGGCCAATCTGCCTGGCGGCATCGGCGGCACGCGCTGGTATCGCTTCACGACGGAGAACCTGTCGCGCGTGCCGGTGGTCGCGCTCGGCCTCGGTTCGGTAGCGGGCTTAGGTGCCGCGCGTCTTGCCGCCAGCCACTATTCCATCATGACCCGGAGGTCCGCGATGTTCGTTGCGGGCCCGCCGGTGGTGAAGGCGCTGGGGCAGGACCTCTCGAAGGAGGAGCTCGGCGGCGCCGACATCCAGACCCGCGCCGGGGCAATCGATCACGCGGTCGAGACCGAGGAGGAGGCGTTTGCGTGCGCGCGGCGCTTCCTGTCTTATCTGCCGTCCTCGGTTTACGAGCTGCCGCCGACCTTGCCCTGCACCGACAATCCGGAGCGCACCGAGGAAGCGTTGCTGAGCGCGGTGCCGCGCAACCGCAAGCAGGTCTACAAGATGCGGCCGATCATCGACGCCGTCGTCGACAAGGGCTCGTTCTTCGAGGTCGCCAAGGATTTCGGCAAGCCAATCATCGTCGGTCTCGCGCGGCTCGAGGGCAGGGCGGTGCTGCTGCTCGCCAGCGACAGTTTTCACTATGGCGGCTCCTGGACCGCAGATGCGTGCCAGAAGGTGGTGCGCTGGGTCGACTTCGCCGAGACCTTCCACCTGCCGATCGTCTATCTCATGGACTGCCCCGGCTTCATGATCGGCCTTGATGCCGAGAAGGCGGCCACCATCCGTCACGGCGTCCGCGCCATGGCCGCGGTGAACCAGACCACCGTGCCCTGGTGCACGGTGATTCTGCGCAACGCCTTCGGCGTCGCCGGCGTCGTGCATCAGCCCGCCGACCGCTTCTCGATCCGCTACGCCTGGCCGTCCGCCTATTGGGGGTCGCTCCCGCTTGAGGGCGGCATCGAAGCCGCCTACCGCGCCGATATCGATGCGGCCGAGGACAAGGCCGCGAAGCTGAAGGAGATCGAAGCGCGCCTCAACAAGCTGCGCTCGCCGTTCCGCTCGGCCGAAAAGTTCTGGGTCGAGGAGATCATCGATCCCAGAAAGACGCGGTCGCTGCTGTGCGAGTTCGCGCGCCTCGCCGAGCCGCTGCGCAAGCCCGGGCCACCGGAGAATTTTTCGATCAGGCCGTAGCGCTCAAGCCGTGATTGCAGCCGGCAACGCGAGGAACCTTTCCTGGCGTGCCGCATTCGTCGCGCATGAGGAGCTTGTATTTCGGCATCGGCGCTCTCGCCGGCGCGCTGGTCCTCCTCACGATTTGGCTGGGCCAGCACGAACGGCAAGCGTCAATCGATCGTCTCGAGCGATGGGAAATTCCCCACGCGCCTGCGCGCTAGCTGGGGACGCTTGACCGCGGTTTGCAGCGACATAGCCGTGGCTGATGCACATGTGGTCAAGTCTCAGTTTCGAATGACACGCCGTTCGTTCTCTGCGAGTTAATCATTCCGGTCGCTACGTCTGGTTTACAACGATTGCGGAGGCCAGCCCGCAAATGCAACCATTTTCAGCCGCTCTTTAGGCCGATTTCAGCCAAACTGTTATTGGTTGCTCGCTGCGGGGCAGGGATCTCACAATTTGGAGCCCTGCAATGTTCAGGTCAGTTCTTTCTGCGTGCCTTTTAGTTGCCTTTAGCTCCGTTGCCTCCGAAGCCCGGCCCTATCGCATTCATCAAGTACCTGAATGCAACGTCACGATGCCCTGCGACTTCTCGTATTCGCAAACCCGCCGCGAGCGGACGTCCAGAGTCTCACTACAAGCCTATCGCTCAACGCAACTGACAGTGACCGACGCAGGCAGCGCCACGGCGACGAGTGTCTCCGGCACGCGCATCATTGGAGGGCGGCCGGCTGGTTGCCCCTCATCCTTCTGCGGCTGCGGCGCGGCTCTGCGCGTGTTCGGGCGTGTGGTGCCGGAATTGAATCTCGCCGCGAACTGGCTGCGCTTTCCGCGCACGTCACCGGCACCGGGAATGGTCGCGGCCCGGCGCGGGCATGTCTTCGTCCTGGAGCAGCACCTCGGAGGCGACATGTGGATGGCGTACGACGCCAATTCGGGCGGTCACACAACGCGAATGCATGCGCGCTCGCTGCGGGGCTACACGGTCGTCAACCCGCGCGGCTGAGAAAATGGCGGGATTGCCCGGCATCAACTAGAGCCGTCACACCTTGCCGAAATTCGTTTGCGGATTGAGCGCGCGTTCCCACGAACGCGCGCAGTGAATTCATGAGGCGTGACCTCAAAACAATAACGCGCTACGCTCCTCCGGCAAGAACAAGAGGACGCGCCAATCGTGCATGACTTCATTATCGTGGGCGGCGGCTCGGCAGGGTCCGTGCTGGCCCACCGGCTCTCCGCAAAGAGCGCCAACAAGGTCCTGCTGTGCGAAGCCGGACAGGACACGCCACCGGGCAACGAGCCGGCCGAGATCAGGGACAGCTATCCGGGCACGGCCTATTTCGATCCGCGCTTCCACTGGACCGAGCTCAAGGTCACGACGCAAGTTGTCAGCCACAACAATCCGAACGAGGGGCGTCCTCCTTTACGCAAATACGAGCAGGCGCGGGTGCTCGGCGGCGGCTCGTCGATCAACGGCCAGATGGCCAATCGCGGCGCGCCGACCGACTACGACGAATGGCAGGCGCGGGGCGCCGAGGGCTGGAGTTGGAACGACGTGCTGCCCTTCTTCAAGAAGGTCGAGCGCGACCTCGATTTCGACGGGCCGTACCACGGCAAGGACGGCAGGATCCCGGTCCGCCGCATCCCGCGGGAGCACTGGACGCGGCATTCACAGGCCTTCGCCGCGGCCTTCCAGCAGGCCGGCCATCAGTTCGTGCCCGACCAGAACGGCGAGTTCGTCGACGGCTACTTCCCGGTGACGCATTCCAACCAGGCCGAGCAACGCGTCTCGGCCGCCATGGGCTATCTCGATCACGACACCCGCAAGCGCGCCAACCTCACGATCTCCACCAACACCCAGGTTCGCGAGCTGTTGTTCGAGGGCACGCAATGCGTCGGCGTGAAAGCTATGGTCGACGGGCAGGAGCAGGAATTCCGCGGACGCGAGATCATTCTCTCCAGCGGCGCCATTCATTCGCCGGCGCATCTGTTGCGCGCCGGCATCGGTCCGGTCGGTCACCTCAAGGATCTGGGCATTCCCGTGCTGATGGGCTTGCCGGGCGTCGGCCAGCGCCTGATGGATCATCCCTCGATCTCGCTGTCGTCCTTCGTCCGCCGCGGCGCGCGCATGAACGAGCACACCCGGCGCCACATGCAGCTGGGCCTGCGTTATTCGTCGGGGCTGCCGGGTGTGCCGAAGGGCGACATGTTCGTCGTCGTCATCAGCAAATCGGCCTGGCACGCGGTCGGTGCGCAGATCGGCTCGCTGCTGACCTTCGTCAACAAGACCTATTCCGAGACCGGACAGGTCAAGCTTGCCTCGCGCGATCCCTCGGCAGAACCGATCGTCGAGTTCAACCTCTTGTCCGACCGGCGCGACCTCGATCGCCTGATGAGCGGCTTCCGCAAGATGGCGGCGGTGCAGATGAGCGAGGTCGTCCGGAAGGTGACGGACAAGCCGTTCCCGGCCGCCTATACCGATCGCGTCCGCAAGATCGGCGTGGTCAACACCAAGAACAAAATCCTCACCACGATCGCCGCGGCCCTGATGGACGGGCCGGCGGCGCTGCGCCACTACATGATCGACAATTTCGTGGTCGAAGGCTTCACCTTCGATCAGGTCATGAATGACGATGAGGCGCTGGAAGCCTTCGTGCGCAAGGCGACCATCGGCGTGTGGCATGCCTCGTGCTCATGCCGCATGGGCCGGCACGACGATCCGATGGCGGTGGTCGACGGCCAGGGCCGCGTCAAGGGCGTGCAGGGCCTGCGCGTCGTCGACGCCTCGATCTTCCCGGTGGTGCCCTGCGCCAACACCAACTTCCCGGTCCTGATGTCGGCGGAAAAGATCGCTGCTGTGATCCAGTGAACTGCAAGCGCTCTCCGGGATTATCAGCGGCCGGCTTGCCGGAGCAAGCCGCGGGTCCTCTGTGTCTTAGGGCGGATGCGCCAAGCCAGGCCAGGATGCCGTCATCCTGGCCTGCGGCCGCTTGCGATCCACCTCAATCGACAGGAATTGGTGCAGCCCGGCGCCGGCCTGGAGGCCGCCATCCGACCGTCCGGATGCTCCTGCCTGCGATCTCTATGATCGCGTTTATGCGGCGTTAATGATGCTTTCTCAATATGAGACATCTCAATTTGTCGCAGTCCATGTTTGTGGATTGCACGTAAGTGTTGATTAAGAGGCCAAATCCATATTCCGGCCTGCGATGCGCAGGTGGTCGGCGGCAGGAATGCTGCGGCCTCCTGCATCGTGAGATTTCAGGGAAGTATTCTTGCCGTCACGACGGCAATCAGGATGAAGGTCATGCTCCGCCGGGTAGTGCTCCGTTTCGCCAGAGATCGGAAGGCCAACGTCGCCATTATCTTCGCGCTCATGATGGTTCCGACCGTCTTTCTCCTGGGCATGACGCTCGACTACACGCTCGCCTTGCGCAAGCGCGAGCAATTGAACGCAGCCGCCGACGCCGCCGCGATCGCGGCCGTGAGGCCGGCGATGCTGACGCAGACCGACACGGTCGTCGTCAAGTCGACCGCGGAAGCCGTTTTCGCAGCGAAAGCGAATCTTCCCGGGCTGTCGTCGGTGCCGACACCGACGGTCACGGTCACCGATTCCGGCCTCGCGCGGACCATCACGGTGTCCTACACCGCGGAGTCCATCAACAATTTCCCCGGCGTTCTCGGCAAGCAGACCTGGCAGGTCGCCGGTTCGGCGACGGCGAAGGCGTCCAGCGCGCCCAACATGAACTTCTACCTGCTACTGGACGATTCGCCGTCGATGGCGATCGCTGCGACGCAGACCGACATCAACAACATGATCGCTGCTACGAGCAGTCAGCCTTCATACGCGAGAAACTGCGCGTTTGCCTGCCACGAAGCCCATCCCAATAACCAAAATCCGAGTTCGACCAACAAGGATAATCTCACCGTCGCACGCAATAACAACGTCACGTTGCGCATCGATCTCGTGACCAATGCCGTCAAGCAATTGCTCGTGGGGCCCTGGTCGTGCCCGCAGTCGGGTGTGTCGGGCGGCGTCATGCAGTGCATGGCGGCGCTCAACAACACCACCTACAAGGCCGCCATCTACACCTTCGACTACAATTTCAACGCGATCCAGACGCTGACGACCCCCACGACCGCGGGCACGAAGATCGGCAACATTCAACTCATGACGGTGGATCACCAGAACTGCGTCATTTACGGCAATTGCTCCACCGACTACGGCTCGGACATCTCAGGTGGGCTGACAGGCGTCAACGGCGTCATGCCCGCCCCTGGCAGCGGCACCAACCAGTCCGGCGATACGCCGCAGGAGGTCGTGTTCCTCGTGACCGACGGCGTCGAAGACAAGCTGATCCCGAAGACTGCAAGCTGCGATCCGAATGCCACCTATCCGCTTCCAACCGTCGGCACCACGCAAGTGCGCTGCCAGCAGCCGCTCAATACCGCGGCATGCACGACGATCAAGAACCGAGGCATTCGCATCGCGGTGCTCTATACCGAGTATCTGCAATTGCCGACCGACGGCTGGTACAACACGCGCATCGCGCAATTCAACGATCCGTCCTCGTCCACGGGCACGATCGCGCAACGGCTGGAATCATGCGCCTCGCCCGGTCTGTATGCCAGTGTTCAGACCGGCGGCGACATTTCCGCGGCGCTGACGAACCTTTTCCTCAAGGTCGCGTCCAGCACAGCCAGCCTCGTGCAGTAGAGAAGAAGCGCCATGATCGGCCCCGCCACAACAACCAAGAGACGCCGCAATCGCTGCGCTGCTTTCGCGCGCGACAGCAGGGGCGCCACGGCCGTCGAGTTCGCGCTCGTGGCCGTGCCGTTCCTTGCCCTCATCATCGCGCTCATTCAGACGTTCCTCGTTTTCTTCGCCCAGCAGATGCTCGAATCCGTCGTGCGCCAGTCGGCGCGCCTCGTCATGACCGGACAGGTTCAGTCCGCGCAGATGACGCAGGCGGTTTTCAAGCAGAAGGTCTGCGATCAGATCGTGATCCTGTTCAATTGCAGCGGCCTGATGGTCGACATGCAGGTGGCGACCTCGTGGACGTCCGCGAACACAGCGATGCCCACCCTGACCTTCGACGGCTCTGGCAAGGTCACCAATACCTGGCAGTACGATCCGGGCGACGCCGGCGACATCGTCGTTCTCCGCGTCATGTATGTGTGGCCGGTCGTGCTCGGGCCGCTCGGTTTCAATCTCTCGAACCTCAGCAACGGCAACCGGCTGATCATGTCGTCCGCCGCGTTCCAGAACGAGCCAGGAGCTTCCTGATGATCTCCGCCCTGTCGTCTCGCGCTCGGCACCTGTTGACCGATGTCCGCGCCGTTGCCGCGACGGAGTTCGCCATGGTGGCGCCGTTCATGCTGGTGCTCTATGTCGGCGGTGTCGAGCTCGGCAACGGCCTCGCCATGAACGTCAAGGTCAGCGCGACCGCGCACAGTGTCGCCGACATGATCACGCAGAACACGGCAGTTACCTCGTCTCAAATGGACGGCATTCTCGCGGCGGCGACCGCCATCATGGCCCCATATCCGACCAAGAACGGCTCGACCTCCTTGATGACGATCACAGTCTCGGAGGTCTCGACCGACAGCGCGGGGAAGGCGACGGTGCAGTGGAGCAAGTCGACGAGCTCCTCGGGAGCGAGAGCCGTCGGTCAGCAGCTGACCTTGTCATCCTTTACCGCGCCGAGCGGTACCAGCAACGCCAATATCTCGCTCATTCTGAGCGAGGTGTCCTACGATTACGCGCCCAACCTCGGCTTCACCATCGCCGGCACCGTGAAGCTGTCCGACAGCTACTATCTATTCCCGCGTTGTTCGACCAACAGCCCGGCCACCTCGAGCTTTCCCTATTACGACGTGAAATATCCGGCGACGTCGACCTGCACCTGCGTCCAGCATTTGCAGCAGAAGACCTGTTGATCACCGGTCATAGCCGCAGCACCTTGCCGGGATTCATGATGTTTTGCGGATCGAGCGCGCGCTTGATCGTGCGCATGATGTCGAGCTCGGTCTTCGAGCGGTAGTGGCTGAGCTCGTCGAGCTTGTCGACGCCGATGCCGTGCTCCGCCGAGATCGAGCCGCCCATGGAGGTGATGAGATCGTTCACGGCGCGCGTGATGGCGCCCTTGTATTGGGTCAGCGTCTGCTGATCCATGCCCTTGGGCCCCATGAAGGAAAAATGCAGATTGCCGTCGCCGATGTGCCCCAGCGGGTAGGGCCTGATAGTCGGGAGAATGCCAAGTACGGCCTTGAGCCCCTCGTCGATGAGCTCCGGAATCCTGGAGATCGCCACTGAGACGTCGTAGCTGAGCCCCGGTCCCTCCGCCCGGGAAGCCTCGGCGACGCCCTCGCGGATGCGCCACATATTGCGCGATTGACTGACCGTATGCGCGATCGCCGCATCGAGCACGCGGCCGGCCTCGAGCTGATCGGCCAGAAACTGCTCCATCTTCTCGGACATGCCCTCGGTCCCGTCCCGGCGTGGGCGCGCGGACGACCATTCGAGCAGGAGGTACCATGGCGTATCCGCCTTGAGCGGATCCTGGGTGCCGGGAATGTGACGCAGCACCATGTCGATGGCGCTGCGGCTCATCAGCTCGCAAGAGCCGACATTATCCTCGGACGCTGCGTGCGCTTCGGATAGGATTTCCAGGGCTGCGCGCGGATCGCGGATCGCCAGCCACGCGGTGCAGACGTCCTTCGGCGCTGGCCATAGCTTGAGGACGGCCTTGGTGATGATGCCCAGCGTGCCTTCGGCGCCCATGAACAGGTGCTTGAGGTCGTAGCCCGTGTTGTCCTTCTTGAGCGCACGCAGTCCGTCCCAAACATCGCCATTGGCCAACACGACTTCGAGCCCCAAGACGAGATTGCGGGCATTGCCATAGCGCAGCACCTGCACGCCGCCGGCGTTCGTCGACAGATTGCCGCCGATCATGCACGAGCCCTGCGCGCCAAGACTGAGGGGTAGGAACCTGTCGTGACTGGCCGCAGTCTCCTGCAGCGTCTGCAGCACGCAGCCGGCCTCGACCGTCATCGAATAGCCGACGGGATCGACCTCCAGAATGCGGTTCATGCGGCCGAGCGACAACACGATGCCGGTGTGCGCAGGCCAGGGCGTTGCCCCACCCATCAGGCCGGTGTTGCCGCCCTGCGGCACGATCGCGACGCCGTGCTCATGGCAAAGCCGGACCACTTTGGACACTTCCTCGGTGCTGCCTGGACGAACGACCGCGCCAGCACCCCCGACCAGCAATCCGCGCCAGTCCGTCACGAACGGCTGCTTGCCGTGCTCGTCCTCGATAAATCCCTTCTCGCCCACGATCGCGCGCAACGCATCGCTGATCTCGGTGGTCAAAGGAGCGGTCGGGATAGCGGGTAGGGACGACGGGAAGGCAGCCGGCATTTGTTTCCTCTGGCGCATCTTGGTGTGCACTGCGCACGTGACGTGCGTCGGGACATTGTCCACGTTTGCGCCGAGGAGTCTAGCGACGTACCCTGATGTCAGCCGGGCAGCGGCCTAGTGGATGATCTGGTTCAGGAAGCCCTTCGCCCGGTCCGTGCGCGGAGCCCGAAAGAACGTTTCCGGATTTGCCTCCTCAACGATGCTTCCACGATCCATGAAGACCACCCGGTCGGCGACCTCGCGGGCGAATCCCATCTCGTGCGTCACGCAGACCATCGTCATGCCCTCTCGCGCCAGCTCGACCATGGTGTCCAGCACTTCCTTGACCATCTCAGGGTCGAGAGCGGATGTCGGTTCGTCGAACAGCATGATCTTGGGTTGCATGCACAGCGCCCGCGCGATCGCGACGCGTTGCTGCTGACCACCCGACAATTGTGCGGGATACTTGTCTGCCTGATCCTGAATGCGGACTTTCCGCAGCAAGCCGAGTGCGCGATCGCGCGCTTCTGCTTGCGACAGGCCGCGAACCTTCATCGGAGCCAGCATGCAGTTCTCGGCCACCGTGAGATGCGGGAAGAGGTTGAAGCTCTGAAACACCATGCCGACTTCGCAGCGCACACTGTTGATGTCGGCGACGCGATTGCTCAACTCGACGCCGTCGACGATGATCCGGCCTTCGTCGTGCCTCTCGATATGGTTGATGCACCGGATGAGCGTTGACTTGCCGGAGCCGGAAGGTCCGCACAGAACGATTTTCTCGCCCCTGCCGACCTCGAGATTGACGTCGTTCAGCGCAGTGAACGCGCCGAACCGCTTCACGACATTCTCGACGACGACGATTGCGCCGGGCTGCGTGGCATCGCTCAAGTTCTCCCGAGGCATGTTTCGCTCCCAAATTCGAGGCGTTATCGCGATGTGGCGAGTGCGTATCGTTTGCGAAGGGCAGCGACACACTGGGAAGCTGCAGAACTGATGGCGAGGTAGGCCACTGCTACGACGAGGTACATTTCGACGAGGCGGCCGTTGAGCTGCGCAAGCTTGGAAGCGGCGCCCAGAAGATCCGTCAGCGAAAGCACGTAAACCAGAGAAGTGTCCTGAAACAGGATGATGGTCTGGCTCAGGATGATCGGACTGGCCACGCGCACGACCTGCGGGAGGACGACATGGCGGTAGGTATCATAGGTGGACAATGCGAGTGCCTGGCAGGCCTCGAACTGGCCCTTGTTCACGGCCCGCAGCCCGACACGGATGATCTCGGAGTAGTAGGCCGCCTCAAACAAGCCGAAGGTGATAAAGGCCGTATAGGTTGCGCCGATCGGGATCGGGCGGCCGTTGCCGCTAAGATGCCCAAGCACGATTGGCACCAGGAAGAAAAACCAGAACAGAACGAGGATCAGCGGGATCGACCGGATGACCGCAACGTAGCCGCGGATGATCTGGGCGAACACCGGAATCTCGAAATGCTGGAAGAGCGCAAGGCAGGTTCCGAGAGCCATGCCGATGGCGAATGCGGCGGCCGTGAGCGCAAGGGAGAAGAGCAGGCCCGACCAGAGATAGGGCCAGGATTG
This sequence comes from Bradyrhizobium sp. Rc2d, assembly GCF_900099855.1. NCBI lineage: Bacteria > Pseudomonadati > Pseudomonadota > Alphaproteobacteria > Hyphomicrobiales > Nitrobacteraceae > Bradyrhizobium > Bradyrhizobium sp. Rc2d. The sequence continues at coordinate 50,502 of NZ_FNCU01000048.1, read as the reverse complement.
CGCTAGAATCGAGAAATCGAGAGTGTTCATTTCACGACCTCCATGGCACCGGGCAGAGCGCCACTTTGCTGCATCTCGGCGGCCAGATCCTGGTCGGCAGTGAGCTTGACGGGAGCGCTCCCCGGAATGCGGACTGCTTTGTCGATGAGCGTCATGGCCTGATACGCAACGAGCGCCAGACAAAGGTAGATGATCGTCGCCGCGCCAAATGCCGAGAATGTCTGGAACGTGGCCTCGCTGATCTGGCGCGCCTGCGCGGTGAGCTCCATCAAGCCGATCGTGAGTGCGACCGAGGTGTTCTTGTATATGCCCATCACCTCGCTGGTGAGGCTCGGCACGATGAGGCGCAAGGCCTGCGGCACGACAACATATCGATAGGTAAGGTAACCACTGAGGCCGAGAGCATTGGCCGCCTCGATCTGTCCTTTTGGGAGCGCTTCGATACCCGCCCGGACCTGCTCGGCTATTCGGGAAGCCGTGTAGAGTCCAAGGCAAAGGAGTGCCGGGAAGAACGATGCCCAGGGCGGCGGGATCTGCTTGATGGCATCGCCCAGCGCGGTGGGCACGGCCTCCGGGAAAACGAAGTACCAGAGGAACATCTGCACCAGGACCGGGATGTTTCTGAATATCTCGACATAGAGCCGGGCCAGGATCGAAAGGAAGCGATTCTGGACTGTACGGCCCACGCCGACGACCACACCGATGCCGAAGGCGATCCACCAGCCGAAGAAAGCCAGAGCCAGCGTCCAACCGAGACCCGACACAAGCCAGTCGATATAGCGCTGGCCGTCCGCCGTCTGTTCAAAAAGCACTCCGAACATCGCGAGCTCTCAGGTTGCAGGTGCGAACGAGGATTTCCTTGCGAGGCGGTCAGCTCCGTCAATCAGTCAACGGCATCGCTGGGATGCGCGATCCGTGCCATCAGTTCGTCCGTGAGCGGGAACGCGAGGTTCTCACCCTTGGGCGGGATCGGCTTGGTGAACCATTTCGCGTAGGTCTTCTCGAATTGGCCGGATGCCATTTGTTTGGAGAGAACGTCGTCGACGAGGCGCTTGAAGCCGGCATCACCCTTCGCGAACATCAGTCCATAATAGATCTTCGCGTAACCCTCGGGAAGGAACAAGAGCGCATCCGGATTCGGCGCCGCAGCCTTGAGCCCGGCGAGGAGGATATCGTCTTCCATGAAGGCGGCCGCACGGCCGGTGTTCAACATCAGGAAGGATTCCGCGTGGTCCTTGGCCTGGACGATGTTGAAGCCGAGGTGCTCCTTGGCGTTGACGCTCTGCGCGAAACCTACCGCGTTGGAGCCTTGCGTGACGACAATCGTCTTGCCTTTCAGGTCGCCGGCGGTCTTCACGCCACTGGCGGCCTTGACGAGCCATCGCGGCTGACTGACGAACGTCGCGACGGAAAACGAGACCTGTTCCTGCCGCTTCTTGTCGTTCGCAGTGCCGCCGCATTCAATGTCGACCGTCCCGCTCTGGATCAGCGGAATCCGGTTCGAGGAATTCACCGGCGTGTAGTTGACCTTGAGGTCGGGCAACTTCAGCTCCTCCTTGATGCGATCGACGATCGCCGCGCAGAGATCGAGCGAGAAGCCGACGGGCTTCTGATCGGGCCCGAGGTACGAGAACGGTATCGAAGCCTCACGGTGGCCGATCGTGATTGCGCCGCTGGATTTGATCTTATCAAGCGTCGGGCTGTCGGCTGCTGCGGAAGGGCTTGGGCTGACGGCCAGGAGTCCTGAAACCAGGAGTCCTGAAACCAGGAGTTCTGGGAGAAGTCCGGGCGCCTGAACAAGCTTCTTCATGGTCTTTGCCTTTCCCTCGTTTGTCGAATTCAAGCTGCGGCGGAAGGGCGTCCGAGCCCTCGCCGACGGATGACGTCGATCAGGCGATCGATGTCGTTGGCGGTGTTGAACATGCCGAGCGAGACGCGAATGCCATCTCGTTCAGGCGACACGCGCACATCGTTCTCCTCGAAATGGCGGAGCCAGTCCGATGGGGGCAGGGCGATGACGTAGATGTGCGGAGCGCGATGCTTTCGCTCGCGCGGGCCAACGAGGCGGATGTCCAGCTCGTCCAGGCGCGCGATGAGGTGATCGCCAAGATCAAAGCAGTGGTTCTGGATGTTGTGCACCCCGATCTGCTCGATCATGTCGAGGGAGGCACCCAGCGCATGGACCGCGGGCAGATTGAAGTTGCCCAGCTCGAATCGCCCAGCGGTGGGCGAGGGCGCTATCTTGTCCCGGCGCGCGATGAGATCATCAGGGATCTCGGCGAGGCTCGCGGCAGCCAGATAGGCCGGCTCCAGCTCTTTGAGCGCCTTGTCCCAATAAAGAAGCCCGAGCCCTTGCGGAACCAGCAATCCCTTGTGGCTTCCGGAGCCGACGAAGCTCGCGCCAATCGCCTTCGCGTTGACAGGCACAACGCCGATCGACTGCATCACATCCACGACGAAGTAGAGTTTCTTCCTGGCGCACATCGCGCCGACGCTCTCGATGTCAAAGCGGTGACCAGCGTGGAACGTGACGTGCGACATCGAAATCGCGCGCGTGTTTTCGTCGATGAAAGGAGCAAAGCTGTCGGCATCGACGATATCGGCCATCGGGATGAATCGGACCTCGACGCCCTTCCGTTGCAGATGCAGGAACGCGTAGGCGTTGTTCGGGTGATCGCCGTGGATCATCAGGACATTGTCGCCGGTCCGGAGTGGCAGTGCGTTTGCCGCGATGTTCATGCTTTCCGACGTGTTTTTCGTGAAGGCGATTTCATCCGCGGCCACGCCGAGAAAGCGAGCGACCTTGGCGCGGGTCTGCTCCACCCGGTCGAGCCATACGCTCTTCGGTCCGGCCGTCTCGAAGCCCTCGCGAAGGAAGAGCTCGATCGCGGCCTTCACCGGGCGCGCAAGCGGCGTTTGAAACCCGGAGTCCAGATAGACCATCCGTTCGACAGCGGGGAATTCCTTCCTCACGGCGTCCACGTCGTAGTGACGAGACATACGCATCTCCTGTTGGGCGCGCCGTCGGGACTTGGCTCTCGGCCAAGCGGCGGAGCGAGATTCTGGGAACGGTGAGACTGCGTTGCACAATTTCTGGTCAATCACCGGCAACGCCAAGAATATGAGCTTTCAGAATTTCGACAAACAACTTTATCGATTTTCAATATGTTTTATTCCGAAAAATGATAATATGTGGCGTAAGTCTTGATTTTGCTGCCGATTTGGCCGGAGGGAAAATGACGAAACGCAGCGAGAAGGACGGGCCATTGGATCGTGTCTTCGCGATCGTTCGGCACGTTGCCGACCAACGCAAAGCGGTCTCAGCGGCAGAGATCGCAAAGGCTCTCTCGCTGCCTCTTCCAACGGCGCACAGGTTGATCGGAAATCTCGAGGACCGCGGACTTCTTCAGAAGGCGTTGGGGACCAAGCGTTACGTTGTGGGAAACCAACTCGTCACACTGTCCGCCACTGTCATCGGAGCGGCCTTCCGCACTGCGCGGCGGCATGCGGTGCTTCAGGCGGTTGCGGGAGAAATCGGCGAACAATGCGAGATCGGCGTCGTACGCGACAACTTCGTTGCCTATGTCGACAGCGTTCGCGTTTCGGAGCCGCAAGGCCTTCAGTTCAATCCGGGAGAGGCGGCGCCGTTACACTGCACGTCGACTGGAAAAATCTACATGAGCAGACTGCCCGAGCGGACCCGGGCGAAGTTGTGCCGCGCACTACCTCTGACCAAATTCACGGAAACGACGATCGTCGACGTCCACGGGCTGATGAAGGTCCTGGAGGACACGCGGCAACGAGGCTGGGCCAAAACCAACGAAGAGTATGTGAAGGGAGTTGTGGGGTGTGCCGTCCCCATTCTGTCACCGGATCGAGAATTGATAGCTTGCTTGGGTGTCTCTGTGCCGGTGGCGCGCGTGAGCTTCGTCGAGCTGGACCGGTTCATACCGCCGCTTCAAAAGGCTGCCGCTCTGCTGTCGGAGACCATTCTGCAAGTTGATTGATGCGCCGATCCCGGCAACGTTCAGGCAATCTTTGCAACATTTCTAAACATCTTCGTCAACATCCCGCGGCTGTTCAGGCATAGGACGCGCTCAGACTTTACGGATCAGGATTGGCAGAATGCTATTGAAGTTTTCGGCGGCGCGCATGGGTATTGGCGCGGCCTGTCTCGTGCTGATCGGCATCAGCCCATTGTGCGCAGAGCCGGTGTTCGACAGTTTGGCGGGCGCATGGTCGGGCATCGGCACCATGAAGCCGTCGGACGGTCCGCGTGAGAAAGTTCGCTGCAAAGTGGCGTACAACGTTACCAAGCCGGGACAGTCGCTGACACTTGATCTGCGCTGCGCAAGCGATGCGTACAAGATGGTCCTGTCCGCGAACATCGAGCAGAGCGGGACGGAGCTTTCCGGCAACTGGTTCGAGAGCGAATACCGACAGGGCGGCAAGGTCTATGGCACGAACAAGGACGGCCTGATCGAGGCGCGAATTGAGGGAAACACGGTGGCTGCGCTGGTGACGATCCAGACCAGGAGCAATCATCAATCCTTTCTGATGGAAGCACCGGGCTCCTGGATGTCGGAGGTCGCGATCGAATTGAACAAGGAAGCGAAGTGACTTTAATTCGGAATAATCGCATAATAGCCCTGTTTTGCCCGACGTGTCAAACGGCGTTACAGACGCACCGGGCTAAGTCATTGATCCGGCTGCTGCGGGCTACTGTGCATGGGGTTGTTTTCGCACTTTTTGTTTGAGCGCTCGCCGGGAGGCTTCTCACGCGCTCTCCGTCTCCCGGTCCACGTCGTGCACCACGAGACCCATGTCTTCGTCCGGCATCCTGATCCAGTCGCGCCGCTTCAGCGTGCGCTTGGTGTCCTCGTAGCCGCTTGTCCAGTGTTCGCGCATCGAGGTGCTCGAGAACTCGTGGTCCTTGGCGTCTCCCTCGCGGCTGGCCGCGGAGTAGGGCGGCGATCGCTCTGCATCATCAAACTGTAACAAAGCCGTAATTGAGTAGCCGCGCGGGGTTCGGAAGATGCCGTCAGCCTTCTTCCGGATACGGGGCATTGTTGACGGTTGGGATTGGCCATGGCTGAGCCGGCAAAGCTTGTCAGCGCGATAACGAATGCCGAACCCGCCATTGCCGGCTTGGTGTGGGCCTTCCGTCTGCACAGCGACGGCAGCACTGAGGCGCTGCCGATCGAGCAGCCGATCGAGTTCAGCCATGACGGCCGGCTCTGGCTGCATTTCAACCTGACGGATGCGCGCGTGAGGCCGTGGATTGCGGTCTCGCAATTGCCGCCGCTCGCGCGCGAGCTGCTGCTGTCGAACGACACGTTCCAGCAGCTTCACGTCATCGATCACTGCGTCTACGGCGTGTTCTCGGACCTCGTGCGCGAGATCGACAGCGCGACGGAAGAGACCGCGTTCCTGCGCTTCGCCATGACCGAGCATCTCCTGGTCAGCGGACGCCATCAAGCGCTGTGCTCGACGGACGCGACGCGCCGCGTGCTCGAAGGCGGCTATCGCATCGACAATGTCGCCCATCTCCTGGAAAAGATCGTCGACGAGGTCGCCGACACGCTTGACAGGATGGCCGACAAGCTCGGGCAGGAGATCGACGACATCGAGGAGCGGATCCTCGCCGACGATAGCAAGCCGGAGATGCGGCGCAAGCTCGGTCGGCTGCGCCGGACCTGCGTGAGGCTGCATCGTCAGCTCACGGGCCTTCGCGTGCTGTTCCACCGCCTCGACCAGAAGAACACCGACCACCTCTCGCCAGCCTTGCGCATCCACGCCGGCAGGCTGGCGCAGCGGCTGGACGGGCTCGATCACGACATCGTCGAGCTGCGTGAGCGCAGCCGCCTGCTCGAAGAGGAGTTGCGCTTCAAGAACGAGGAGGAGAGCAACCGCCACCTCCACACGCTGTCGATCGTGACCTCGCTGCTGCTGCCGCCGACGCTGATCACCGGCATCTTCGGTATGAACACCAAGGGCCTGCCGCTCACCGAGGTCGAGACCGGGTTTCTCTGGGCGGCCGTTTTGATGGCTTCTTCAGTTGGTGCGGCCTATTTCTTCATGCGGCGGACGGGCATATTCAAGTAGCCTCTGCCAGCCGGAATCCGCCGTGATCGTGACTGCCCATAGCTCTCTGTTGCGAGGCGCGGCCGCCACTATGCTGGCCTGCACGGCGATAAGCACGAATGCCCTCGCCGGCGCCAAGGACGAGAGCGCGGCCGAGTGGCTGTTTCCAAAATGGTTCAACGAATGGCATGACGGCCTCGCCAACAAGGGCCTGAACTTCGGCGCCACCTATATCGCCGACAATATCGCCAACGTCTCCGGCGGCGTGAAGCGCGGCGCCATCCATTTCGGCCGTCTCGATCTGTCGGTCGATGCCGATCTCGACAAGCTGGTCGGCTGGACCGGCGGCCGCTTCTACGCCAATGCCCTCGTGATCTACGGCCAGGGTCTCTCCCGTAACTACGTGATGAATCTCGCCACCATCAGCGAGATCGAGGCGCTGCCGGACCAGCGGCTCTACAATGCGTATTTCGAGCAGAGTTTCTTCAATGATCGCCTGAACATCAGGGCCGGCCAGCAGGCTGCGGACGTCGAGTTCTTCGACAGCCAGACCGACGACCTCTTCATCAACGGCACCTTCGGCTGGCCGGCGATCAAGGCATCCAATCTTCCGGCCGGCGGCCCGGCGCCACCGATCGCGGTGCCCGGCATTCGCATCAAGGCGGCGCTGACGGACAAGATCACGGCCTACGGCGCGGTGTTCAACGGCGATCCCTCGGGGCCGGGCGATGCCGATCCGCAATTGCGCGACCACCATGGCCTCGCGTTTCGTGTCAACGATCCGCCCTGGGTGATCGGGCAGGTCCGCTTCACCTACGACATCGATGTCGGTGGCCGTCCGCTCGCGGGCAATTTCACACCGGGCGCCTGGAAGCACTATGGCCCGTTCGACAGCCAGCGTTTTACCGCCGAGGGCGTCTCGATCGCCGATCCCAGCGGCAGCGGTATTGCTGCAAAGCTTCGCGGCAACTACGGAATCTTCGCGGTGATCGAGCAGGTGCTTTATCGTCCTGCCGAGGTGACGGACAAGAGCACCTCAGCCTCGCTCCCTGGCATCACGGCGTTCGGCCGCATCGCCTACAGCCCGCCGGACCGCAATCTGATCGACCTGTATATGGACGGCGGCATCGGCTTCGTCGGCTTCACGCCTGGCCGTCCGCTCGACCGATTCGGCGTGGCGATGGCCTACATGCGGATTTCGAACACCGCCCGCAATCTCGATCTCGACACGCAGGCCTTCACGGGCATCCAGAGTCCGGTGCGCAGCAACGAGACCCTGATCGAGATGATCTACGAGGCGCACGTCAAGCCGGGCTGGCTGATCGCGCCTTACTTTCAGTACGTGTTCCGCCCCTCTGGCGGCGTGCCGAACCCGAACGATCCGACCGGCATCTCGTGGATCGGTGACGCCGCGGTGTTCGGCGTCACCACCACGATCAGGTACTAGGCCATCGCCGCTTGCGGCTTCGGCTTGGGTTGCCGCGACAGCGCCAGCACGATCAGCGAAGCGAACACGCAGAGTGCGCCGGCGATGAAGAAGGCGGGCAAATAGCTCTGATAGACCGTCCGCGAAAAACCGGCACCGAAGGCGGCAGTACCGGCACCGAGCTGATGGCCGGCAAAGATCCAGCCGAACACCAGATTGGCGCGCTCGGGTCCGAATTTTTGAGCTGTGAGCCGCACGGTCGGCGGCACCGTGGCGATCCAGTCGAGTCCGTAGAACATCGCGAACACCGACAGGCCGTAGAACGAGAAATCGCTGAAGGGCAGGAAGATCAGCGAGAGCCCGCGCAGCCCGTAGTACCAGAACAAGAGCCAGCGGTTGTCGTAGCGGTCCGACAGCCAGCCCGACATGATGGTGCCGAAGAAATCGAAGATGCCCATCGCAGCTAACAGGCTTGCGGCCTGCACTTGCGGGATGCCGAAATCGAGGCACATCGGGATCAGGTGCACCTGGACGAGACCATTGGTTGAGGCGCCGCAGACGAAGAAGGTCGCAAACAGGATCCAGAACGCAGTCGACTTCGAGGCATCGCGCAGCGTGCCGAGCGCAACGCCCGTGATCGAGCCATGGCTCACGGGCAGAGCGGGCAGGGGCGCGGTGCCTTCGTCGCCGAACGGGCGCAGGCCGACATCGCTCGGCCGGTCGCGCATCGCGAGCAGGACTGCCAGGGCCGAGACGCCGAGCATGATACAGACGAAGCCGAGTGCGAGACGCCAGCCGAAGCGCTCGGTGAGGCTTGCGAGCAGCGGCAGGAACACGAGCTGGCCGGTGGCGACGCTCGCCGTCATGATGCCGACAACGAGGCCGCGTCTTGCGGCGAACCAGCGCGTGGCAATGGTCGCGCCCAGCACCAGCGCGGTCATGCCCGTGCCGATCCCGATCACCACGCCCCACAAGGCGACGAGCTGCCAGACTTCGGTCATGCCGAGCGAGAGCACGAGCGCCGACACGACGATCAGCTGCGCGGCGAGCGTGACGTTGCGCAGGCCATAGCGGTTGAGCAGGGCGGCCGCGAACGGCGCCATCAGCCCGAACAGGATGAAGCGGATCGATAGCGCGGAGGAAATCTCCGCCGTGCTCCAGCCGAACTCCTTTTGCAGGGGAACGATGAACACGCCGGGCGCACCGACCGTGCCGGCGCTGATCAGCGCGGCGAGGAAGGTCACGCCGACCATCACCCAACCGTAGTGAATGTTGCGGCGGGAAAGTGCTGCCGCGAGCCAGTTCGAGATCATTGGGCCTCAACGTTGATGGGCAGGTCGCAACAGACCTGTGTCAGCTTGCAGGATGGCACGGGACGCCTTCGTCGCAAATGACGGAGTTCCCTCGTTTTCGGACTTTCTCGCGTCAGTGCGCCAGTCGCTCCACCGCAATCGCCGTGGCTTCGCCGCCGCCGATGCAGAGCGCCGCGACGCCGCGCCTGAGGTTCTGCGCCTCCAGCGCATGCAGCAGCGTCACGATCAGCCGCGCGCCTGTCGCGCCGATGGGATGGCCGAGCGCGCAGGCGCCGCCGTTGATGTTGAGCCTGTCGCGGGGAATGCCGAGATCGCGCTGCGCTGCCATCGCCACCACGGCGAAGGCCTCATTGATCTCGAACAGATCGACATCGCCTGCGCTCCAGCCGACCTTGTCGAGCAGCTTGCGGATCGCCGGGATCGGTGCCGTGGTGAACCATTGCGGCTCCTGGCTGTGGGTGGCGTGGCCCTTGATCTCGGCCAGAACCGGCAAGCCGCTCCGATCGGCGAGCGAGCGCTTGGTCAGCACCAGCGCGGCAGCGCCGTCGGCATTGGCGGAGGAGGCAGCCGGCGTGATGGTGCCGTTGGCGCGGAACGCCGGCTTCAAGCCGGGGATTTTTGCGGGATCGACCTTCAGCGGATGCTCGTCGTTGGTGATGACGCGGGGACCCGCTTTCTCGGTGAGCGTAATCGGTGCGATCTCGGCCTTGAACGCGCCACCCTCAACGGCCTTGCGCGCGCGGCTGAGTGTCTCCATCGCGTAGGCGTCCTGGTCCTTGCGGGTGAACTGGTAGGCTTCCGCGGTGGCCTCGCCGAAATCACCCATGGAGCGGCCGGTCTCGTAAGCGTCCTCCAGCCCGTCCATCATCATATGGTCGATGATGCGGTCATGGCCGGCGCGGTAGCCGCCGCGCGCCTTGGCCAAAAGATACGGCGCGTTGCTCATGCTCTCCATGCCGCCGGAAACGACGATGTCGGCCGACCCGGCGCGGATGATGTCGTGCGCCAGCATGGTCGCTTTCATGCCGGAGCCGCAGACCTTGTTCACGGTGGTGGCGCCAGTGGCATCGGGCAGGCCGGCGGCGCGCGCGGCCTGGCGTGCCGGAGCCTGGCCCTGACCGGCCGGCAGCACGCAGCCCATGAAGACCTCGTCGACCTTCTCGGGCGCGAGTTTTGCGCGCTCCAGCGCCACGCCGATCACGTGCGATCCGAGCTTGTGCGCGGGGAGCGGCGACAATTCGCCCATGAAGCGGCCGAGCGGGGTGCGGGCGGCGGAGATGATGACGACGGGATCGGCGGCTTCGGCCATGACAAACTCCCTGTGGTGACAAATAAGATTATGATCATCATATGATGCGGCGCAAAAAATGCAACCGCATCAGGGATGAGAAATTGTCGTGGTTCGGATGAGATTTGGTCGTTCGATTGGGTGAGGCAGGATGTGGTTGTGACGGAGTTGCGGTTGTAGGCGGTGACCGCCTCACACTCCGCTGTCATTGCCCGCGAAAGCGGGCAATCCAGTATTCCAGAGACCCGTGTTGGCGAACTCGCTCTTGCAACTGGAGCCGCGGCGTACTGGATGCCCCGGTCAAGCCGGGGCATGACACCTTTGGCTTGGAGGGAGCTTCTTCACTACAGAACCCACGCCTCACCGCTTCCTGTTCACAAACGCCTGCATGAGCCGCGTCGGCTCGTCCGTCAGGAACGACTCGCCGAACACCTTCACGCTCAAATTCACCGACTCCGTCAGCGGCAACTCCTCCCATTGCCGCAGCAGTGCCTTCTGCGAGCGCAGCGCCTCGGCGCCGCATTCGAGCAACGCCTTCACGACGTGCTCGACCTCGGCATCCAGCCCGCCTTCCGGCGCCACCTTATCGACCATGCCCCAGGCCAGCGCCGTCGGCGCGTCGATGTTCTCCGCCGTCATCACCAGCCAGCGCGCGCGGGCCCAGCCGATCAGGCGCGGCAGCAGCGCGGCATGGATCACCGAGGGGATGCCGACGCGCACCTCGGGCATGCCGAAATGCGCATCATGCGCGGCGATGCGGAAGTCGCAGGCGGCGGCGACCTCGAGCCCGCCGCCGAGGCACCAGCCGGGCATGCGCGCGATCACCGGAGCCGGGAAGGCGCGTACGGCCTCACAGAGATCGCGCAGGCGGCTGATGAAGGCTTCGGCCGACTTCTGGTCGAGCTTCGCCATCTCCTTGATGTCGGCGCCGCCGATCATGCTCTTCTCGCTCTGGCCGCGCAGCACCACGACGCGGATGTTGCGGTCGGTGGCAAGCCGCTGCAAGCCTTCGCGCACGGCATCGGTCACGGGCGAGCCAAGAATGTTGAGTGGGCCGGCGTTGCAGATCGCGACGTGAACGACGCCGCGCGCGTCACGCGTCACGCCGCAGTGGTGATTGAGCATTTCCATCATGCATCCCGAACGGTTCGTGGCAGGCGCAGGGCGCCGGGTCGAAGCCACTTCCGGGCCGAAACGCCCGGCTTGTCAAGCGGGCGGACCGGAGTTGTCAGCGGGAAGTCCGTAGCATAGCATGATATATGTCATATAACGAGGCCGTCATGACCCAAGCCGATCAACTTGACCTTTTTTCGCCCGACCAGCGGCGCGAGCGCGTGGTGGATTGGCAGGCGCCTGCGCCGGTTGCGAAAGTGGTGAGGGGCCTGTCGGGCATGGACGCCATGCTGGGCATTCGCGACGGCCGCCTGCCGCCGCCGCCCTTCGCAAAACTGATCGGCTTCACGATGGCCGTGGTCGAGCCAGGCCGGATCGTCATGGAACTGGAGCCGCATGAAGATCTCGAAAATACCATCGGCCTCCTGCACGGCGCGACCGCCGCGGGGTTGTTGGATACGGCCATGGGGTGCGCGATCTCGACCCGGCTGGAGGTCGGGCAGGGCTCCGTGACCCTCGATCTGAAGCTGACCTTCCTGCGTCCGCTCGGGCCTGATCTCGGCCGAAGGCAAGGTGATCAAGCTGGGGCGCCAGACGAGCTATACCGAAGGCTTCGTTCGCGACGGGAAGGGCGCGCTGGCGGTGCATGCAACTGCAACCTTTTCTATGATCGGCAACAATCTAACTGCGAATTAATGCGCCGTTCGCGGCATTTGCGTGTTATGAGATGATCTCCGACATTCAATGAGATGCGCATGCGCTATTCCCGGGAACACAAGCAGGAAACCCACGATCGCATCGTGAAGAAGGCCTCCGTGCGGCTGCGCGAAAAGGGCGCCCACGGCATCGGCGTCGCCGACCTTATGAAAGAGGCGGGCCTGACCCACGGCGGCTTCTACGCGCATTTCGATTCCCGCGAGGCGCTGGTGATCGAGGCCTTCGCCTACGCCATGGATCGCTCGATGGACCATTGGCGCAAGCTCACCGGCGAGGCCGCTCCTGAAAAGCGGTTGGCGCTGATCGCCGAGAGCTATCTCTCCGCGCTGCATCGCGACAATCCAGGTCATGGCTGCTCGATCCCCTCGCTCGGCGCCGAGATCGCCCGCGAGAGCCCAAAGACGCGCAAGGCCTTTGCCGGCAAGCTCGACGAGATGATCGAGATGATGACCGACTATATCCCGAACATGCCGCGGAAGGCCGCGCGAAAACAGGCGATTGCGACACTCGCCACGATGGCCGGCACCATGCTGCTGGCGCGCATCGCGGGCTCAAGCGAGCTGTCGGACGAGGTGCTGAAGGCGGGCCGGGATAGCGCGCTCGACGGCGCGAAGCGCGAGCCGAAGGTGTCGGCGGTGAAGAAGACGAAGAACTAGGTGCCGTAGGGTGGGCAAAGGCGCGTCAGCGCCGTGCCCACCATCTCTCCACGATTGCAGCAGAAGTGGTGGGCACGCCACGAGCCGCGCATTTGCGCGTCTCGTCGCTTTGCCCACCCTACGACAGCGGCGTTATCGTCCCGCAAATAACGCCCGCTCGCGCTCCACGATCTCGCTGATGTAATCCGCCACGGCCCTGATCCGCGCGAGGTCCTTGCTGTCGGCGTGCATCAGCATCCAGAACGTGCGCGTAATCGAGATCTCCTCCGGCAGCACCGGAACGAGCTGCGGATAGTCGGTCGCCATGAAGTGCGGCAGCACCGCGATGCCGAAACCCGAGAGCGTGGCATTGAGCTGCGCGATCAGATTGGCACTGCGGAAACGTGCGGAAATCTTCGGCGACACCTGAGGCAGATAGTCGAGCTCCGGCGTGAACAGCAATTCCTCGATGTAACCGACGAAGCGGTGCTGCGGCAGGTCCTGCCGCGAGGCGATCTCTGGGAAGCGGTCGAGATAGGCAGGCGCGGCATAGAGCCCGAGGCGGTAGTCGAGCAGCTTGCGGCCGACGATGCGGCCTTCCTTGGGCATGGTCAGGCTGATGGCGATGTCGGCCTCGCGCTTGGAGAGGCTGAACAGCCGCGCCGTGGCGACAAGTTGCAGGTCGAGATCGGGGTAGCGGTCGGCAAAGGGGGCGAGCCGCGGCGCCAGGAAGGCGGTGCCGAAACCGTCGGGTGCGCCGATCCGCACCGTGCCGGTCAGCCGTGCCACGGAGCCACCGACCTGCTCCTGGTTGGCGACGATGGTGGATTCCATGGCTTCCGCGCTGTCGGCGACGCGCTGGCCGGCCTCGGTGAGGAGGTAGCCGGTCTTGCGCCGGTCAAACAGCTTGGCCGAGAGGTGCTTCTCCAGCCGATCGACGCGGCGGATCACCGTCGCATGGTCGACCCCGAGCTGTTTTGCCGCAGCCGACACCGAGCCGCCCCGCACGATGGCCAGCACGAAGCGAAAGTCGTCCCAGTCGATAGCGCCTTGATCCAGCATTTTCGCACATCTATGGTGCATTATCTCAGACTTGAATCCTATAAAATGCAGGTCGATAGGATTTGTCAAAGCGATCAGCTGAGCCTGAAGGAGATCATTCCATGCGTTCAATCGGACATTTCATCGGTGGCAAGGAGGTCAAGGGCACCTCAGGCCGCACCGCCGACGTTTTCGAGCCGATGACCGGTGACGTCCAGGCCAAGGTCGCGCTGGCGTCCAAGGCCGAGGTTCGCGCCGCCGTCGAGAACGCCCGCGCCGCACAGCCGGAGTGGGCCGCGACCAACCCGCAGCGCCGCGCCCGCGTCATGATGAAGTTTCTGGAGCTGGTGCAACGCGACTACGACCAACTCGCCGAGCTGCTGGCGCGCGAGCATGGCAAGACCGTTCCTGACGCCAAGGGCGACATCCAGCGCGGCCTTGAGGTCGCCGAGTTCGCCTGCGGCATTCCGCACCTGATGAAGGGCGAATACACCGAGGGCGCCGGCCCCGGCATCGACATCTATTCCATGCGCCAGCCGCTCGGTGTCGTCGCCGGCATCACGCCGTTCAATTTCCCGGCGATGATTCCGATGTGGAAATTTGCACCTGCGATCGCCTGCGGCAACGCCTTCATCCTCAAGCCGTCGGAGCGCGATCCCGGCGTGCCGATGAAGCTCGCCGAGCTGATGATGGAGGCGGGCCTGCCGGCCGGCATCCTCAACGTCGTCAACGGCGACAAGGAAGCGGTCGACGCCATCCTCGACGACCCCGATATCAAGGCGATCGGCTTCGTCGGCTCCACGCCGATTGCGCAGTATATCTACGAACGCGCAGCGCAGACCGGCAAGCGCTGCCAGTGCTTCGGCGGCGCCAAGAACCACGCCATCGTGATGCCCGATGCCGACATGGACCAGACGGTCGATGCCTTGATCGGCGCCGGCTACGGCTCCGCCGGCGAGCGCTGCATGGCTATTTCCGTCGCCGTTCCCGTCGGCAAGACCGCCGCCGACCGTCTGATGGAAAAGCTGATCCCGCGCGTCGAGAGCCTCAAGATCGGCACCTCGATCGACCCGTCGGCCGACTACGGTCCGCTGGTCACGCGCGAGGCGGTCGAGAAGGTCAAGAGCTACATCGACATCGGCATCAAAGAAGGCGCGACGCTCGCCGTCGACGGCCGCGGCTTCAAGATGCAGGGCTACGAGAAGGGCTTCTATCTCGGCGGTTCGCTGTTCGACAACGTCACCAAGGACATGCGGATCTACAAGGAAGAGATCTTTGGCCCGGTGCTCTCCGTCGTGCGTGCGCACGACTACAAGGAAGCGCTGGCGTTGCCGTCAGATCATGATTACGGCAACGGCGTGGCCATCTTCACCCGCGACGGCGACGCCGCACGCGACTTCGCGGCCAAGGTGAACGTCGGCATGGTCGGCATCAACGTGCCGATCCCGGTGCCGATCGCCTATTACACCTTCGGCGGCTGGAAGAAGTCGGGCTTCGGCGATCTCAACCAACACGGTCCGGATTCGGTTCGATTCTACACCAAGACCAAGACGGTAACCTCGCGCTGGCCGTCCGGCGTCAAGGAAGGTGCGGAGTTCTCGATCCCGCTGATGAAGTAGGGCTGTAGCCCAGTCGTCATTGCGAGGAGCCCGCGACAAAATTGCGAAGCAATTTTGCGCTGGTGCGACGAAGCAATCCAGACTGTCTCTGCCGAGGGATGCTGGAGTGCTTCGCTGCGCTCGCAATGACGGTGGAGTGAAAGGTTAGGCGGCAGCATGCAGTTCGCTCTGAACGAGGATCAGGTCGCAATTCGCGACATGGCTTTGGCGTTTGCAGCGGAAAAGATTGCGCCGCACGCGTTACGCTGGGACGAGGAGAAGCATTTTCCGGTCGACGTGATGCGCGAAGCCGCCACGCTCGGCATGGGCGGCATCTATATCCGCGACGATGTCGGCGGCTCCGCCATGACGCGGTTCGACGCGGCGCTGATCTTCGAGGCGCTTGCGACGGGCTGCCCGACCACCTCGGCCTTCATCTCCATCCACAACATGGCGTCCTGGATGATCGATGCCTTCGGCAGCGATACCCAGCGCCACACATGGCTGCCAAAGCTCTGCACCATGGAGCTGATCGCGAGCTACTGCCTGACGGAGCCGGGCGCCGGCTCGGACGCGGCAGCGCTGCGCACCCGCGCGGTGCGCGATGGTGACCATTATGTGCTCAACGGCCAGAAGCAGTTCATCTCGGGCGCCGGCGGCACCGACCTCCTGGTCGCGATGGTCAGGACCGGTGGCGATGGTCCCGGCGGCATTTCGACCCTCGTCGTCGACGGCAAGACGCCGGGCGTCTCGTTCGGTGCCAATGAGCGCAAGATGGGCTGGAACGCGCAGCCGACCCGCGCCGTGATGTTCGAGAACGCCCGCGTGCCGGTCGCCAACCGCCTCAGTGAAGAGGGCGCCGGCTTCAAGATCGCGATGGCCGGCCTCGATGGCGGCCGCCTCAACATCACCGCGTGCTCGCTCGGTGGTGCGCAAATAGCGCTCGACAAGGCGCTCGCCTACATGAAGGAGCGCAAGGCGTTTGGAAAGCGCCTCGATGAATTCCAGGCGCTGCAATTCCGCCTTGCCGACATGGCGATCGAGCTCGAGGCCGCGCGCACGTTTTTGTGGCGCGCCGCCGCGGCGCTCGACCGCAAGGACCCCGACGCCACCATGCTGTGTGCCATGGCCAAGCGGTTTGGCACTGACGTCGGCTTCGAGGTCGCCAACCATGCGCTGCAGCTTCACGGCGGCTACGGCTACCTCAGCGAATACGGCATCGAGAAGATCGTGCGCGATTTGCGCGTGCACCAGATCCTCGAAGGCACCAATGAAATCATGCGGCTCATCGTGGCGCGCAAACTGATCGAGGGCGCGCGATGAGCGGCGTGGAAGAGGGCGACCTGATCGCCCGTGTCGAGGGCGCAGCCGGCGTGATCCGCCTCAACCGTCCGAAGGCGCTCAACGCCGTGACGCTGGAGATGTTTCGCGACATCGACAAGGCGCTCGACCGCTTCAAGGCCGATCCGGGCATCGCCGTGATCCTGCTGGAAGGTGCCGGCGAGCGTGGCCTGTGCGCCGGCGGCGACATTCGCACGCTCTGGGAAAGCTCCAAGGTCAATGGGGATCTCGGCAAGAT
The DNA here is from genome assembly GCF_900099855.1 of Bradyrhizobium sp. Rc2d. Taxonomy (NCBI): domain Bacteria; kingdom Pseudomonadati; phylum Pseudomonadota; class Alphaproteobacteria; order Hyphomicrobiales; family Nitrobacteraceae; genus Bradyrhizobium; species Bradyrhizobium sp. Rc2d. The sequence continues at coordinate 33,708 of NZ_FNCU01000048.1, read as the reverse complement.
CCTGTGGCGCGAGGAATACATCCTCAACGCCCGGATCAAGAAATTCCCGAAGCCGTATGTGGCGTTCATGGACGGCATCGTGATGGGTGGTGGCGTCGGTTTGTCAGCCCATGCCAGCCACCGCGTCGTCACCGATCGCACCAAGCTGGCGATGCCCGAGGTTGGGCTCGGCTTCTTCCCGGATGTCGGCGGCACCTTTTTGTTGTCGCATTCGCCGGGCGAGATCGGCACCTATTTCGGGCTGACCGGCCAGACCATGAACGGGCCGGATGCGATCCATGCGAAGTTCGCCGACTGGGTCGTGCCGGCCGTGAGGCTGCCGGAGCTGCGCGAAGCCCTGACGAAGCTGCACTCGGGCGCGACCGCCGCCGACGTCAGCAAGCTCATCAACGGTTTTTCGACCGGTGAAACCGCAGGCCCGGTCGCCGCAAAAGAGCCGACTATCGACGCATTGTTTGGCTTCGACCGCATGGAGGACATCTTCGCAGCGCTCAAGCGCGACGGCTCCGAATTCGCTCTGACGACATTGAAGACGCTCAACGAAAAATCGCCGCGCGGCATGGTGGTGACGCTGAACCTGCTGCGGCTCGCGCGCAAATCATCGAGCCTTGAAGAGTGCCTGGTGCGCGAATATCGCGCCGCGCTGGAGGTCTTCCGCAGCGACGATTTCCGCGAGGGCGTGCGCGCCGCGGTGATCGACAAGGATCGCAATCCGTCGTGGTCGCCGCCGCGCATCGAGGACGTGACGCCGCAGATGCTGGCGCCATATTTCGCCGAAATCGGCGCCGACGAGCTGAAGTTCAACTAGTATGTGGATGCAGCCAAGGACTCGGATCACCTCTCCCGTAGGGAGAGGTCGGATCGCATCAAGAGATGCGATCCGGGTGAGGGGCTACAGTGTCACTGGGTGCGGCGGCCCCTCACCCGGATTGCTCTGGACGATGCTGCGCATCGCCAGGCGCAATCCGACCTCTCCCCGTTGGGGAGAGGTGACCCCAAAGCCGCCAATTGTGCCTAATTTCTTCGATCTATAATCAGCGAGACATCTCAAGCGGAGGAAACGACAATGGCCACGATCGCATTCATCGGTCTCGGCAATATGGGCGGCCCGATGGCCGCCAACCTGGTCAAGGCCAGCCACAAGGTCGTCGCCTTCGACCTCGTCGAGGCCTCGCGCGCGCAAGCCAAGGCCGACGGCGCCAGCATTGCCGACAGCGCTGCGGGTGCTGTGAAGGGCGCGGACGTCGTCGTCACCATGCTGCCGGCCGGCAAGCACGTGCTCTCCGTCTGGAACGAGGTCGTTCCTGCCATGGCCAAGGGGGCGCTGATCATCGACAGCTCCACCATCGACGTCGAGAGCGCGCGGCAGGCGCATACGTTGGCCGCCAAGTACGGCGTGCTCTCGGTCGACGCGCCGGTCTCCGGCGGCACGGGTGGCGCCAAGGGGGCGACGCTCACCTTCATGTGCGGCGGCGAGGAGAGTGCGTTCGCGGCGGCGAAGCCCGTGCTGGAGAAGATGGGCAAGAAGATCGTGCATTGCGGCGGCGCCGGCGCAGGGCAGGCCGCAAAGATCTGCAACAACATGATCCTCGGCATTTCCATGATCGCGGTCAGCGAGGCGTTTGCATTGGCTGAGAAGCTCGGGCTCTCGCATCAGGCGTTGTTCGACGTCGCCTCGACCTCGTCGGGCCAGTGCTGGTCGCTGACGACCTATTGCCCGGTGCCGGGCCCGGTGCCGACCTCGCCGGCCAACAACGACTACAAGCCGGGATTTGCCTCGGCGCTGATGGTGAAGGACCTGACGCTGGCGCAGGACGCCGCGAAGGCTGCGGGTGCGGCGACGCCGCTCGGCAAGCATGCGCAGGAGATCTATCAGTCTTTCGACGCAGCCGGGCACGGCGGGGTGGATTTTTCCGGAATTATCAAGCACGTTCGCAGCCTCGCTGGAAAATAGCGAGGCTTTGCTCGTAGCCCGGATGGAGCGAAGCGCAATCCGGGACAGCTCTTTCAATTGGCGCGACCGTCCCCGGATTGCGCTTCGCTCCATCCGGGCTACAGTCGAAGGTCAATTCGACGGGCCCGGATCATGACGACATTTCAGGAAGCGCGCGCGTTTCTGCTCAAGCACCGCACGGATTACGAGACAGCGGTCAAGGGCTTCCGCTGGCCCGATCCGGTTCCATTCAACTGGGCGCTCGACTGGTTCGATGCCGACCTCGCGACGAATGCGGAGAGCGGGGATAGGCCCGCGCTCTGGATCGTCGATGCCGCGCAGGACCGGCAGACCAAGCTCTCTTTCGCGACTCTCTCGAAGCGCTCGAACCAGGTCGCCAACTTCCTCCGCGCGCAGGGCTTGAAGCGCGGCGATCATCTCTTGCTGCTGCTCGGCAATGTGGTTCCGCTGTGGGAGACGATGCTGGCGGCGATGAAGCTCGGCGTCGTCGTGATTCCCGCGACCACGCTGCTCACCGCAGAAGAACTGCGCGATCGGCTCGATCGCGGCAAGGCGAAGGCGGTGGTGGCTGCCGAGGACCAGGTCGCGAAATTCGCCAGCCTCGCTACCGAGAGTATCGTCCGCATCGTGGTCGGCACGGCGTCCGATGGCTGGCTTACTTATGACGAGGCAGCGACCGCTTCGGAGAGCTTTGCGCCTGACGGTCCGACCAAGGCCGACGACCCAATGCTGCTCTATTTCACCTCGGGCACGACCGCTAAACCAAAACTGGTGCGACACAGTCAGCGCAGCTATCCGGTCGGCCATCTCTCCACCATGTACTGGATCGGGCTGCAGCCCGGCGACGTCCATCTCAACATCTCGTCGCCCGGCTGGGCCAAGCATGCCTGGAGCTGTTTTTTCGCGCCGTGGAATGCGGGCGCGACCGTGTTCGTGGTCAACCAGCCGCGCTTCGACGCCAAGGGACTGCTCGCCACCATCGGCCGCTGTGGCGTCACCACGCTATGCGCGCCGCCGACGGTGTGGCGGCTGTTCATCCAGGAGAATCTCGCATCGTTCAAGGTGTCGCTTCGCGAGGTCTGCGGCGCCGGCGAGCCGCTCAATCCTGAAGTGATCGACCAGGTACAGGCCGCCTGGGGGCTGACCATCCGCGACGGCTACGGCCAGACTGAAACGACTGCACTCGCCGGCAATTCGCCGGGCCAGCCTATCAAGATCGGCTCGATGGGCCGGCCGTTGCCGGGCTATCGCGTGCAGATCAGCGATGCCGACGGCAACCCGGCGAAGGAGGGTGAGGTGACGCTGGTGCTCGGCGTGAACCGTCCCGCCGGATTGATGCAGGGCTATCAGAGTGATGACGGCAAGCTCTCCGGTGCGGAAGGCGAGCTCTATCGCAGCGGCGACGTCGTGTTCGCGGATGAGGATGGCTATCTCACCTTCGTCGGCCGCTCCGACGACGTGTTCAAATCCTCCGACTACCGAATCAGCCCGTTCGAGCTCGAGAGCGTGCTGCTCGAGCATGAGCTCGTCGCCGAGGCCGCCGTGGTGCCGAGCCCGGATCCGATCCGGCTCGCGGTCCCCAAGGCCTTCGTACTGCTGGCGTCGGGCGCAGAGCGCTCGCCCGAGACCGCGCTGTCGATCTTCAAGCACCTGCACACGCGTCTCGCGCCATTCAAGCGCATCCGCCGCCTCGAGATAGTCACCGAGCTGCCGAAGACGATCTCTGGAAAAATCCGCCGCGTGCAGCTACGCAGGCTGGAGCGCGACGACGATCGCACCGATCCCCTGCGCGGCCGGGAATTCCGCGAGGAGGATTTTCCGGAGCTGGCGAAAACACGGAGTGAGACCTAAGTGAACGAAGTCTGGAAGAAGCCGCCGATTACGCTCGACGCCTATCGGTCCATGGTCGGTAAGGAGATCGGCGTGTCGTCGTGGCACCTGATCGATCAGCCCCGCATCGACACCTACGCCGACGTGATCGAGGATCACCAGTTCATCCATGTCGACCCTGAAAGGGCCAAGAAAGAAACCGCGTTCGGCACCACCATCGCGCACGGTTTTCTCACGATGTCGCTGATGTCGATCATGTCCTATGAGGTGATGCCCGTGATCGCGGGCACCACGATGGGCGTGAACTACGGCTTCGACAAGCTGCGCTTCATTTCGCCGGTCCGCTCCGGCAAGCGAGTCCGCGGCCGTTTCGTGCTGGCGGAAGCCAAGCTACGCAAGCCGAACGAATTGCAGTCCCGCACCAACGTCACGGTGGAGATCGAGGGTGAGGATAAGCCCGCGCTGGTCGCGGACTGGCTCGGGTTGATCTATTTCGAGTAGGCCCGGGCCATCCCGGCCGGGCTTGACCCGGCCATCCATCGCTGCTCAAAAAGGAAACCCAGAGCGGGGTTTCACCCTCTCCCCTTGTGGGAGAGGGTGCCTCGCGGAACGCGAGGCGGGTGAGGGGTCTCTCTCCGCGAGCGCATCTGTAGAGAGAGACCCCTCATCCGGCGCTTCGCGCCACCTTCTCCCACAAGGGGAGAAGGGAAGAAGAATAGAGACCCTTACTCATGGCAATCAGGTTCGACGGACGCGTCGCCATCGTCACCGGCGCGGGCAATGGTCTGGGTCGCGCGCATGCGCTGGGATTGGCGAGCCGCGGCGCCAAGGTCGTTGTCAACGATTTCGGCGGCGCGCGTGATGGCACCGGCGGCTCGCTGTCGCCGGCCGAGGCCGTGGTCGAGGAGATCCGCAAAGCCGGCGGCATCGCGATGGCCGACGGCGCCGACGTCTCGAACTTCGAGCAGGTCACCGCCATGGTCGAGCGCGCCACCAAGGAGTGGGGCAGCGTCGATCTCTTGTGCGCCAATGCCGGCATCCTGCGCGACAAGTCGTTTGGCAAGATGGAAGCGGCCGATTTCCAGAAGGTGCTCGACGTGCATCTCGTCGGCACGTTCTATTGCTGCAAGGCGGCCTGGGCCGGCATGCGCGACCGCAACTACGGCCGCATCGTGCTGACGACGTCATCCTCCGGCCTCTACGGCAATTTCGGCCAGGCCAATTACGGCGCGGCGAAATCAGGCATGGTCGGCCTGATGAACGTGCTCGCCGAAGAGGGCCGCAAGAACGACATTCGCGTCAACATCATCTCGCCGACGGCGGCGACCCGCATGACCGAAGAGCTGCTGCCGCCGCAGGCGCTGCAACTGATGAAGCCCAACGCGATCACGCCCGCGGTCGAGTACATGCTGAGCGAGGATGCGCCGACCCGCACCATCATGGGCGCCGGCGCCGGCTCCTTCGCCGTGATCAAGATCTTGGAGAGCGAAGGCATCAACCTGCCGGAGTCCGAATGGACGCCGGATGCGGTCGCCGCGCGTTTTGCCGAGATCAGCGACATGTCGAAGGCCAAGGCGCTGACGGGGGCGTTCGAGCAGACGCAGAAATACGTCGCCCAGGCCGCGGCGCGGGCGGGGGTAAAACTCTGACAGCCGTCGCCGTCATCGGCGCCGGCCCCGCCGGGCTGATGGCGGCGGAGGTGCTGGCGCAAGGCGGCGCCAGCGTCACCGTTTATGACGCGATGCCGTCCGCGGGCCGCAAGTTTCTGATGGCCGGCCGCGGCGGGCTCAATCTCACCCACAGCGAGCCGCTGCCGCAGTTCATGGCGCGCTATCGCGCGGCGGCGCCGAAGCTGAAGGCTGCCATCGACGCCTTTCCGCCCGACGCGCTGCGCGCCTGGAGCGAGGCGCTGGGCGAGCCGACTTTCGTCGGCAGCAGCGGCCGAGTATTTCCGAAGGCGTTCAAGGCCTCGCCCTTGCTGCGCGCTTGGCTTCGGCGGCTCGATGCTACCGGGGTGCGGTTCGCCTTTCGTCATCGCTGGACCGGTTGGGATGACGAGGGGCGGCTCCGGTTTCAAACGCGCCATGGAACGGCTGTCATCGCTGCCAAAGCGACAGTGCTGGCGCTCGGCGGCGCAAGCTGGCCGCGGCTTGGCTCCGATGGCGGCTGGACGACAATTCTGGCGGACAAAGGCATCGCGATATCGCCGCTACGGCCTGCCAATTGCGGCTTCATCGTCGCCTGGTCCGATGTCTTTCGGTCCCGCTTCGAAGGGCAGCCGCTCAAAGGGATTGCGCTAAACTTCGGCCCGCACAGCCTGCGCGGCGAGGCAATCATCACGCGGGCCGGCATCGAAGGCGGGGCGATCTATGCGCTGTCGGCCGAATTGCGTGAGGCGATCGCGGCGAATGGCGAGGCGGTGCTGCACGTCGCCTTGCGCCCGGATGTCGATGAGGCCGAACTCGTCAAGCGCCTGCATGCCTCGCGCGGCAAACAGTCGTTCTCCAACTTCCTGCGCAAGGCTGCGCAACTCTCGCCCATCGCCCTTGGGTTGTTGCAGGAGGCCGCAATTGGCGCCGGCCAATCGCTGTCGGCAATGCCGCCCCAACGATTGGCCGAGCTCATCAACGCCGTGCCGATCAAGCTAACTGGAGTAGCGCCGATCGCGCGTGCGATTTCCAGCGCTGGCGGCATCTCTTTCGACGAACTCGATGCGGATTACATGATCCGCAAGCTACCCGGCGTATTTGCCACCGGCGAGATGCTGGACTGGGAGGCACCGACCGGCGGCTATTTGCTGCAGGCCTCGTTTGCGACCGGCGGGGCGGCGGGCAGGGGCGTGCTGAAATGGCTCGCTAGCTCACCACCGTCATTGCGAGCGTAGCGAAGCAATCCAGAATCCGTCCGCGGAGCTAGTCTGGATTGTTTCGTCGCAAGAGCTCCTCGCAATGACGGCTGTGGGGCAGCGCCTCTACCGCAGCTTCCCCCGCGCCGCCACCGGCAGCGTGCCGATGATCTCCTCGCCGCGCACCATCACGACCTCGTCCATCATGTTGACGACGACGCAGACATGGTTCGGCACGATGCGGACGACGTCGCCGACATTGGGGCGCGTGTTGCTGCGGGAGAGGTCGAGGAAGCCGTGCTCCTCGGCAAAGCGCGCGATCTTCGCCTCGGGATGCTCCAGGATCAGGCCGTGGCCGTCGAGCCCGCCGGTGTCCGTCGTCAGCGTCTTCGAGCCCGCGTCCAGAATACCGCGCTCGGGGGCGGCGCGGCTCACCACGGTCGAATAGATGTGCAGCGCGCAGTCGTCCCAGGTGGCGACGCCGGCGGCGACCTGCATGCGGTCGTTATAGATGTAGGTGCCGAAGCGATGCTCGGTGGCGCCTTTGAGCTTGCCGAGGTTCTTCAGGTTCGGCGTGCCGCCGGTCGAGACGATCCTTGCATCCAGTCCGTGCGCGTGTACGCCGGCCAGCGCCTCGTCGTAAAATTTCTGCGCGTCCGCCCAGCCTGTTTCGGTCGGATACATCATAAAGCCTGCGAATTGCAGTCCCTTGGACGCGGCGATCTCGCGGGCGAGGGCGATCGCCTCGGCCGGCGTCTCGACACCGGCGCGCTTGCGGCCGGTGTCGCATTCGACGACGACCGAGAGCGGGCGGCCTGATGCGGCGGCGGCCTTGGGCAGACCGGCGACGACGGTCGAATTGTCGGCGGCGACCGTCATATTCGCCTTCGCCTGCAGCGCGCCGAGCCGCGCCATCTTCTCTTCGCCCAGCAGATTGTAGCTGATCAGGATGTCGTCGATGCCGGCATTGGCCATGATCTCGGCCTCGCCGAGCTTCTGGCAGGTGATACCTTTCGCCCCCGCCGCGACCTGCATTTTCGCGATGGTCGGATTCTTGTGCGTCTTGATGTGGGGACGGTTGGCGATTCCGGCGTCGTCGCAGGCCTTCTGGATCCGCGCGATGTTGCGCTCGACCCTGTCCATGTCGATGACGGCGCAGGGCGTGCCGTATTCGCGGGCGATTTTAGCAGCGAGGGGAGTGGTCATGGGTCAAGCCTGCTCTATTTCTTCACGCAGCATTTCGAGTTCAAGCCAGCGCTCTTCGGCGACGGACAATTCGTCATGCGCCTTGGCGATGGCGGCGGAGGTGTCGTCGAATTTTTTGCGATCTTTCGCATAGAGATTGGGATCGTCGAGGACGCGTTGCAGCCTTGCGATGTCGGCGTGCAGCGTCTCCATCTTCGTCGGCAGCGTTGCCAGGGCGTGCTTCTCGTTGAAGCTCAGCTTGCGCTTGGGTGCGGAGGAGGGAGCAGCGGTACGCTCCTCCTTCTTTTCCGCCGGAGCCGGCGCCTTCGCCGTCTCGCGCTTGAGATCCGCGCCGCGCTGCGCCAGCATGTCGCTGTAGCCGCCGGCATATTCGATCCATTTAGCGTTGCCCTCAGGCGCGATCACGGAGGTGACGACGCGGTCGAGGAAGTCGCGGTCATGGCTGATCAGGATCACCGTGCCCTCGTAATCGCCGAGCATCTCCTCGAGCACGTCGAGCGTATCGAGGTCGAGATCGTTGGTCGGTTCGTCCAGCACAAGGAGGTTCGAGGGCTTTGCGAGCGCGCGGGCCAGCATCAGCCGGCCGCGCTCACCGCCGGAGAGCACCTCCAGCGGCGTGCCGCGCTGCTCCTGCGCGAACAGGAAGTCCTTCATGTAACCGACGACATGCTTCGGCTTGCCGCCGACCATGATTTGGTCGCCGCGACCGCCGGTGAGCGCTTCGGCTAGCGTCGATTTGGGATCGAGGCTCTCGCGGTGCTGGTCGAGCGTGGCCATTTCCAGATTGGCCCCAAGCCGCACGGTGCCGGTATCAGGCTGCGCGCCGCCGGTCAGCAGATTGACCAGCGTGGTCTTGCCGGCGCCGTTCGGCCCGATGACGCCGAGCCGGTCGCCGCGCTGGATGCGGGTTGAAAAATTCTCGACGATGTTGCGCTCGCCATAGGCCTTGGTGATGCCCTTGGCCTCGATCACCAGCTTGCCGGATTGCTCCGCTTCCGCCGCCGCGAGATTGGCGCTGCCGGCGGTGCCGCGATAATTGCGGCGCTGGTCGCGTAGGGCATGCAGATTGGCGAGCCGCTTGACGTTGCGCTTGCGCCGGCCGGAGACGCCGTGGCGCAGCCAGTGCTCCTCGTCGACGATCTTGCGGTCGAGCTTGTGCTGGTCGCGCTCTTCCTCCGCCAGCACCTCGTCGCGCCAGCTCTCGAACGAGGCAAAGCCGCGGTCGATCTGCTTGATCTTGCCGCGGTCGAGCCAGGCGGTGGAGCGCGACAGATTGGTGAGAAAGCGGCGGTCGTGGCTGATCAGCACGAGCGCGCTGCGCCGGCTGTCGAGCTCCTGTTCCAGCCACTCGATGGTGGAGAGATCGAGATGGTTGGTCGGCTCGTCCAGCAGCAGGATGTCGGGCGAGGGCGCCAGCACGCGGGCGAGCGCCGCGCGGCGGGCCTCGCCGCCGGAGAGATTATGCGGATTCTCCTCGCCGGTGAGGCCAAGCTGCTCCAAGAGATAACGCGCCTGGTGCTGGTCGTCGCCGGGCGCAAGCCCCGCCTCGACATAGGCGAGCGTGGTCTTGAGTTCGCCGAAATCTGGCTCCTGCGGCAGATAACGGACCGTGGCGCCGGGCTGCACGAAGCGCGTGCCGCCATCGGGCTCGATGAGGCCCGCTGCGATCTTCAGCAGCGTCGATTTGCCCGAGCCGTTGCGGCCGATCAGACAGACGCGCTCGCTTGGTGCGACATTGAGTTCGACACCGCTCAGCAGCGGCGTACCGCCAAAGGTCAGTTTGATGTCTTTCAGTTGGATCAGCGGCGGCGCCATGGTCAGCTCTGGCTCGTTGCGGCCGCGTCGGTGCGGCGGCGCTGGATCCGGCGCAGCGTCTGGTCGAGGGCCGAGAGGAATGCGGAACGGTCGCGCGGCGCGAACGAGCGCGGGCCGCCGGTGACTTCGCCGGCCGAACGCAGATCCGTCATCAGGTTGCGCACCGCCAGCGTCATGCCGATCGACTCTTCCGTGAACGGCTTTCCGTTCGGCGCGATCACGTCGGCGCCCGCTTTCACGCAGCGGCTCGCGAGCGGAATATCTGATGTCACGACGACATCGCCGGGCCTGGCGCGTTCCGCGATCCAGTCGTCGGCCGCGTCCATGCCGGCGCCGGCAGCAATGCGCTCGATCAGGGGATCGTGGGGCACTCGAAGAAAGTTGCCGGCGACGACGCTCACGGGCACGCCGTGCCGGAGTGCGACGCGGTAGATTTCGTCCTTCACCGGACAGGCGTCGGCGTCGACATAGATGCGGGTGGGGGTGTCAGTCATTGGCCGCGTGGTACCCCATTCGGGCCGCAAAGGCGAGGGGATTGACCGCTGTTCCCTGGGGCCTACGATCGCTCTGAAACAATGAGAACACAGGGAAGGCGACCCATGCCGAACCGGCTCGAAACCTATCGCGTCGAGGCCTACAACACCGCAAAACAGTCCGAGAACAAGATGCATGACGACACGGTGGCGCGCCGCTTCGGCTTCGAGGGCGGGCTGGTGCCGGGCGTCGATGTGTTCGCCTACATGATGCACGTGCCGCTGGCGCGCTGGGGCCGCGATTTCTTGTCGCGCGGGCTGGTCGAGGCGCGCTTCATCAAGCCGGTCTATGACGGCGAGAGCGCCGATGTCGACGCCACCGAGCACAATGGCCTGCTCACGATCGAAGTCTTCAGCCGCACTGCGCTGTGCGCGACGGGGACGGCCTCGCTGCCGGCGGCCGCGCCTGCGGTGTCGTTGAGCGGCTATGTCGCGGTCCCCGCGGTTGCCGAGCGCAAGCCGGTCAGCCCGGCGACGTTCGAGACCGGCAAGTGGTTCGGCACGACGCCGCGCCGCTGGGCGGGACAGGATGCGGCCGACTATCTCGCCGACATCAGGGAGACCGATCCGATCTTTGCGCGCGAGGGCCTGGGCCATCCCGGCCTGATCCAGCGGGTGATGAACCGCGTGCTGGTTGACAACACCATCCTCGGCCCGTGGATCCACGTCGGCAGCCGCATGCAGCTCTTGTCAGCCGCACGCATCGGTGACGAGATCACCGCGCGGGCAAAAGTCGCCGCGAACTACGAGAAGAAAGGCCACCGCTTCGTCGAGCTCGACGCGCTCGTCGTTGCCAACAGCACGACGCCACTCGCGCACTGCCAGCACACCGCGATCTACCAGCCACGTGAGCAGGCGGCGGCGTAGGGCGTTTAGGCGGCTGCAGCGTCTGTTGGGTTCGAGGCTCTCACTCCAAAAACGGTGTCATGCCCCGCGAAGGCGGGGCATCCAGTACGCCGCGGCCCATCCGTGAATCACTTCTGCCTCGGAGTACTGAATCGCCCGGTCAAGCCGGGCGATGACAGCATTTGTTGTGGATGCGAAAGAGGCCCTTACGCCGCCTTGGCCTTCGCCTCCTGGATCGCGCGCCATACCCGCTCCGGGGTCAGCGGCATGTCGATGTGCTTGATGCCGTAGTCGGAGAGCGCATCGAGCACCGCATTCACCACCGTCGACAGGCTGCCGGCGCAGCCGGCTTCGCCGCAGCCCTTGCTGCCGAGCGGATTGGTCGTCGCCGGCACCGGGTGATCGCCGACCGTCATGTTGGGCACGTCCTCTGCGCGCGGCAGGGCATAGTCCATCAGCGAGCCCGTGATCGGCTGGCCACTCTCGTCGTAGCGGATGTGCTCCATCAGCGCTTGTCCAATGCCCTGAACGACGCCGCCATGGAGCTGGCCCGCGACCAGCATCGGATTGATCACCGTGCCGAAATCGTTGACCGCGCTGTAGCGCACGATCTGCACCACGCCGGTCTCCGGATCGATCTCCACTTCAGCTACGTGGCAGCCGTTCGGGAACGCCGAGGGCACCGGCTCGCTGGTGTGGTCGACGTCGAGGCTGTCGGGCACGCCCTCCGGCGTCTTGCTGTCATGCAGCTTCCTGGCGAGCTCCATGATGTCGATGCTGCGGTCGGTGCCGGCGATGGTGAAGCTGCCGTCAGCGAACTCGATGTCGGCTTCGGATGCTTCCAGCATGTGCGCGGCGGCGCGCTTGCCCTTCTCGATCACGAGCTTGGCGGCGCCCACGATCGCCATGCCGCTCGCGGTGATTGAGCGCGAACCGCCGGTGCCGCTGCCGGTGTGGACGATGTCGCTGTCGCCCTGGACGAGCTTGACGCGCTCGAAGGGAACGCCGAGCTGATCGCACAGCACCTGCGCGAACGGAGTGGCATGGCCCTGGCCGTAATCGAGCGTGCCGGTGACCAGCTGCACGCTGCCGTCAGCATCGAACACGATCTTGCCGAGCTCCGGGCTCGGCGGCGCGGTGACCTCGAGATAGGAGCCGACCGCGATGCCGCGCAGCTTGCCGGCCTTCCGGCTTTCCTTCTTGCGCTTGGCGAAATTCTCGTGGTCGGAGATCTCGAGCGCCTTGTTGAACACGGCCTGGAAGTCACCGCTGTCATAGGTCACGCCGGAGGAGGCCGGGAACGGCATCTGGCTCGGCTTGATGAAATTGCGCTTGCGCAAGGTCAGCCGGTTGATGCCCATCTCGTCGGCGGCGCGGTCGATCAGCCGCTCCATGTAATAGTTCGCCTCGGGCCGGCCGGCGCCGCGATAGGCGCCCATCAGCGTGGTGTTGGTTAGCACCGTCTTGATGTCGACCGCCATCAGCGGCGTGCGATAGACGCTGGAAAAGTTCTTGCCGGTGTTCAGCGAGAGCGGCCCCGGCGCAACGCCGGTGATGTAAGCGCCGAGATTGCCGTAGCCGGACAGCTTCGCCGCGAGGAAATGTCCCTCGGCATCGAGCGCCAGCTCGGCGTGGATTTTTTGCGCACGGCCGTGGCTGTCGGAGAGGAAGCTGGTGGAGCGCTCGTCCAGCCATTTCACCGGCCGACCCAGCGCCTTCGCCCCGTACAGGATGCACATGTATTCGGGATAGTTGATGTTCTTCATGCCGAAGGAGCCGCCGACATTGGCGGTGAGGATGCGCACCTTCTCGTTCGGCACTTTCAGGTTCTTGGCGAGGTTGGCGCGGTTGCCGGCGACGCCCTGCGTCGGCACCTGAAGCGTGTAGCGCTCGGTCGTCTTGTCGTAGGAGGCAAGGCCCACGCGCGGCTCCATCGACACCACGGCGACGCGGGTGTTCTCGATGTCGATCTTGGTGACATGGGCGGCGCTGGCAAAGGCTGCGTTGACCTTCTCCATGTCGCCATAGTGGTAGTCGAGCGCGACGTTATCAGGGATATGGTCATAGAGCTGCGGCGCGCCGGGCTTGGCCGCTTCCTCAGGGTCGGTCACTGCCGGTAATGGCTCGACGTCGACCTCGACGGCTTCGGCCGCATCGCGCGCCTGCGCCAGCGTCTCTGCCACCACGAAGGCGACGGGATCGCCGACGAAGCGGACCTTGTCGGTCGCCAGCGGCTGGCGGTTGGTCTGGAGCAGGGGCGAGCCGTCGCGGCTCTTCAGCGGCAGGCCGCAGGTGAAAGGGCCGTAGCCGGCGGCATCGAGATCCCTACCGGTCCACACCCCCAGTACGCCTGGCATCGCCTTGGCGGCGTCAATGCCGGTGCCGCGGATGATGCCATGGGCATGAGTGGAACGGACGATCACGGCATAGGCCTGGCCGGGCAGGTTGAAATCGTCGGTGTAGCGGCCCTTGCCGCGCACCAGCGTGTCGTCCTCCTTGCGGCGGACGGGCTGCCCGACGCCATATTTTTGCAGTGCAATAGCGTTTTCGAGCGTGGACGATTTGGTGTGTTCTTGCATGGGAATGACCTGAAAAGCCGGTATTTGCGCATTTTCGCGGCAGCGGGGGACCGGACCCCCTCAGATAACCCACGACCCCGTTCACGACAACGCACGAATGGACATGGTCCCATGTGATGCGATGTTGCGCAGACCTGCCGCGCTGCTAATGTTTCAGGCGAAAAAGCAATTCCAGATCGGCCCATCGGGCCGCGGAAAGACAGTTTGTATGAATGACCACACGCGGCTCCGCGATGGCCACGGGCTGCACGGTGAGCTGGAGGGGGCGATGGCGGCGGTGGCATTGGCCACTGGACCGGTCGTCCCCGTACAGTCGGGAACCGGCGTCTACGCGGCGCTGGATCTCGGCACCAACAATTGCCGGCTCCTGATCGCTTGTCCCACCCACGACGGCTTTCGCGTGGTTGATTCCTTCTCGCGCATCATCCGGCTCGGCGAGGGCGTCTCGGCGACGGGCTGCATCAGCGATGCCGCGATCGAGCGCGCCATCGCCGCGCTCAGCATCTGCCGTGACAAGATCAATCTGCGCAAGGCACGGCGGCTGCGGCTGATCGCGACCGAAGCCTGCCGCGCGGCCTCGAATGCGGAAGGTTTCCGCAGCCGCGTCGCGGCCGAGACCGGCATCGAGCTCGAGGTGATCGACCGCGAGACCGAGGCGGCGCTCGCCGTGCTCGGCTGTTCGCCGCTGGTCGATCCCAGGGGGCGCGGCGCGATCCTGTTCGACATCGGCGGCGGCTCGACCGAACTGGTGCGGATCGAGCGCGATACCACAAATCCGGAGCCGCGGATCCGGGCCTGGATGTCGATCCCGTTCGGCGTGGTCACACTTGCCGAGCAGTTCGGCGGCCGCGACGTCACGCCGGAAATCTATGCCGCGATGGAGCGCGAGGTCGCCAATCACGTCGCGCCGTTCGCGGCAGAGCACGGCCGCGATCTCACCGACATGCATCTGCTCGGCACCTCCGGCACGGTGACGACGCTTGCCGGCATCCATCTCAACCTCGCGCGCTATGATCGCCGCCGCATCGACAGCATCTGGATGAACGATGCCGACATCACCGCGACCATCAACAAGCTGCTCGGCATGAGCTATGAGGAGCGCGCCGGCAACAATTGCATCAGCGTCGAGCGCGCCGACCTCGTGCTGGCCGGCTGCGCCATCCTCGATGCGATCAGGCACGCCTTCCCGCTGCCGCGCCTGCGCGTCGCCGATCGCGGCCTGCGCGAGGGCATGCTGGTCGAGATGATGCGCGAGGACGGCGCGCTCAGGAGCTGGTGAGATGGCGAAAGACACCACCGGCCGCTTGCACGTCCAGGTCAAGACCGGCGGCAAGCGCAAGCTCTCGTCCAAGCTGTGGCTGGAGCGGCAGCTCAACGATCCCTATGTCGCCAAGGCCAAGGCGGCGGGCTATCGCTCGCGCGCGGCGTTCAAGCTCCTGGAGATGGACGACAAGTTTCGTCTTCTGAAGCCCGGCATGGCCGTGGTCGATCTTGGCGCGGCGCCCGGCGGCTGGAGCCAGATCGCGGCCAAGCGCGTCGGCTCTACCGAAGGCAAGGGCAAGGTCGTCGCGATCGATCTGCTCGAGATGCCGGAGATTCCTGGCGTCGATTTCGCGCAGCTCGATTTCATGGACAATGACGCCCCCGAAAAGCTCACCGCGATGCTGGGCGGCGGCGCCGATGTCGTGATGTCCGACATGGCCGCCAACACCACCGGCCACCGCAAGACCGATCAACTCCGCATCGTTGGCCTGGTCGAGACCGCGGCCGCGTTCGCCTGCGACGTGCTCAAGCCCGGCGGCACGTTTCTCGCCAAGACGTTCCAGAGCGGCGCCGACGCCGAGTTGCTGGCCCAGCTCAAGCGCGATTTTGCCACCGTGCGCCACGTCAAGCCCGCGGCGAGCCGGCAGGATTCCTCGGAACGCTACGTGCTCGCGACGGGATTTCGGGGCGAGGCGAAGGCGTAGCAACCAACTCCGTCATTGCGAGGAGCCCTTGCGACGAAGCAATCCAGAGTATTTCCGCGGAGAGACTCTGGATTGCTTCGCTTCGCTCGCAATGACGAGAAGAGAGACTACCCAACCTCTGATCCCGCACGTCCTGCGCATCCTCCGTCGCCACCTTGACCGCCGCCTTGGCTGCGCCTTTGCCCGCGCCCTTGCGGCTCGCGATCTCCACCGCCTTGCGGAGATCTCGTAGCCGGCATCAACGGGCATCTGCCAGAAGAACCCAGCTCGATACGCCGAGGTCAGCGCCACTACGACGAAGGCCGCCGCGAACACGGTGGCCGCAAAAAAGAGCCCCGCCAGAGGCGGGGCTTTGGGGGCATCTTACCGGCTGGGTTGATTCTGAGCCGGCTGACCCGACGTCGAAGGCGGCGGGGCATTATTTTGGTTGGTTTGCCCAGACGGCGTGTTGCTGGGCTGGTTGGTGGACTGACTGTTGCTTTGGGCCGGCGCCTGTCCGGTGGTCTGACCAGCAGGCGGTTGTGTGCCTGCCTGGCCCGACGGCGCCGGTTGGTTCTGCTGAGCCTGGCCGGTTGTGGACGGTTGGTTCTGCTGAGCCTGGCCCGTTGTGGATGGTTGGTTCTGCCCAGCCTGGCCGGTGGTCTGGTTCTGCTGTGCCGGCGCATTGGTCTGGTTCTGCTGCGCCGGTGCGTTGGTCTGACCGGTGCTTTGCCCGGTCGTGTTCTGCTGCGTCGACTGGCCAGTCGCCCCCTGACCAGTGGTCGTCGATTGGCCCTGCGTGGCGCGGATCTGGTTGGAGACGCCTAGTGCAGCGACCGTCCGGGTATCGATCGAGCCGGTGGTCTGGAAACCTTCCCGTCTCTGGAAGGTGATCAGCGCTTCGCGCGTAGCGGGCCCGAGGATGCCGTCTGCTTGGCCAGACATCAGGCCGCGTTCAATCAGCACCCGTTGAACAATGCGGATCTCGTCGGGGCTGAGATCCAGCGCGGCGATGTTGCCACCGCCACCGCTCACGCTGCCGCGCCGGGCAAAGTGCGTTCTTGGGCCGGCGGGAATGGCGTCGACGATCCTGTGGCTTCGGTCGACGACGATGATCTCGTCATCCACGACGAAGAAGCTGTCGTCCCGATAGGCCGGATAGATGTCGATCAGCACCGGGAATGTCGAGATGGCGACCACGGAGATGTTCCGCGGCACCACCACGCCAGTATTGATCCGGAAGTTGATGGAATTGAAGTTGACCCGCACGCGATCCACATTGCGTGAGCTCAACACCGATTGCTGCAGCGTTGTCTGCTGCTGTGCGCTCACTTGCACGCGGCCGGACAAGCTCTGGGTAGTCCCACCCTGGGCCTGCGCCTGGGTGTTGACCTGTCCTTGAGTGTTGGCGCCGGTCGTCGTGCCCTGCTGGGCACTCGGGGCTTGCGCGTTGTTGGTGTTCGCGCCAGTCGTTGGCGCGCTCTGGCCCTGGGCGTTGCCCTTGGCGCCAGTCGTCGTTGTGCTCTGACCCTGCACGTTCTTGCCTTGGGCATTGTCCTTGGTGTTCGCGCCGGTCGTTGTCTTGCTCTGACCCTGCGCGTTCTTGCCTTGGACATTGTCCTTGGTGTTAGCGCCTGTGGTCGCGCTCTTACCCTGTCCTGCGCCTTGCGACTGACGCGTAGCGTCGCGGTCGCTGCGGCTCTGACCGGTGGTTTGGTCCTTCATTCCGCTCTTGTCGCGCTCGGACCTGGACTGACGGGCTTGGTCGGGGCCGCCTCGGCTCTGACCAACGGTTTGGTCCTTGCCACGCTTCTCGCCTTCAGATTG
Organism: Bradyrhizobium sp. Rc2d; assembly: GCF_900099855.1. Lineage (NCBI taxonomy): Bacteria > Pseudomonadati > Pseudomonadota > Alphaproteobacteria > Hyphomicrobiales > Nitrobacteraceae > Bradyrhizobium > Bradyrhizobium sp. Rc2d. Next base: position 16,327 of record NZ_FNCU01000048.1, on the reverse strand, counting down.
GGACTGACGCGCGTTGTCGCGGGCGCCGCGGCCCTGATCGACGGCCTGACGTTCGCCCCTATCGGCCTTGCCACTAGCACGCATTCCCTCGCTACGCTCAGAACGCGACGGCGCCGCAGCGGGCCCCTCGGCCCGACCACCTGCGCGGCCCTGGGTCGTTCCTTCGCGGTGAGAGGCGCCGCCTGCACCTTGCGACATTCCGCCGCCCGATCGGCCGGATTCCGCGCCAGCGGCCGCGCCTCCGCTCATCCCGCCGCCGGCGCCTTCACGCATGCCTTGAGCCGATGCCAGGCTGACGCCGGCGAGCAGCACAGCTGTGGTCAATAGGAACCTGTTCTTTCTCGTGTCCACCTGAACCTCCTCCATTTGCTTTGCAGCATCCGTTGATGGGGAACCTTCGAAGCTCAGGGCTCGAGACAAGCCGAGCCCTCATTCGAGTTTTCCGATGCCTGTGAACGATGCGCCGATGCCATCGTTCCTATCAGGCGGGAGAGTCGCGCGGTTCCGTCGCGGTGCTATCGCGCGCGCGGGACTCTCTCGATCGAAGCGATAAAGACATCGATCAAAAATCCACTTTGCAGGCTCAGCGCCTCGCGCCGGCCCTTCTCTTGCCGCGTCGCTTCACCAGTAAGGGTGCCAGCGGTGGTGATAGAAGTGCCGCCGCGGGAACGGTCCGCCGTAATAGGCGAAGGCCGGCCGCACGACACGGTGATAGCGGTAGCCGTAGTAGGCAGGGGCGTAACCGGTGCTGTAGTAAGTCCTGGTGTAGCCACCCCACGGATAGTAACCGCCGTAATACGCCGGTGCGTAGTAGTCGTCATAATAGCCCGGATACCCGTAGTAGCCGTAGCCCGGTCCGTAGGCGTACGCGGACGAGGCGAGGCCGCCGATCAGGGCACCTGCGAGTAATCCGCCTGCCAGCGCCGGCCCAAAACCACCGCGCCAGCGAGCCTCCGCCGGCGTCGGTGCCGCCACCGCGCTCACGCCGAGCGCGCCGACGGTTGCCAGGACAAGTGCGGTCTTTTTCATGCACGTCCTCCTTCATTGGTGTTTCGACATCGTGCCAACATTGCCGAAGGGCAAAAGTTGCAAGCGCGCGCAGGCGAGGAACAGGAGTCACGAAGATAAACGAGCGTTCATCTCGGTGAACGCGCTGGTGGGGCGCCTCTGAGTGATCGCGTTGGCTGGAGAGATCCACATGCCCGCTGTCCGCGTGCGTTCGTTCGACCTCGCGCCACAGGGTACGCGCGGGAGTAGGAAGCCGCTCGGCGACATCGCCTCGGACTATCCCTTTCGCGCGGTCCACGAAGGTCAGGTCAAAGCTAATTTCGGAAAGATGTAAATGATCGGCTGCTGTGCATGTGGACTCTTGTCCGGGGAGAGCCGGCCCGCTACCCCAGCCGCTGATCCCGCACGTCCTGCGTATCCTCCGTCGCCACCTTGACCGCCGCCTTGGCTGCGCCTTTGCCCGCACCCTTGCGGCTCGCGATCTCCACCGCCTTGCGGCCGGAGATCTCGTAGCCGGCATCAACGGGCATCTGCCAGAAGAACCAGCTCGATGCTGCCGAGGTCAGCGCCACCACGACGAAGGCCGGCGCGAATACGGTGGCGTTGAGCTCGCTGACATGGCTGAACCACATCGTCGTCTCGACGCAGGCCGCGCCGACGGCGACGCCGGCTGAGACCGCGAGCTGCTGGTTGACGCTGACCAGCGTGGTGGCGCGGCTCATCTGCGCGGTCTCGACGTCGGCATAGGCGACCGTGTTGATCGCGGTGAACTCCAGCGAGCGGAAGAAGCCGCCGACCACCAGGATCACCATGATGATGAGCAGTGGTGTCGTCACCGTGAACAGGGCGCAGACGCCGAGAAAGAACGCGCTGACGACCGCGTTCACCGTCATCAGATTGCGGAAGCCGAAGGTGCGGATGATGCGCGCCGCCAGCGTCTTCATGCCCATGGCGCCGAGCGAGGAGGCAAAAGTGACCAGGCCCGAGTGGAATGGCGACAGCCCGAAGCCGATCTGCATCAACAGCGGCAGCAGGAACGGCAGCGCGCCGATGCCGAGACGGAACAGGAAGCCGCCGAAAATGGCCGCGCGCAGCGTCGGCAGCTTCAGAAGTGAAAAGTCCAGCACCGGCGATCCCGTCCGCCGCGCGTGCAGGACATACAGTGTCATCGAGATCGCGCCGCCCACGACCAGGGCCGCAACCGTGCTCCAGGGCAGCAGGTTGAGCCCGGCGACGGAGAGGCCAAACGCGATGCCGGCAAGCCCGATGCCCGCCAGCACCATGCCGTAGAGATCGAACGGCTCCTGCGTCTCGCTCTTGATGGGGTCGATGAAGCGCAGCGCCATGAAGATGCCGAGCAGCCCGATCGGGATGTTGATCAGGAAGATCCAGTGCCAGGAGGCGTACGTCGTAATGAAGCCGCCGAGCGGCGGCCCGATCACGGGGCCGATCAGGGCAGGGACCGTCACCCAGGCCATCGCATTGACCAGCGCGCTCTTGTCGACCGAGCGCAGCAGCACGAGACGCCCGACCGGGGTCATCATCGCCCCGCCCATGCCTTGCAGGATGCGCGCGAACACGAAGTCGGTGACCGAGGTCGAAAGCGCGCAGCCGACCGAGCCGACCATGAACACGCCGACCGCGATCGCGAACACCATGCGCGCGCCGAAGCGGTCGGCGGTCCAGCCGCTCGCCGGGATGAACACCGCCAGCGACAGCAGATAGGAGGTGATCGCGAGCTTCAGCGTCAGGGGGCTGGTGCCGATGTCGGCCGCGATCGCCGGCAGCGAGGTGGCGATCACCGTCGAATCCATGTTCTCCATGAAGAGCGCGGTGGCCACGATCAGCGGAATGACGCGTTGCTTGTCGACCATGACGGATTGATAATGAAAATCGGAAGGAGGGGCGGACTTGCGGCTTAACACCGCCTCCTGCCGGGGACCATTGCGGATCAACGCATAGCACCTAAGTCCCGCGTAACAACGGTGTGACCCTCTCCCTCGTCATTCCGGGGTGCGCCGCTTGGCGCGGGCTATGGTGCGCAATTGCGCACCTGAGAATCCATTGGGCCGTAGGAATCGCTGGGGAATGGCTTCCGGGCTCGCGACTTCGTCGCGCCCCGGAATGACGATGGGTGGGGGCGCCGCCGGGCTATCCCCGCCGAATTTGCCCAAAAAGCCTGTGCATGGCTGGCCGGCGGTCCGAATTGCTTTGATTCGTCACGCAGCCGTGCTATCGACCCGCGTCAACCCCACCGATGGGCTCCGATTCTCCGGCGTTGCCGCAAGGTACGCCGAGGGCGGCGCTCATCCATTAGCATTTGCGGCAGGGCCGCAGGAAGGAGTTGGCAGATGGCCACGGTGCAACTTCAAGGCATTCGCGAAGCCTTCACGTTCGACGACGTGCTGCTGAAGCCGGGCCTGTCCGAGGTCATGCCGGGCGAGGTCGACATCCGGTCCCGCGTCACCCGCGCCATTCCGCTCAACATCCCGATCATGGCCTCCGCCATGGACACCGTCACCGAGGCGCGCATGGCGATCGCCATGGCGCAGGCCGGCGGCCTCGGCGTCATCCACCGCAATTTCGATCCCGAAGGGCAGGCTGCCCAGGTGCGGCAGGTCAAGCGCTACGAATCGGGCATGGTGGTGAACCCGCTCACCATCAGCCCCGAGGCCACGCTCGATGACGCGCTCAAGCTGATGAGCGATCACGGCATCTCCGGCATTCCCGTCGTCACCGGTGCCGGCAAGTCCACGCCCGGCAAGCTGGTCGGCATCCTCACCAACCGCGACGTGCGGTTCGCGACGAACCGGCAGCAGAAAATCTCCGAGCTGATGACACACGAAAATCTCGTCACGGTGCGCGAGAACGTCAGCCAGGACGAGGCGCGGCGGATGCTGCATCAGCATCGCATCGAGAAGCTGCTCGTGGTCGACGAGCAATATCGCTGCGTCGGCCTCATCACCGTGAAGGACATGGAGAAGGCGGTCGCCCACCCGCTCGCCTGCAAGGACGCGCAGGGCCGCCTGCGTGTTGCTGCCGCCACCACGGTCGGCGACACCGGCTTCGAGCGCACCGAGCGGCTGATCGATGCCGGCGTCGACCTCGTCGTCGTCGACACCGCGCACGGCCATTCCCGCCACGTGCTGCACGCCGTGAATCGCATCAAGCGTCTCTCCAATTCCGTGCAAGTCGTTGCTGGCAACGTTGCTACCACCGAAGGCGCGCAGGCACTGATCGACGCGGGTGCGGATTGCATCAAGGTCGGCATCGGCCCGGGCTCGATCTGCACCACCCGCATCGTCGCCGGCGTCGGCGTGCCGCAGCTCACCGCGATCATGGATGCGGTGGAAGCTGCGAAGAAGGCCGACATTCCCGTCATCGCCGACGGCGGCATCAAGTTCTCCGGCGACCTTGCCAAGGCGCTCGCCGCCGGCGCCGACATCGCCATGGTCGGCTCGCTGCTGGCCGGCACCGACGAGACGCCGGGCGAAGTGTTTTTGTGGCAGGGCCGCTCCTACAAGGCCTATCGCGGCATGGGCTCGGTCGGTGCGATGGCGCGCGGCTCGGCCGATCGCTACTTCCAGCAGGACATCAAGGACGCGCTCAAGCTCGTGCCTGAGGGCATCGAGGGCCAGGTGCCGTACAAGGGCCCGGTCGGCAACGTCATGCACCAGCTCGCCGGCGGCTTGCGCGCCGCGATGGGCTATGTCGGCGCACGCGACATGAAGGATCTGCACCAGAAGGCCCAGTTCGTCCGCATCACCGGCGCGGGCCTGCGCGAAAGTCACGTCCACGACGTCACCATCACGCGCGAAGCCCCGAACTATCCGGGCGGGGGTTAGTCGCTCGCTCGTACCAAAATGACGGCGTCATGCCCCGCGAAGGCGGGGCATCCAGTACGCCGCGGCCCTTCCACTCAGTCACAACCGTCTCGGAGTACTGGATCGCCCGCCTTCGCGGGCGATGACAGCGTGTTTGTGGTTCGCACCTGCCGCAAGCTCGTCATTGCAAGCGAAGCAATCCAGAGCTTTTGTGTTGACGCAACTAGATTGCTTCGCTTCGCTCGCAATGACAGAAAAGTGGAGGAAGCCATGTCCCAAGGCAAACGCATCGTTCTCGCCGCGCGTCCCGTCGGCGAGCCCAAGCCGTCTGATTTTCGCCTGGAGGAATTCGCTGTTCCGACGCCCGGGCCGGGCGAGGTCCTGCTGCGCACGATCTGGCTGTCGCTCGATCCCTATATGCGCGGGCGCATGAGCGAGGGGCCGTCCTACGCCGCGCCGGTGCCGATCGGCGGCGTGATGGAAGGCGAGGCGGTCAGCGAGGTCGCGGCCTCCAACAATGCTGATTTCGCGGTAGGCGACATCGTGCGCATCCGCTCCGGCTGGCAGACCCACGCGATCTCCAGCGGCAAGGGCCTGATCAAGGTCGATCCCAAGCTCGGCCCGATCTCGACCTCGATCGGCGTGCTCGGCATGCCCGGCATGACCGCCTATACGGGCCTGATCGCGCATTACAACGACACCGAGGCCAAGCCGCCGAAATGGGCCGCCAGCATGATGCGTGCGACCCTGACCAAGCGGCTGACCTTCCGCGGCTTCATCGTCTCCGACTTCGCCTCCCGCCATGGTGACTTCCTGCGCGACATGTCGGCCTGGGTCCGCGAGGGCAAGGTGAAATACAAGGAGTTCGTGACCGAGGGCCTGGAGAGCGCGCCCGGCGCCTTCATGGGGCTGCTGAAGGGGGCCAATTTCGGCAAGCAGCTGGTGCGGGTGGGGCCGGATAAGGCCTGAACCCGCCGCTCCGAGCCCCCGACGGGCGGAGATGGTTAAGAAAGAGTCACCGATCGGCCACACCTGTTCGTAAAACCCGCAGGTGTGACCGCCGGTTCATTGACCTCAAGGCGAAGGCATTGAATCATCGCGCATATTTTGGGTGTTGCGATGTTAGAGATCAGTGTTTTCTGCGTCATTGTGTTGGCGGTGGGCTATTGGGCGACCATGTTCGTCATGGGCCGGCGCGACGACGTCATCCACGGCAAGTTCGTGCATGTCGACGAGGAGGACGATGTCGTTCGTCCCGCGATGCCGACACCACCGCCGCCATTCCCGAAGCGTCCGGTCAAGGCTGCGCAGCCAACCATGGTCCAACCCATGATCGCCAGACCAAGCCGGTGAACAGTGCGGCGCTGCAATCCCTGCTGGCCGCGATCCAGCAGGACCTCAAGAGCGTCGCCTGAACCGCCAAGTTCGCGCTAGTGCTCGCCGCCCATCTGGGCGAGGATTTCCTCGATATCGACATCGATCTGGCCTGCGGCCCTGACGTGGCGGAGCTCAAAACTGTCCGGCCGGAAGCGGTACTCAACGAGCCCGACTTCCTTGATCGCGATCCGGTCCTGGCGCTGATCGTTGATGACGAAGCCGGTGGACGGTGCCCAGACATGGCGGGTGTGGCGATAGGTGAAGTCGCGCCGCTGATGCACATGGCCGCTGGCGATGAGGCGCAGATCGACATGCGCAAACATCTCGATCAGCCGCGCCCGGGCCGGCTGCGGCACGTAGCGGATCGCGGTCTCCGCCATCTCGGCATCGTCGGGCAGGTTGAGAAACACCGGCTTGTGCAGGAACAGCGCGACCGGCTTCCCGGCGGTGCGCGCGAGCTCCTGTGCCAGCCAGTCGAACTGCTCGGCCTCGAAGGCGAGCCCTGAATTCATGACAAGGGAATTGAGGCCGATGAAGCGCCAGCCCGCGGCCTCGAACGCCCAGTGATCTTCGCCGATGATGTCGCAAAATTGCCGGCGGTGTGCCTCGCTGACCGGCGGCTTCGGCGCCGGTCCGATCATGGTCGGATTGTCGCCGATGTCGTGATTGCCGGGCAGGTAACGGCAGGCGACGGGCAGGGCATCGTGCAGGCTTTTGGCGAATGCGACATCGTCGCGGCCGGTCGGGCCGTCGAACGAGACATCGCCGGTATTGACGATGAGATCGGGCCGGTTGGCGTCGATGTGCTCGCAGACGCGCTGGAAGTTGGCGATCAGGCCGGGAAAACGCCGGCCGAGATGGGTGTCGGAAATCTGCGTGAGGCGAAATTCGGACATGCGACCATCATACCCGCCGTCGCGCGTCGGAACGATGACGGCGCGGGCATGCGTCGCAACGAACAAAGTTTAAAGCACGCGATAGCGGATCGTGTAGCCGTCCTGCGGGGCGACGGGGCCGGCCAGCGGCGAGGCGATGCGGTCGGCGAGGTGCCAGGGGCCGAACTGCTCGGAGCGATGCGGCTCGGCGGGCAGGCGGAGGCGGAATTCGAACGTGCCCTTTCCGGGCAGGCTCACTACCAGCACGCGGTCGGCGGTGCGGTGGTTGAGCGCCACCGCGCCACGCAGCAGCGCGCGCCCGTCCGAGAGGTCGCGCACGCCATCGACCAGCGCCAGCGTCTGGTTGCGGTCGGTGTGCAGCTCGATCTGGGTGTCGGTGACCGCCGCCAGTATCTCCCTGGGCATGCGGATCTCGAACTCGACCGCCGGCTTGGACGGGTTGAGGCCGAGATAGGCGAGGGCGGCGTGGCGCATGTCGTAGGCGGCAAAGGCGAACAGGACGATCGCGGCGAGCGCCGCAAGGCCGTGCCTGACGACGTCGCGCCAGGTCCGGTAGCTCAGGCGGAAATAGACCGTCATCGCCAGCGCCACCGCAAGCGCAGCAGCAATGCCGGCCAACGCCGACATCAGAATTCCGTGCCGGCCGTCGGCGGACTCAGTGAAGAGACTGGACAGGATATTCATGGCGGTCTCTCGCCTCAGCCCCTGGGGGCCGAAATCGCTTTAACTATCGGCATTTGGTCGCGCGAGCGGGAACGCCGGTTCAAGTCGTTCATTGTCAGCGCCAACAGACGCGGCTAATGACGATCGGCGGCAATTCGCCTCCCGGGAAAGTTCCGATGTCCGTTCAAATGGTCCTGCTGCCGGTCTTCGTGCAGGTCGCTCTCACCTTCGCGCTCTTGATCGGCATGGTGATGGCGCGCCGCAAGACGCTGGTCTCGGGCGAGACCCAGATCCGCGACATCGCCCTGGGCGAGCCGAACTGGCCCAAGGGCGCCACACAAATCGCCAATTGCTACCGCAACCAGTTCGAGCTGCCGGTGCTGTTCTACGCCCTGATCGCGCTGGCATTGCCGCTGCGCCGGGCCGATCTCTTCATCGTGCTGATGTCCTGGGTGTTCGTGGTGACGCGCTTTGCCCATGCCGGAATCTTCGTCTCCTCGAACGATCTCGGCCGGCGCTCGACGGTCTGGCTCGCCAGTGCGCTGGTGCTGCTGGCGATGTGGGTCTACTTCGCGCTGAAGCTGCTCCTGCTGATCTGACGCTTGCGTTGGCGCATCATGCGCAAAACAGAAGATTCTCATCTGAAAGATTTGAAATGACGCCCGCTGCCCGGCTGTCCGCAGCCATCGAACTGATCGACACCATCGAGAGAGACCGCGTGCCCGCGGCCAAGGCGCTGAAGGAGTGGGGCACCGCGCACCGCTTCGCCGGTTCCGGCGACCGCGCCGCCATTGCCGGCCTCGTCTGGGACGTGCTGCGCCGCTACGCCTCGAGCGCGTTCCTGATGGATTCCGATACTGCGCGGGCGCGGCTGATCGGCATGCTGCGCCTCGAGCGCAACATGGACACGGCCACCATGGAAGCGCTGTTCGACGGCAGCCGGTTTGCGCCTGCGCCGCTGACGGAGGCCGAGCAGGCCGCGCTCGCCTCGCGGTCGCTGAATGGTGCCCCGGCCGCGGTCGCCGGCGACTATCCGGACTGGCTCGATCCGCACTTTGCAAAAGTGTTCGGCGAGGACCGTGCCGCCGAGGCCGCGGCGATGGCGAGCCGGGCCCCGCTCGACCTGCGCGTCAACACGCTAAAATCCAATCGGGACAAGGTGCTGCGTGCGCTTGCTCATCTTCATGCGAAACCGACGCCTTGGTCCGCAACGGGCTTGCGCATCGAGCTTTCGGCCGATGCGCGCAATCCCGGCATCCAGGCCGAGGAGGATTTCATCAAGGGCGCCATTGAAGTGCAGGATGAGGGATCGCAGCTTGCAGCCCAATTCACCGCGGCAAAACCCGGCGAGCAGGTGATCGACCTCTGCGCCGGCGCCGGCGGCAAGACGCTGGCGCTCGCCGCCCTGATGCAGGGCAAGGGCCGGCTGATCGCCACCGACCGTGACAAGCGCCAGCTCGCCCCGATCCACGAGCGGCTGTCGCGCGCCGGCGTCCACAATGCCGATGTCCGCACGCCCAAGGGCGAGGCCGATCCGCTTGCCGACATCCGTGCGTCGGCTGATCTGGTCGTGATCGACGCGCCCTGCACGGGAACCGGTACCTGGCGCCGCAACCCCGACGCCAAATGGCGCATGCGACCGGGCGCGCTGGAGATCCGCCTGCGCGATCAGGCCGAGGTATTGGAGCGCGCGGTTCCGCTGGTGAAGCTCGGCGGCCGCATCGCCTACATCACCTGTTCGGTGCTGTCGGAGGAGAACGGCGAGCAGGTGAGGGCGTTCGTCGCGCGGCATCCCGAGTTTGCGGTGGTGCCGCCGGGGCAGACCGCGAGCGTGCTCTGGGACAAGGCGGAGGCTTTTGGCGAGGCCGCGCTGCAGTCAGATGAAGGCTGGCTAATGACGCCGCGGCGGACCGGAACGGACGGTTTCTTCGTGTCGGTGCTGCGGAAGGCGTAGCTCTCGTAGGGTGGGCAAAGGCGCGCCCTTCGCGCGCCGTGCCCACCATTTTCCCGCAGTGTCGCGCCAATGGTGGGCACGCTTCGCTTTGCCCACCCTACCGCACCGCCGCTGACGCGGCACAGTTCCATCCCAAAACAAAAGCCCCGCGAACCGTTCCCGGTCGCGGAGCCTCTGTTAGCTAACGCTTCTGCCGGTACGTCCGTGGTCAGAAGCGCTGGTGCGCTGGCGATTAGCCGACGCGGAGATTGTCAGCCGAGGACTTGCCGCTGCGACGATCGGCGACGATGTCGAACGAGACCTTCTGGCCCTCGTTGAGGGAGGAGAGGCCAGCGCGCTCGACGGCGCTGATGTGCACGAACACGTCCTTCTGGCCGTCATCCGGCTGGATGAAACCATAACCCTTTTGGGTGTTGAACCACTTCACGGTGCCCATAGCCATGGGAATTTCCTTTAGTTAGAGAGGATACGCACGCAGACCGGTACGCAGCATTGCGCCCATAGTCCTGATGAGTCGATGTTTGGAGAATTCATCTGAAGCGTGCGCGCCCGTCAGCAACGAAGCGAAGCGGCCCAGTCGTTCGGCCAAGTATCGATGATCACAATATAGCGAGGATTTGGGGCTTCTTCAAGGCACCACCCGCGCTTCGGGATACCGCGCGGGTTTGCTATTTTGCGGTGCAAGTTCACCGCGCTCGCGCGCCTCAGTCGACGATGAAGAGCGTCGCACCCACCGCCGTCGAGGACCGGTGCGCGGCATCGCCGAAATCCGAGACCTGATAGCTCATCCCGGCCGTCAGCTTGAATTTGCGCCCGTCGCGCAGCTCGCTGTCGAGCTCGCCCTTCAGCACGTAGAGCACGTGACCGCGATCGCACCAATGATCGGCGAGATAGCCCGGCGAATACTCCACCATCCGCACCCGGAGATCGCCGATGTTGAGCGTGCGCCAGAGCGCCTGGCCGGTCTCGCCGGGATGCGTGGTGGGCTCGACCTGGCTCCAGTCGGTGACGGTGAAGGGGGAGGTGGGGAGTTTCATAGGGAGGTCCTGTCTCTGGGCCGGCGGGACTCTGTTATCGCACGCTGTCGCCGCAGTCTCCGTCATTGCGAGCCTGGGCCACGAACGTTCCTCGTTCACGGTGTCATTGCCCGCGAAGGCGGGCAATCCAGTATTCCACCAGCGGTCGTGATTAAACCGATGAGCCGCGGCGTACTGGATTCCCCGCTTTCGCGGGGAATGACGGCGGTGGGTGGGGCGTCACTGCACCAGATGATTGGCCGAGCCCTGCACGATCAGCCCCGCCGCATTCACCCGCAAATATTCGCAGATCTTCTTCCCACGCTCGTTCGCGTAGAACACCACGACACTATCGGGGCTGACGAACACATCGATCGGCGAGAAATGCAGCTCCGGCAGCAGCCCGAGCGCCTTGCCCCAATAGGCGCGAAGCGCGTCCTTGCCGTGCACGGTGCCGCTGGCATCGAATCCCATCACGGGGATGCGGTCCGAGGTCATCACGGCGGCCTCGTCATAGAGCCTGAGCACGCGTTCGAGGTCGCGCGCGTTCCAGGCTTCGACCCAGGCCCGGCCGAGCGCGGCGAGCGATGATGGCTGGTGATGCTGTGACATGGCGTTCTCCCTGATCGGCCCTTGGCAACAATAGGTCAATATTACTTACCTATATTCATTTGTCCATGCCCAAAGAAGAATGTGGGGCGCGCGCCCGCGCGGTTGCGGGCCGTCGCGCGGTCGCGTATCTGCTGGCCATGACAGCAGCACAAAACGACCGCTCCGCGTCGACGCCCTCGGTGGCCTCGGCGCACGACAAGATTCTCATCGTCGACTTCGGCAGCCAGGTGACGCAGCTGATCGCGCGTCGCGTGCGCGAGGACGGCGTCTATTGCGAGATCGTCCCGTTCAACAAGGCGGAAGCTGCCTTCGACGAGATGAAACCGAAGGCGGTGATCCTCTCCGGCGGCCCGGAATCGGTGCATGAGGCCGGCTCGCCCCGCGCCCCGCAAGCGATCTTCGATTCCGGCGTTCCGGTGATGGGCATCTGCTACGGCCAGATGACCATGGCGGCGCAGCTGGGCGGCGAGGTCGAGGGCGGCCATCACCGCGAATTCGGTCGCGCCGATGTCGAGGTCAAGGCCAAGAGCCAGCTGTTCGAGGACGTCTGGTCGCTGGGCGGCAAGAACCAAGTCTGGATGAGTCATGGCGACCGCATCACCAAGATGCCGCCGGGCTTCTCCGTCGCCGGCACCTCGCCGAACGCGCCCTTCGCGATCATCCAGGACGAGACACGCAAATATTACGGCCTGATGTTCCACCCCGAAGTGGTGCACACGCCCGACGGCGCCAAACTGATCCGCAACTTCGTCCGCAAGATCGCCGGCCTCACCGGCGACTGGACCATGCGTGCCTTCCGCGAGGAGGAGATCCAGAAAATCCGCCAGCAGGTCGGCAGTCGCAAGGTGATCTGCGGTCTTTCCGGCGGCGTCGATTCAGCGGTTGCGGCCGTGCTGATCCACGAAGCCATCGGCGACCAGCTCACCTGCGTGTTCGTCGATCATGGGCTGCTGCGCCTCGACGAAGCCAAGACCGTGGTCGACCTGTTCCGCCACCACTACAACATCCCGCTCGTGCACGTGGATGCCTCCAAGCAATTCCTGGGCGAGCTCGAAGGCGTCACCGACCCGGAAGTGAAGCGCAAGACCATCGGCCGCCTCTTCATCGAGGTGTTCGAAGCTGAAGCGAAGAAGATCGGCGGCGCCGACTTCCTGGCGCAAGGCACGCTCTATCCCGACGTGATCGAGAGCGTCTCCTTCACCGGCGGCCCCTCGGTGACGATCAAGTCGCACCACAATGTCGGCGGCCTGCCCGAGCGCATGAACATGAAGCTCGTCGAGCCCCTGCGCGAGCTGTTCAAGGACGAGGTGCGCAAGCTCGGGCGCGAACTCGGCCTTCCCGAAATCTTCGTCGGCCGTCACCCATTCCCGGGCCCGGGCCTCGCCATCCGCTGCCCCGGCGAGATCACCCGCGACAAGCTCGACATCCTGCGCAAGGCCGATGCCGTCTATATCGACCAGATCCGGAAAGCAGGCCTCTACGACGAGATCTGGCAGGCCTTCGCCGTGCTGCTCCCCGTCAAGACCGTCGGCGTCATGGGCGACGGCCGCACCTACGACTACGTCGTCGGCCTGCGCGCCGTCACCTCCACCGACGGCATGACCGCGGACTTCTACCAGTTCGACATGAAATTCCTAGGCGAGACCGCCACGCGCATCATCAACGAGGTGAAGGGCGTGAACAGGGTGGTGTACGACGTGACCAGCAAGCCGCCTGGGACGATTGAGTGGGAGTAGGGGGCTACCCCAAAGGTTTCGTCCGTCCAAAGCCGCAATCCTGATCCATTGTCCTATCAACCGGGGAGGTTGGCGGCTGACGGAGATTTGCCATGGGCCGGTACGTCGACAGTCTTTCATTAAGAAGCGAGATATTTGAGTTCTGGAAAGATCGCATCGTAGGCTTGGTGCGATGGATTGACTGGGGTGAACCCGGCTGTTGGGCGTGCGGATTCTATTACGGCCCAAAATACGACATCAAACGATCTGACGCGGGTTGGGACGAAATTCTCCGGTGCTGGGACCGTATCCCTCTCCAGCGCTGTCACATTGTCGGGCGCGCACTTGGAGGCAGCGACGACGCCTCAAACCTGTTCTTACTGTGCCGCGAATGTCACGATCGGATGCCGAATACAAACATCCCTGAAATATTCTACGAGTGGGCAAGGGCCCAGAATTGGTCCAGAAGAGAAGATGCCAAAATACTGGATGCGATGAAGGCATTCAGAGTTGAAGGCGTGATGGTGCCCGATCTGGAGCGGGTGCTGGAGTCCGAAGACTACAAGCTTTGGTCGGAAGGTCGGCGTGGCCTGCATTGGCCCCAGTCGAACTATGCGTCGATCTCGTCGCGTTTGACGCCTGCGACGACAGTAGGGCTTGCTGTTTATTATCTTCGCTTTGTCAGTGATCGTCCGCTCAGGCAACGGAGCAGGCGCCGGACTGGAAAGCGCTCTAAGGCGGATACGGTCAAGCCGTCTTGAAATTTGGTTGGTTTACCTTTATGACTACTGTAGTCATAAGGGTGAGCCCATGCGCGAAATTCAGCTTCGTGATGCGAAGGCCAATCTTTCCGCAGTCGTCGATGAAGCTATCGACGGCAAGCCTGCCGTGATCACGCGCCGTGGGAAGAAACAGGCAGTGGTCCTGAGCTACGAGGAGTGGAGGCGGCTGTCGCAGGTGCCGAGCTTCGGGCGTCTGCTGATGGCGATTCCTGTGAGAGCGGGCGATTTGCCGGCGCGCAATCGGTCCAAGCTCCGTAAGACCGATTTTTGAGACGTGTACCTCATTGATACGAACGTCATATCCGCGGTCTCGCCGAACCGGCCGACGCCCCAGGCGCTTGTTGAATGGATGGACGCGCAATCCGCCTCCATATTCTTGTCCGTCGTGACAATTGCAGAGATCGAGGACGGAATTGCCAAGCTGCGACGCGAGAAAGCCGCGCGCAGGAGCAAGGACTTGGCCCAGTGGCTTGATACCGTGCTGCATCTCTACGGCGACCGAATACTGGCGTTCGACACGGCGGCCGCGCGGCTTGCGGGAGCACTATCGGACCGGGCTCGCGGGCAAGGTCATGCGCCCGGATTTGCCGATATCATTATTGCTGCGACGGCGCGCCAGCACGCGCTGACGATCCTGTCCCGCAACGTCAGGCATTTCGAGCCGCTCGGCGTGCCCGTGCTCGATCCCTTCAGTGATTTGCCGCCGTCCTGATCGTTGCGCAGGTGCCCAGCGCTTGCGTCGGATGTGCCTCATGCTCGCCCATGCTACCACATCCGCATCGCCTCTTTGGAGCCAGTGTTGATGTCTGTCCCGCCCAACGCCGTCCAACCACCCGCATCCTCCACCTCCACCGACCCCGAAATCATCGGCTGGATGCACGGCTTCCCGCCATCCCCAGACCGCACCATCACCTTCCAGGATGGCTCGTTCCGCAATTTCCCCGAGCTGCGCTGGGCGTGGAGCAACATCCGCCAGCTGGTGCCGACCGTGAACGTCTGGCGCGGGGCGGGGCCGGCGTCGCCTCTGCCGCGCGAGGACCATGACATCGGAGCGGTCGGCTCGATCACGATGGACGGCCGGCCCATGACGTTCGCAAAGATGCTGGAGGAGACCTACACCGACGGCATCGCGGTGCTGCATCGGGGCAGGCTGATCTATGAGCGCTACTTTGGCGCATTGAAGCCGCACAAGCCGCATATCGCGATGTCGGTGACGAAATCGTTCACCGGCGTGCTCGCGGGCATGCTGGTCAGCGAGGGCAGGATCGATCCGCAGGCGCCCGTCACGGATTATGTGCCGGAGCTGAAGGCGAGCGCGTTTGGGGACGCGCGCGTGCACGAGGTCATGGATATGACCACGGGGCTCGCCTACACCGAAGTCTATACCGACAAGAATTCGGATGTGTGGGGGCTGCGGCGCGCCAACGGCATGGCGCCGATCCCGCCGGGTTATGACGGCGCGACCACCATCTTCGATTTCCTCGTCGCGCAGAAGAAGCAGGGCGAGCATGGCAAGGCCTTTGCCTACAAGACCGTCAACACCGACGTGCTGGCCTGGATCATCAGGCGCACCAGCGGCATGACGCTGTCCGATCTGCTCTCCGAGCGCATCTGGCAGCCGATGGGTGCGGAGGAGGACGCGCATTATCACGTCGACCGCATCGGCACCGAGAGCGGCGGTGGCGGTCTCTCCACCAGCTTGCGCGATCTCGCCCGCTTCGGCGAGACCATGCGCAATCACGGCCGCTTCAACGGCCGCCAGATCGTGCCGTCGTCCGTGGTCGAGGACATCGCGCGCGGCGGCGATCCAGAAAAATTCAAGCCGGCCGGCTACACCACGCTGCCGGGCGCCTCCTACCGCAATCAATGGTGGGTCACGCACAACGCTCACGGCGCCTACATGGCGCGCGGCGTCTATGGCCAGGGCATCTACATCGATCCCAGGGCCGAGATGGTGATCGCGCGCTACGCCTCGCATCCCATGGCGGGCAACTCCGCCAACGACCCCGTGACGCTGCCGGCCTACATGGCGCTGGCAAAGGCGCTGATGGCGGGCGGGTAGGTACGTCGGGACGCCGGTCCTCGTAGCCCGGATGGAGCGAAAGCGTAATCCGGGACTGGCCAGCCGCATCGCGCCGCTGCCTCTGTGGCAAGAATCCCGGATTGCGCTGCGAGGTTGGGCAAGAATCCTAGCCGTTTGGGTGAACGAGTGTACGATTCGGTATGACGAATCGCATGTTCAAGACCGGGGTGAGCCGGGATCAGGTCAGCCTTCTGCCCGCGCGGGTGGAAGATTATGTGGGTCGAGAGAACCCGGTTCGGGCGATCGAGGCGTTTGTCGCAGCGCTGGACCTTGAGCGGCTTGGCTTCGGTCATGCCGGGTCGGGTGGCGGGGCGGGACAACCGCCTTACGATCCTGCCGATCTGCTGAAGCTCTATCTTTATGGCTACACCAACCGGATACGATCCTCGCGCGCTCT
>NZ_FNCU01000049.1:0-67827 GCF_900099855.1 Bradyrhizobium sp. Rc2d | reverse complement strand
GGGATGTAGTAGAATCCTGCACCGTACAGGGAGCAGATCTTCACGTATTCGACCGCCTTGGCCTTCACGGGCAGATCGGCTGCCTGTGCTCCGCCCACGGCGATCAGACCCGCCGCTGAGCCGAGCAAAAGGCTCTTAACCAACTTCATGTTAAACCTCCAAGTTGCTCTTCAGGGAAGGTCACTGACCGGACGGCCAATTCCCCAACCCCCTCTAAATCACCGCTTTCGGCTCCTTCGCGTCTTCGGACACACCCGCATGAACGCGAGGGACTTAAGCGAATGACCTAAACGGGACGACCTTGGGATGCCCCCCTCCGTCGCTGAGTCACCATTATGGAAGGTCTTTGCACACACAACAAAAGAACGCTCCGAAGCGGGCCTATGAAACGTGTTTTCCGACGGGTGTTGCACAAATAACACGTAGATGTGATCGCGGCGCGCTCGCAACGCCTTGTTTTTATTAAGGTTTTCAGAGAGGTTCCGCTTGCCGTCAAAATTCCGCACCTAAGGCGCGGCGAGCGGAGGGCCGGGATGTGGCGACCTAGGCGCGCTCGAATCGTAGAATCGGACGACTCAAGCACCTCCGAATCTCGCTCAGCCCAACGGTCATCGATGGCGGCGAAACGGCCTTGGCCACGACAGGCGAGGCCAAATCTCGTCCAAGTCAGCTCTCTCTATGTGTGGTGCGGGGGTATCTATGTCCGGGCCAGCTTGGCTGGCGGAGACGGAGTCCGCTCGAAAGGGCAATTTTCTCGACAAATTCGACGTTATTAGATTTCTACCCACACTTGAGCCCACACGCAGTCTTTATTTTAGTGGTCTTGGCGTTCACGGCTCTCGGGCTGGCCATCGTCGTTAGCGCGGTCCTGATCGGCGTAGCTCCCCCTTCGGAGGTTTACAGGGAGTCCCAGGCGTGTGACGGCCACACATGTATTCGCAGCCGGCTGTTCGACGCGGACTCCGTGCACCCGGCGGTCATCATCGAAATCGACTCCCGCTAACCGCCCTCGCTTGGGCGCCGCAATCTTCAAAATGAAAGAGGCCGCCAACCGAGGCGGCCTTACAATTGCGAAACCAAGAGGGTGACACACGCGATCAGCGTTGCCGTACTGAGGGTAACCACGACAAGGGCTTGTTCACTGTGGGCCTTGAGTTCGTCGTCATCCATTGTGCCCAACGTTAGTACCGCCCTCTGGTTTCAGTCGGAGCCGAACGTTTCGCGAACTGAGATAGATCAACGAACTAAACCCGACAGAACACTTGGCGAACGCGAATGTGCGCCAGAGCACACACGTCCTGCACCGCGGAACCGAATTGACTCGACGCCGTCCCATAAAGCGAATTCACTTGTTCCACCCATCAGGACTGCCGGTTGCACTCCAACACAGGAGGAGCCGTAGCATGATCAGAGAACCCCACTTCGATTCGTATTCGATCCCGGCACGCGTCTGTTTTGCCATTGCTGTGTTTGGTGGCGCACTGCTGATCGCCGTAGCGGTTATGAGCGTCTACTTCATAAAATAACGCCCTGGAACCCGTGATACGGCACATGACGTCGGGCACCCATGCCTAGAGAGATCGCGTTCACTGTGGCCGCGCTCGTATCCCCGCATTCGCAGTAAGGTCGCCTCGGTTGGCGGCCTCTTGGTACTGGCAGTATCTAAGCCCCAGTATCCTAAGTTGAATTTGGAAGCGTCCGAATTTCCAGCAGGAACGAATGTTCTCTTTGGCACTTAAGGGGCTGATAGCCGAACGACGGTGCAGCCGTTGCTGAGGCTACGGGCCCGGCCTCCTAGGCACACCGGGCTCACTTTTTTGAGGTCGCCTCAAATCGTGGCCTCGGCCTTCAAGAGCCGGACGTAAGTCCCGCTCTCGTGCAGCTCGAGCCAGCCGCGCTCGACCGCCATTTTGATGCCGGCGCCGAACTCCTTGCCGCTGGCCTTGAGCGTGTAGAGGAACGGCGCGTTGATCTTCTCGATATGGATGCGGCCGTCTTGCACGGGCTCGATGCCCGAGGCGAGTTCGACTAGCTTGCGGGCGGCGGCTTCAGGGTTGGCGAAGGGACGTTCGGCGGTGAGCTTCATGAACCAGCCTTAGCGCGATTCTGGCTTCGAAGATGCTCATCATCTGTTCGTTGCCGCCCCTGCGCATGGCGCCCCTGTGGGCCTCCATCGGGGAAATCTACGCAGCGCTAACGGGCGTTCGACATCGCAAATTGCGGAGGTCGGCGAAGTCTGGCCATCCGTTCTTTCGTCACGGATTGAAGATCGTATCGGTCAGCACCGGTCCACATCACTGCGTGCCAAAACATGCGACTTCCACGGTGGCAGGATCGTAGGCCGATCCGCCCAGGTTCACCGCGAAGATCGGGTTCGCAACTCCTGAACGCCCGCTTGAAGCGCCTTTGACGATTCCGTTGGTGCTGGTGTCCTCGATGTTTCCGAGGCATGTGTAGGTCGTGTTCGCAAACGCGGTCGAGAAATTCAGAGTGTAAGATCCGGCCGAAGAGCGCGTCACGCTTGCGACGTTGTAGGCTTGGCTTATCGCTCCGCTTGCACCTGTGAAGCGAACCCACGCCTTGGCCGCGCTCGGATGGCTCTGCTGCTGAGACGGCGTGACCACTGCGGTTGTGCTGGTGGCCGTCTGCTGATCCGACTTTGTCGCAGCCGTTGCACAAGTGCCGATCGTTGTGATCGCCGAACCAAAGCACGTGATGCTGGTGACCGTTCCTGTCCCGTTCGCGGTGATCCACGACGGATTTGCACCCGCGCCACCGGTCGAAAGGAGTTGCCCCAGCGAGCCGGGAGCAAGAGCTGACCAGGATGACGCTCCGCGATAAACCACGCCGCCTTGCGTCGTGCCGAACAGCTTGTCCAAGACCGCGGAAATCGGGTTATCGTTCAGCGTTGCCTCGATGCCGGATATGTTCGATCTGATCGTCCCGTCCGGCGCGGTGCTGGCCGACAGCAGCGACTGCGCAAACCAATTGCCATAGCCATCACTAATGAACACGAAGGCGCCGTTTGCGACGTTGATGACGACCGGCGAGGTGCTGCCGTTGATCCTGTCGTCTCCCGCGCTGGGATTCCTCACGATAGTAAGCGGCTTGGCGCCGGTAATCTTCGATCCGAGATCGATGACATAGAGCGGCTGACCTGGATTGAAATCCGCGGCGCGGGGAAGCCTCCACGTGTGAGGGTCTTGCCATGAGGCCTGCGAGTCCGTGGCAACGACGCGATCCGTATTGCTCATCGCGTAGTCGGTATTCCCGACCTTGGTCAGGCTGTAGAGGTTGAGGATCTTCAGCAGATCGGAGAAGCTGAGCGCGTGGCTCGGATTGGCCTGGTTCGAGTTGTTCGCGACGAGGCTGTTCGGCGGGAGCGTCTGATATTGCTGCGCCAGCGCCTCGATCGGCGAGATGATCAAAGCAACGACGGCGAGAAGGACGCTAAAGAACTTTTTCATGCCGCGGTTCAACGCGATGTAGTGATAGGCCACCTTCGCTCTCCGCTCTTCAGGCCGCGCGCACGCGGTTGCCGATCGGCATGAAGCCAACAGGCATCGCCGGCCGCGCCAGATCCTGGACGGCGCTCATCCAGCACCCGCTTCGCTTCGCCCTCGCCCGCTCGAGATCGGTCAGCGCGACGGTGATCGTCTGCTCTTCGGACGTTTTCGGATTGACGAGATCGACCTGATATTTGTGCATCGTCAGAAGCCCTTCCTCTGTCCTTTGACACCGATGGAAATGGCCGCGTTGGCAATCGTCATGAGCCGCACGGCCTCTTGATCGTTCGCGAGAAATTTTTTCGAGAACTCGGCGTCTCGCATGTGCCGGTCCTTCCAGGCTTTGATGCCGTTGATCTCCTCAGCCGTGTAACCTTCGGCCTGCAGGATCTCGCGCGTTGTGCCGACCGAGATGCCGAGCTCGCGCATCCAGGCAGCGCCGTCAGCCAGGCGTTTCGCATCGCTGTCCACGAAATCACCGACCCGGGGAACGACGCCTGCGATCGCAGCATCGACTGCACTCTCTTCCTCGTTTCCAAGACGGGCATGCAGTTCGCGCCATTGCTGGTTTGCTGCCACATCGCCGGCCAACAGGCGCTGGCTGAACTCAGTATCCGCAATCAGGCCGTCAATCTGTGTCCGCGCCTCGGCAGAGCTCTCGGGTGTTGCTTGGGTGCTCATGGATCAACTCCGATCTATGCTGCGGTCTTTGCGGCGGTCGCGGTCACTTCGCGATCGAGCTTCTCGACCTGTGCCCGGACGCTGCGCAGCACCGCCTGGTGAGCCTCTTGAAGGGTCTCCCGCGCCGGGCGCATCTTGGTCGTGTCGTCCCCGGCGGTGAGCGGCGGCGCCTTTGCGAACGGCGGCTTCGGCCCCGCGCCGGCGACCCGCCAGGCTTCGCGCCCGATCAGGGCTTCACCGCTGCCAAGAAATGAGCCGCCATCACCGAAATTCATCGCCGGCAGAAACGTCCCGGTGGGCAACGCGGTTGCCAGCTCAGCGGTCGCCTGTGTGTAGCGCGCCCACTCGATGGTCGCCTCCGCGATCTTCTCCAGAACCGCAGCCATGGCCTCGACGCGCTCCGCGGCGGCCTTCTCGAAAACTGCAAGCTGCTCGGCTCGCATCTGGATTGCGGCCGCCCCTGCAGCTTCGCTGTCCAGCCGCAGGGCCAGTTGCAAGGCCGCACGCAGCTCGTCGACGGCTCTCTTGGCCGCTTCGATCTTCTCGCGATGCGCCGCCAGCTTCCCGGCCGCGCCGGGCTGACGCTCGATCGCTTCAAGCGCGAACTGCGCGACCTCGGCCTCGAGCTCAGCCTGGACGGCCAGCGCGGTTTCGAGATTGGCGCGGACCTGCGGCGCGCGCTGGGCGCAGGTCTCGGGCACGAAAGGCTCGTCCTTCGGCTCGGCGCCGGCCTTCTTCCGGAACATGCTCATGATCCTCACGCTGCCTCGCTGCGGTGCTGGTCCTGCGCGCGCGCCGCCGCGACCGCGTCCTCCAGCCGGCAGCGGATCCAGTCGGAGACCGTGCGCCGATCGCGTGCGGCGATTTCCTTCACCTGCTCCTCAAGATCAGGCTTGATCCGCGCGCCGACCATCTTCGTATTTGCCATCGTCGACCTCTGTCAGGTTCGTGCTGGCACCATCCAGCATGATTTGCGGATTGCTAACAACGCACCGCGTTGCTGCGCGCTTTGGCTTCGGGGCCCGCAAGCGCGGCTTCCATCTGCCGCGGACACGCTTCGCGAGCTCCTCGTCCTCGACAATCACACAGACCGCAATCCGCAGCGCCAGCGCGTCCAGGACCGCCTGGAGCGACATTTCGCCGAAACCCCTCATCGGCGGGTCCGCGAGCAACTTGCTCACGTAGCCGCCCTGCAGGCCCGAAATGCCGTCAAGCGTCTCGTGCGAGATGTCGAGCTCGTCCCGCCGGTCGCGGACCACTTGCAGCAGCTGCTCGCGTGAGGAGATGAGGCGAGGTTTCATGTCAGACGATGCTCAACAGTGTTTGCGAAGGATCGACGCCGGAATTTTCCGACCGGGCCGCGAAAGAGAACGGGGACATGAAATTCGGGAAGGGCTCGGGATTTTCCCCCCACCCCCCTCGATCCAGATTTTGCTGCAAACCTGGCTGACCATCTGCCCCGCGCGCGCGTCGGCTTCCAAGAGTTGTTCGGTTCATGAGAGAGCGCGCGCGAAAACCCCGTTCGAATTGTGGGCCGCGGTGTGGGTAAGGATGGCGACGCCTCGAAACTCGCGGCAATTCGCGCAAGCCGGCGGATTCCACGTCCGCCTGATCGTAACGGGTTACGTGCTCGACCCTCGCGCGTCGGGCTGAGCGGATAATGCCTGGCCGAGCGTGGCCGAGCAGCACCGGTTAGCGCGTTACTGCACTCATGCCGATGGTCAGCTACTTTCCGCCCTTCCCTTCCAAAGCGGCGGGAACGCCTAGCCGCGCACCCAGCGGCGTTGGGCGTTTCCAACGCTGGGGGGTATGGGGGGTTGGAGAACAGGCGTTGGAAGTACCGTTGGCACTCGTTGGCAGGGGCGTTGGCATGACAGTTGGCAGGGGCGTTGGAAGGCTCGGAGGAGCGTTGGTAGGGGCGTTGGAAGGTCATGCCGACACCCGCTCGATGTGCTGGCGGCGCTTGCTGGGCGATCCTGTCTCGACGGTCCGGATCGCGCTGCGGGCGAACAGGCGCTCCATCGCCTTGCGGAAGGCGTCGGCGGTGATGTCGCCGGCCTCGGGGTCGAGGACGAATTCGGCAGGCGCACTTCCCTTGGCGGTCTTGCCGTGGACTGGGCGGCCCTGGGCGTTGCGTCTGTCGAGCAAGCGAAGGAAGACGTCCTCGACATCGCGATCGGCGGCGGCGCGGTACGGCGACGCCTCGCCGGCCATGGCGGTGGTGAAGGTCAGCCCTCCCCAGCGGAGCGTGGTCCGCTCGCCGGTGCGGCCGTAGTTCGATTTAGTGACGGTCAGCGTGCGAGCGTCTGGGTCATCCTTCTCGGGGTCGCTGAGATGCAGCATCGAACGTACCGAGTTCCTCCAGTCCACCGAGTTGGCGGTACCGCTGCCGTCGGCCATGCCTCGCACTGATGGGTGGTCGAGCAGCACGATCGCCGTGTCATGCTCCCGGGCGATCTTTCGGAGCATCGCGAGGAACGCGCGCACTTGCCGGCGGGCGATCGCCTCGCCATCGAACACCGCGGCGACGTTGTCGACCACGACCAGGCGCGGCTTGTGCTCGATGATCCAGGCCTCGAGCCAGTCCAGCAGCGGCGCCCGCGACAGCCGGCCATCCTTGTTGGCGTGCACCAGCCACGTGCTCTCGAGGTCCGGAAACACCATGTGCAGGTCCGGCAGGCCGTATGGATCGATGCAGCGGTGCTTGCAAATGCGCTCGACGCGATCGCGGATGTTGTGCTCGGGCTCCTCACAGCTCAGGAAGAGCGCCGGCCCGCCCTCGATCGTGCATCCGAGCCAGTCCTGAAGGCCGGCCGCGACGTAGACCAGCAATTGGGTGATGATCTCGGTTTTGCCGCTGCCGCCATTGCCGGACATGATGGTCAGGTCGCCGCTTGGGACGCGTGCGGAGGCCAGCCAGCGCTGTTGCTCCGTTTGGGTGCCTTTCCAAACGGCCGGCGTGATCGCGGTATAGGTGGGTTTCTGAGAAGCATGGACCGGCGCGGCCTCGATCTCGGGCGAACGATCTTCCGCAGGAAAGCCCCCGAAAGCCTCGAAATTGTCTACCGGCGGCCGGTCATCGTTCGGGCTATCCGGCGGCGCGTCACCGCGAAGATCCTCGTCGTCGGCCGACACAAACCCCATGTCGACCATGAGATTGCGCGCCATGGCGGCGTTGGCAGGTGCGATCCCCATTATGCGGCCTTGACGAATTTGAAGAGCGATGCAGCGTCGTTGGGATGATTGCGCAGCCACACTGCGAGCCTTTCCTGATCACCGACGGAGACCAGATATTTGAAAGCATCGATCGTGGACTGGGGCGTGCGATACGGCGTCTTTTCGATCACCGCGGCCTGCTGCACAGGCGGGAGCTCGCCTGTCCATTTCCAGCGATCCCGCTCGTCATCGAGCTCCCAGCGCATAACCAACTGCGACGCATAGTCGGAAGGCAGGTCAGGCTCAAACTCGGCGCCAGCCTCGGTCGCAATTTCCGCAGCCACGATGGCGCGAAAGCGAGCGAAGGGCTTTGCGATGAGCTCCTGGACGCGATCCTGCCCGATAGCCGCGACCAGCCCCGATGCCTCCGCAAACTCCTGGAGCGGGTCGATCGCGTCGGCGAGATGCTCGTACTGGTGCTCGTATTCGAGGTAGGCGCGGATCAACGCGCGCGTTTCGAGGAGCCAGATTGCGTCTTCGAGCGCTTTTCCATCGAGAGTTTTTGCCGGCGCGTTCATTCACCGGCCTCATCGAGTAGGCCGAGCTCACGCGCCTTTTCCACAGCCTTGTTGATGGCCTTGGCGAGGTCCGGCAGGCGCGTGACCTTGATAGCGAGGCCCTTCGCGGTCGGGACCAGCTTCCCCTCGCGGCTCATGGCGTGCTTGCGCACGTTGACGAGGTTGTGACCCTGATAGGTGGATAAGTCGACGACGATCGCGTCGTGCCGGCGGTTGGCCCAGAACTGATCCACGACGATCGGTTCAGCGAGCTCAGGCGTGCGCTTTGCCATGATCAGGCCGCCTTGCTCTTGCCAGCGTCGAGTCGGCGGCGCACATAGTCGACCAATGAGGCGACGACGATCTGCCGGCGCGATCCGTCCATGTAAGACTGAAGCTCGCCGGCGTTGAGGATCTCGTAGAATTTGGTGCGCTTCGCGTTGATCGCGCGCATGCCGTCTTCAGGGCTGCAAACGATCTTGCCCTTCAGGAAATCAGGAAGCTCGGGATTTGACATTGTGGCCGTCCGCATTCGTTTGGATGCGGAGCAGCCTCGGTGATTTGGGCTGGGTCAGTCTTTGGAGATGTTTCGAGAAGTTTTGAGGAGTTTCGAGACCTTCCCCTCGAGGCGCCTAACCGTTGCCTCTCGCGTGCCGCTGCCCTCGGCCCTACCGGCTACTGCTATAGCGGCCTGGTGCTTATTCGGCCATCGGCCTTCTGTCAGTCCCTGCACCATTTCGGCCAGCAATTCATCGTCTGTCGTGTAGCGGACGTGGGGAGACAACTCTGGAGCCACCGTGGTGATCGCGGCCCCTGCGGCGTGATTTCGAGCAAGCCAATCGAGCAGATCGTCCTCGCTGATCCTCGCTCCGCTTGCATCGGCGGACAGATGATGCACGACGGGCTTGCCGTCGGAGTTGACGCCGCCCTTGTTCTGCGCTCCGGGCCGCATGTCCATGCCGACCACGCCATCATCGGCCATCAGCAGCACCGGGTCGGCGGATGCGCGAGACCGCACCTCGCCGGAACTGCGCGCGGCGCCGAGGATCCCTTGCGAGCGCCCTACACTGCCGCCGACGCGTTGCCGAATGAGGGTCGCTGCCTGTTCAGGCGTGAGCCACCGATCGTCCTGAGACATTGTCGTCACCGCGCACCGCTGAGGATCGCGCGGGGCAAGCTGCTGGCGGTGAAGCAGCAGCGACGGCTGGCCGGCCGGCCCCGCGCCATGGAATCTGATCCGATCCGCGAGTCCCTGGGAAGCGCTTCGATCTGCCATTCGCAAGCTTTTCCACACCCACGAAGCGCAGTAGCTCGCGCGCGTTCCGCGGCCTCGATGCCGCTTTGATGGCGGCATGCCTCGCCCTGCACGCCGCCACTACGCACGCCGACGGCCGGCCGCTCAAGATCACCTTCGGCCAGATGCGCGAGATGGGCTTGCGCGGCGTCCTGGTCTAGCCGAGACCTATTGCCGCTCTTCGTATTTGTCGCAGCGAGGATCGCTTCGCTTCACCCGGACAACCTCCCGGAACATCGGCCCGTCACAGTGGAGCAGCGTGTATTCCTTGTAAGAAGGCGCTGGCACGCGCCAGCAAAGAGCCTTACCGCCGGGCACTGTGTACGTATCCCCGCGGCTTGTCGTGTAGCTGCACGCCGACTCAGGCGTCTTGATCTTCTCTTGCGCGTGAGCTTGGGCCAGCGAGGCCAACGCGAAGAACGCCACCGACAACACGCGCATTTTGCTCTCCTCCACAACCGTGCGGTCGTAGGCCTCGGAGATAGGGCGGGAACGTCGGCGCCACGACGGCACACTGTCAAAGCTGCAGCATACAGCTCCCAGAAGCGCGCGCGAAGAGCCGACTTCCCTCATCTTGCGCCCGGCCACGCTTACCCTCTAGCCTGCCGGGCTGGGGGGATAGATATGGTTGCACAAGGCTGGGGGCGGCCTTTCGAGGATCCGATTAAGGTGGGCGGCCGCAAGCTGGTGACGTTGCGCGACGCCGGCGAGTACATCGCAGGGCTTCCGAAGGCCGAGCACGACGCGCCGGAATGGCAAGCAGCCGTGGAAGCGCTGATCCTGGTAGCCGAGAGCGGCGGACCAACGATGTTTGCCCGTATCGGCATTATGCGCGCCTTGAACCGCGGGAAGACGCCACCAGATGCCGGACCACGACACAAGAAGGCCAAAGCGTATAGGGTTGTCCGATGACAGTCTTCGTATACGTCAACACAAGCAAGCAGGTCGGCGATCCAGACCACATCAAAGTGTTTGGCACGCTCGAGGCCGCGGAAAGATGGTTCTATGAGAACGACCCCGAGGGCGTCGCTTTTGAATATGAGGTGCTGGAATAGCGGCCCGCCAGCGTGAACCGGCGGGCGCCATTCTACCAGACGAACCTCAGATCTAACGCGAAGGTTTCGCGCGCGCAGCATTCAGGTCAGCTTTTACGCCTGAGATTGCTGCATCAGCCGGCTGTCGACTTTGGGGGCGGTTCATTGAGGTCTCGCGCCCATGGTGCTGCTGGTCGAGCTGGAGGAGCTGAAGTGACCCGATCAGAGCTGACGCAAGCAGAGACAAGTAGGCCAGGAAGGCCGACCAATACCGCGCGCGTCATCGCCTGGATGCCCATGCTCGCCTAACCGAGATGCCTCCGAATCGATCCTCGTGATCATAGACGGATGTCAGAGAAAAACCCGCCGACCTTTCGAGCCGGCGGGTTCTCAATGCCCATGCGTTACCGCGGTACTCGTCACCAATCCGCGATGACAGATCTTAGTGCGGTCTCGGTTGACGCCCGGTTACCGCTTCAACCGCCGGCGATGCGTCATCAGCCGCTGCCGGTCACGCTTCCTGTGGGTTCGGCGCCGCCGCTTCATTGGCTGCTCCCGTTCAGGCGGTCCCGAAGCGCGTGAGCGTGATCCGAGATGATCTGCATGACGCGGTGCATCCCATCGATAGCCGTATCCGCATCAGGTTGCGCCAGCATCACGACGAGCAAGTCAGTCAGCAGAACGATGTTTTGGATGTCCGCCTCGTTTTCGAGGCGATCGGGCAGCCGTAGCTCAACGACATTGCTCATTGTTGCGGCCTCCCGCTGTGCTTCACGGCGAGCTCGAACAGCTCCGCGAGGAGAAGGCGAGCGGCCTCCACGCCTTTCCAGAGCATCGCGCCCTCGTCGAGGTAGGGATCGATCCGGAGCGCTTCGCCCTTCTGGAGTTTCCCCGCGACTGTCACGGCCAAGGAAACGCTATTGCAGGGATGCCGCAGCGGATTGCGGCTGCGGCTGGCGCGCTGCCGGCCGGTGACCGAGAATTCGATGAAGCGGACGTTCTCAGGCGGTAGAGCGCGGGAAGTTCGCCGCGCGGCCAGCTCGATGACGTTGGACATGGTGGTGCTCACTGGTTTCGGCCTCTCACAGCCGCGCCCGGTGACAGACCGGGCAGCCGGGGGGTGAGAGCCTGCCAGTGAGACAGGTGCACCGCTTTTAAGGGCCGAAGCCCTCTGGACAGAACGGCACGCCCCGGCCATAAAGGTCCGGTCGGTACCGCGCCGCCAAGCGCGTCCGTTGAGCCCCTAAAAGGCTCGTTCAACCGCCGCCCATCGCTTGCAGGCGATAGGGCAATTCCTTACAGGGAATGCGGTCGATATCACTGGTCCGGGCTCTCACACCCAACGGACATGCTCAGCTGATTTGGTTAAAAAAGCAATTCCCCAAGCTGGGGAAATCTGCTTGCGTTGGGCGTGGTTTTGCGCGCGCTCGGACTGGCACGCTCCTTGCCAATTGGACCTGCCCGAGCATGGAGGCGCGCACCGATGGGACAGCGAGTTCGTATCTTAAAGCGACCGAAGTCCAATTTGACACATATTGCCCGCGAGCTGGTGAGATTGGTGGACGCGATCGAGGAGCTCGATGAGTTGAGAGAAAAGGTCCGGCTCGCCGAGGCCGACCGCGTGCTGCACTAAGAGCCCTTCGGTGGTCCAGGTAGGAACGCTGCAGCCAGATACTGCATTCGGCTGGTATGGAGCGGTTCTCTGTACCTTTGAGAAGCTGTTTCCATGAGTGCGGGACCAATCCATCCGTACTTCTACTGATTCGGCGAACGTTCTATTGATCTCCCGCGATGGTTGCGATTGGATGCGCTCCATTTCTGGGGGCAAATATTATGCGAAATTTGGGTCTGGCGGCTCTTGCCGTCGCGCTTGCCGGCTGCGCTTCATCTTCAGCCGATATTACGGCCACTTACGTGTCGCCGGTCAGTTACCAGAGCTACACGTGTCAGCAGCTCGGGATGGAAGCTCAAGCCGTCTCGGCGCGAGCGGCAGCCTTATCGGGCGCGCAAGATAGCCAACGCACAAAGGATGTTGTCGCTACGACCGCCGCCGTCGTGATCTTCTGGCCTGCAGCTTTCCTTGTGGGTGGCGACAAGCAGACCGCGGCAGAGCTCGCGCAGATGAAAGGGCAGTTGGTCGCGATCGAGCAAGCCTCGATTGCGAAGAAGTGCAACATCCAATTCCAGGGCAAGCCTGATGGCGGTGCCTCGGCCGCGGCCGAGCCTGAGCCGCCACCGCCGGTCGCACAATCCAAGCCTCGCGCGAAGTCAAAGCCTCGAGCGCCAGCGCAGGCTGCAGCCGCTGTAGCTCCAACGCCGCAGCAGCCCGAAGAACCAGCCAAACAGTAGGATGATTGCAACCGCGCTGGTCGAGCTCGGGCTGAAGGCGAAAAAAATAGGGAATGAGATAGGTGATGGCTGCGCGTTTGGGCAACGTTCTTTACTGGATTGGCAACATACTCCTCGTTCTCACCATCCTGGTCGCGGCAACCGTCGCCGTGACGATGATCAGGAGCGACAATCCAAACGATGTCAACGGCGCGCCTTATGTGGGAGCCGGGATCGCGATCGCGGGCTTGATTCCATATTTGCTTGGGCGGGCCTGTAGATATGTTCTAGCAGGTCGCTTCTAAACACCGCCCTTCCGCTCGCTCTCCGATTGCGAAAACATCGGAGTCGACCTTGGGGCTGAATGGAAATAAGTGACAGAAAAGATAGCGGCGTTCCTTGGCGTGGCGGCTTCCTTGCTTGCCGCTGGGCTGTGGCTTTGGGGATCTCTAATCGATGTCCCCGATAACATCGACACAATCGTCGGGGAGCTCCAAAGGATCGGACGGGTGAACGCATGGGCGGCGGCAGCGGCAGTGATCGCCGCCCTGTGTGCCGCATATGCATTTTGGCGGCAGATCAGTTGAAATCCATCCCAGCGGAGGTATTCAGAGGGTGAACGCCTTAAATGCGGCCTTCTCTGAATGCCTCTCGCTTCACAATGTTCCGATTGGCCAAATCGAGCAATCTGCTACGTTCGCGACGCCAGACCGTCTTAGCAGTTGGCTTTCCGTCAGTGTTCTGCCGTGGGACGGTGTTGAAAACGTCTGCGTGATACGGCAGCCCTTTCATATCAGTGTCGACGACGATGAAGTGTCGGTCTTTGGGCTGGCGCCCTTCCTCGTCATTTGCCGATTTGAGTCCACGGATCTCGCCGCAATCAAATTCCACCACCCCGACGAAGGTTCGTTCAGGTTGGGTAGTGCGCTGGCTGATGATAGACTGAAACTCCTCGTCAGTTGCGCGGTCTCTAAGGACGCTCATTCCGATCGTTTCAGTATGTGTGATCGCGGTGACGGCGATTTGTTCAGCGCTCATGCCAGTGTCGGTGGGCGCAATCAGGACTCGATAAATCTTCTCGCCGTCACTGACGGGCCCTGGGCTTCCGTATCGGCCCAAGCTAATTCGCTCGCACGTTTGATCTTCGCAATGCTTGTTGACGACGAGGCAACGCTGATTGTCAGCTGCCTCTCGTTCAGCTTTCCGACACCCTGTTGGATCGTTTAGATCGAGAAACCAATTTCTGAGAGCGCGGCCGGCAGAGGCGCACCAACCTGAAACTCGCTTGACCATTCCTTGTCGCCCCGCCGCGCGAAAAACTCGATCGTCGTCCCCACAAACTCAAACTCAGCATAAACGTCATTGGCGCGATAAAATAGGATCGCATTGCCATCTGCATGCAGCGCAGGTTGAGGGACGATGCTTTCCGGCGCAAGAGACCGGATAAATGCTCGTGCTGCATCCATGGATGACTTCACTGGCTTTGCAGCTCCGTAGCCGTCCCAATCTGCCGGGAAGCGCTCGAACTTGAGCAGCTGCGAAACTGCGGTGTCCGCCACGGTCTCCACAGGCAGGTACGCGGACATGGTCTTAAGAGTGTCCGCAGCATTTCGCGCATCAGGAAGGGCCTGAGTCTGTTGCTTTGCACGAAAGCGGATCACGTTCCCGGTCGAAATCGGGCCGAGAGGACGAACATGAGATGCAACTGATCGCAGAGCACCCCAGGTCGCCACAGCTTCGGAACCGGCGAAATATGCTGCAGCCGCAGTTTCAGAAGCAGAAATCATATTCTTACTCCGGGAGGCCGACTCGGGCCGCGGCCTCGGAAGAGATAAGCTGTCGGAAGAGATGTTTCAACCTTTGATGCAGAATATCCGCTTGTGCAAGTGGATCAGGAAGCGTTGATGACAAGGACTCGAACTGCATCAAGGTAAGGAAATTTATATTACGGCACCCGCCCGCGAACTGCGGCGGCCTTACATCGCCTGCATCAATATTGACGTTTGTCAGGATGCGATTTCCTGGTGACGAATCGTAGTCAAACCAGCCGTTGTGGACGTGGAAAGCTGCCATCGGGTCCCGCTGTGGCACCACAAGAAAATTCGGATTATGCTCAGCAAGCACCTCGAAGTGGCTTGCTCCCCCGGGAATCGAAACGAACCTATCGATGTACTGCAGCCTTATCGACTTGACGCTCTGCGACAGGGGCCAGACTCCGTCGATGGCTCGGCAAAGATCTTCCAACTCGGCGTAAAAATTAGCCCAACGACGGTAACGCAGCGTCCACATCGTGAATGAGCTCACTCCGATGCTGCACTCTGATGCAACTACGCCATCGGCTAAGCGCTGAAATGCCACTCGACGTGTCATAGGCACATTGCCGATATTGATCATCACAGGCTGACCCGGCTGGGGAACAAGTGGAATATCAGCCGCCGTCTCTTGGCCCTCAACCCTGTTCGTAAATCTATGGGCGTTCGCGGCCCTACGGAGGGGAATGATCAGGTCATCGAAGGAGTCGCCGTCAATCGGCTCCGCGAACGTGAACAAAATGTTAACGCTGTCGATTGAGTGGTCGGCGTGCGCCGGCTCCCAGTCCATTCTGCCTACCTAGATAGCCTGTTGGCTCAACATCCTATGGATTAGCTGCAATCTCGTTAAGAGGTTCCAACCGCTGGCGCAAGTCGTTTCGGACGTAGATTGACAGTGGCGATTTAAGCCGACGAGAGTTCTTGAAAGCGCATCGCCACTACGTTGTCCTTCTTCTCGGCCGGCGGGCTGGCACAGTAGGCCGCCCAGTCAGCCATCATCCGACGGCGCTTCTCCCGCATGTCGCCGCGGCGGTATGCCGCCTCCACCTTGTCGGGCACGGTGTGCGCCAGCGCCATCTCGGACATTTCGTTGGGGTAGCCGGTCTGCTCCGTGCACCAGTCCTTGAAGGTCGACCGGAAGCCGTGCGGCACGGCGTCCCGGTCCAGCTTGGGGTCAATCCAGCGCGGCCGCCCAGCCGCCTCCCGAGCCTCGTTCATGCGATCGATCACAGCGCCCATTGCAGCGGTGCTGAGGGGCTCGCCTGGCTCGTCGCCGGGGAAGAGATTCCCTTCGCCTGGCAGCCGCTCCAGGACCGCCCACGCCTCGTCTGAGAGCGGCACGACGTGGTCCCGCTTGCGCTGCCCCTTCTTGCCCTTCATCTCGGGCGCCGGGATGGTCCAGGTCCGGTCAGTGCCGTCGACGTGCGAACGCCTGCCATCGACGACGTTGTGGGTGCGGGCGGCGGTGAGGATCATGAACTCCAGCGCGCGCGCGGCGATGCCGTTGCGTTGGCGGAGCTCAGCCATGAACTCGGGCAACTGCCGATATGGTAGCGCCGGATGGGGCACCGTCGGCGAGACGCGCGACTTGGCCGGCAGCAGCTTGTCCAGAAGCCCCTTCCACCGCGCCGGGTTGTCGCCGTCGCGCAGCTTCTTGGCCTTGGCCCAGTCCAGCACGTTCTCGATGCGGCCGCGGACGCGGCTGGCGGTCTCCGTGCGCGCGGTCCAGAACGTTGGGGCCTCCTCCCCCTCGCCCACCGGCTGCTCGAGCACCTTGAGCACCAGGTCGGTAGTGATACCGCCGACGGGCAGCTTGCCGATGATCGGATAGGCCCAGGTCTCAAGAGTGGCTGACCACTGCTCGGCATGCTTAGCGTTCTTCCAGCCTGACCGGTGGGCCTTGATGTAGGCTTTGGCGCATTCCTGGAAGGTGGTCGTCTTCGCCTTCTCCAGGGCGCTGGCTTGGTCCTGGAGCTTGCGGACCTCGATGGGGTCCTTTCCCTCGTCGAGCAGCTGGCGCTGCTGGCGGGCGCGCTCACGCGCCTCGCCAAGCGTCCAGGTCTCGAACGATCCCAGCCCCATCTCGCGCGCCAGCGGCTTCCCCAGGCGGCTGGTGTGGCCCTGGAACCGATACCGGAAGATCCACGACTTGGAGATCCGCTCTTTGCCGTCGCCTTTGACCTGCAGATAGAGCCCGCCGCCGTCGCCGTACATCCCGGGCTCTTTCGCCTTGGTCACTTCAAGAGCTGAAAGCTTTCCGCCTGCCATTTACCCCCTCCTGTACCCACACCGGAACCGCGAATTTAGGCGAATGGCGGCGAACGCGCAAGGATGACTGCGCGGGAAAAGTGCTGTATCTACAGGGGGTTTACGGAGGCCAGCGAACGGGGGCGAATTATGTACTGGCGGAGACGGAGGGATTCGAACCCTCGATAGGCCTTTACAAGCCTATAACGGTTTAGCAAACCGCCGCCTTCAGCCACTCGGCCACGTCTCCAATACGCCGGGTATGCCCGACACCGCGGCGGGCCGCAAGCGGCAGAATTGAGGGCGGCGGGTTCTTTTCACCTGAAAGCTGACGAGCGGCCGGCGACGCAAGCCTCGCGAATGGATCCTCGCGGCGAGTTCCTGCGATTCGCATTGACCTTATATATGTGCGCGCGCGTCTAGCGGCTGGATCGCCAGATCCGCCAGTGCGAGGGCGATATCAGCACCGCCTCGCCCGCCCAGACGTTGAACCAGACGCCGGACCTGCGCCGGCATGGAAAAGTCCAGGGCAAAATGCCCGTCTTGTGGAACCGTCCGAGTTCCAGATCGCAGTCGTCGGGCGCGATCTGAATCGGAAGCCATCGGCCATTGTTTGGCCCATTCTGGTCGGGTCGCTCATACCGTGCGGATCTAGGGGACCGCACGACGAGGGAATTTGATCCAGCGCAACCGAGCTCACCCGTGGAAACACGGATGCGGATGCGATTCTCAGTTCAGTGGGCGGAGACCCACGCCCTCGCCTCGCGCTGCGCGGCCGAGATCTCGGCGTCCGACATCTGCCCGGCGACTTCCTGGCGCAGCGCGACGGCGTCCTTGCGGCCCTTCAGCGCGGCGAGGTTGAACCATTTATGCGCGGCAACGAGATCGACGAGGCCGGAGCGGCCACTCGCCCAATAGATGCCGCGCTCGAACAGCACATCCGAGAGCGCGCTCGCGTCGATCGGCGTCGCGGTCTCCAGATCGAAAGTACCCTGAAACATGTCGCATCCCCTTTTTTCTTATGCCGTCTCGTTCCCCCGAGCGCGGCTCCCGTCCAACTCTGATGTGCATGACCCTTCCCGGGATCGTGCACTGTTCAACTCATCCCCATTGCCGTTTGCCGGCTTGTTGGAGGCGATGATGGCGGGCAAATTTGAATGGCAGTTTAAGTATCGCGATGAAGCAGACGTAAACGCGAGCGCGCGGTGCCTGCGCAGGGAATTCAAAAAGTCCCTGACTTGCAGGTACTTCTGCAATTCGTCAGATTCGGTTTACCCTGGGATCTTGGGAGAACGATAACCATCGCGCGCGGTTGCGGATGTCCTGCGGTTACGATTTGTAGGAGCGGATCGCTGTCGTGGCCGCGCCCGCCCTGTCATCTCCCCGCCACCGGGTCTCGCCTCCGGCGAGCCCGATGACAGGCTCCGGCGGGGAATGCAGGACGCCGCGGCGGATCTACTCGACCATTGCCATCCCGGAATACTGGATCGCCCGGTCGGAGCCGGGCGATGACGCCGCGAACGAAGAAGCGGCGTGCGAACAGCGTGCAATCAGGCCGCAGCCCTTGCCTGCCCCAAGGCAGTGCGAGCAAGGCGCGCGGCCGCGTCGCGGTCAGATCAGCAATGTCGGGAAAGGAATGCCGGCAATGCCCCGGCTTCAAGAGAACGAGGGCGTCGGCGAACACGTCAGGACCAGATTCCACGTTGGCCCGAAGGCCGCTTGTGAAATTGCGGAGCCCCTTGAGGAGAACCGCACCGAACGAAGAAAACTCGTTTCTTCTGCCGGACCGCGAAAGAGAACGATCCGACCGTTGACCTGATGTCTCGCCGACACCCTCTATCGTCGACCAGAACCTTTAGGAGGCGCTGATGACGTGCCGGCTATCTGGAGCCGGCAACTTCAGAAGCGAAGTTACTTCTTCTTCTTCGCGACCTTGCGGGTCTTCTTCGCAGTCTTCTTCACTGCGCTCTTCGCCTTCTTCGCCTTCTTCGCTTTCTTGGCCATGTTGCCCTCCGATGTGTGAGATGGCTTTAATCGCTGCGTGCACTCGGGGATCGAATGCACTTCATCCCGAATACACCAACACGAAGAAAAAAACAGCGTCTCGCTTAAAGAAGTGTTGACGGCGCAACGCGCGTGCGCTTGGCGAGCGCGACGCAAGCGCACTGCATCGCGTGGGCTTGCGATCGCAGAGAGTGGGCGCATCGTCGGCGTTTGCGACGGATGCGATTGCAGAAAAACACTATGCAGCAAGTATTTTTCCGCGCGCATGCTTCGCGCATGAGTGACGCGATGATGAGCGTCGCGAGTCGCGCGATCACCTCGCGAAGGCGTTTCGCGGACTCTGAGTCGCGACTTTTGGCAACGAAAAAATTTTCATGCTTAACGGCGCGAACGCTCGCCTGAGCGTGTGCAAGCCGCCGTTTTGCGCGAATCGCGTACCGGCGATTCGGCCGCCGCATCACCGTCGATCGGGATGAAGTTTGCCGCCGAGGATGCGCGCGAGCGCCGCACCAAGAGCGGAAAGCGAGGTGACGAAGCGTGTCCGTCACCTCGTTCGAACGCGCGAGGCTAGACGCCGAGCTTGGACTTGAGCAGCTCGTTGACGCTCTGCGGGTTGGCCTTGCCGCCGGACGCCTTCATCACCTGGCCGACGAACCAGCCGAGCGACTGCGGCTTGTCCTTGACCTGCGCGGCCTTGTCGGGATTGGCCGCGATGATGTCGTCGACAACCTTTTCGATCGCCGAGAGGTCGGTGACCTGCTTCATGCCGCGGCTTTCCACCAGCGCGCGGGGATCGCCGCCCTCCTGCCAGACGATCTCGAACAGATCCTTGGCGATCTTGCCTGAGATCGTGCCCTCGCCGATCAGGTCGATGATCCCTGAGAGCTGCTCGGCGTTGACGGGAGAGTCCGTAATACCCCGGCCTTCCTTGTTGAGACGGCCAAACAGCTCGTTGATCACCCAGTTCGCCGCCATCTTGCCGTCGCGCGCGCGGCTCGCGAGCTTGTCGAGCACCGTCTCGTAGAACACTGCGCTCTCGCGCTCGGCGACCAGCACGCTTGCATCATAGGCCGACAGGCCGAAGTCGGCGACGAAGCGCGTCTTCTTCTGATCCGGCAGCTCGGGGAGCTCAGCCTTCAGATCGTCGACGAATTCTTGGCTGAACTCCAGCGGCAAGAGGTCGGGATCGGGGAAGTAGCGATAGTCGTGCGCCTCTTCCTTGGACCGCATCGAGCGCGTCTCGCCCTTGTTGGGGTCATAGAGCCGCGTTTCCTGGTCGATCGCCCCGCCATCCTCCAGAATTTCGATCTGACGCCGCGCCTCGTACTCGATCGCCTGGCCGATGAAGTTGATCGAGTTCATGTTCTTGATCTCGCAGCGGGTGCCGAGCGGACCGCCGGGCTTGCGCACGGAGACGTTCACGTCGGCGCGCAAGCTTCCCTTCTCCATGTCGCCGTCGCAGGTGCCGAGATAGCGCAGGATCGAGCGCAGCTTGGTCACATAGGCCTTGGCCTGCTCGGCATCGCGGATGTCGGGCTTGGAGACGATCTCCATCAGCGCCACGCCGCAGCGGTTGAGGTCGACATTGGACATGGTCGGCGACCGGTCGTGCAGCAACTTGCCGGCGTCCTGCTCCAGATGCAGCCGCTCGATGCCGACGGTGACGCTGCCGCCGCCGTCGAGCTCGACCAGCACCTCGCCCTCACCGACGACCGGCGACTTGTACTGGCTGATCTGGTAGCCCTGCGGCGAGTCCGGATAGAAATAGTTCTTGCGGTCGAACACCGAGCGCAGATTGATCTTCGCGTTGAGGCCGAGACCGGTCCGGACAGCCTGTCTGACGCATTCCTCGTTGATGACGGGCAGCATGCCGGGCATCGCGGCGTCGACGAGCGACACGTGGCTGTTCGGCTCGCCGCCGAATGCGGTCGAGGCGGCCGAGAAAAGTTTCGAGTTCGAGGTCACCTGCGCATGGATCTCCATGCCGATGACCATCTCCCAATCGCCGGTGGCGCCCTTGAGAAGCTTGTGCGTGGCCGTGCTCATGTCTTGCTCCCGAGCAGCGTGGCCGCGATGCGCTGCCACTCTGCTTCCAATGAATCCTTTGCTGTGGGCTGGCCGGCCTGGCGGTACCAATAGCCGGCATTGCCGAGATCGCCTTCGACGCGGTGCAGGTAGGCGTGCACCCAAGCCGCCTCACGGCTGCTCTCGTCCTGGACGATCTTGTGCGCGCGGTCCCAGTCGCCTTTGGCCGCCCACCAGAGTCCGGCGAGCGGCGCGTTCAATTCCGGCGCAGGCGCCGCGCCGTCGAGGCTCGCGATGAACGCCGCGACATTCACCACCACCTCGCGGGCGTGAAGCGGCCGGCGGCCTGCTCGATCACCTCGCCGAGCGAGAACAGCGTCTCCTCGTCGAAGGGACGGCCGATCAGTTGCAAGCCGAGCGGAAGGCCCTGCGCGTCCTTGCCGGCGGGCACGGCGATGCCGGGCAGGCCCGCCATGTTCACGGTCACCGTGAAGATGTCGTTGAGGTACATCTCGACGGGATCGGCGCCGCCCTTCTCGCCGATGCCGAAGGCCGCCGACGGCGTCGCCGGCGTCAGGATGGCATCCACGCCCTTGGCGAAGCAGTCCTCAAAATCCTTCTTGATCAGCGTGCGCACCTTCTGGGCGCGCAAATAGTACGCGTCGTAATAGCCGGCCGAGAGCA
Source organism: Bradyrhizobium sp. Rc2d (assembly GCF_900099855.1). Lineage (NCBI taxonomy): Bacteria > Pseudomonadati > Pseudomonadota > Alphaproteobacteria > Hyphomicrobiales > Nitrobacteraceae > Bradyrhizobium > Bradyrhizobium sp. Rc2d. The sequence goes on along the minus strand of NZ_FNCU01000049.1, from coordinate 46,500 downwards.
CATAGGTGCCGATCATGACGCGGCGCTTCACCTCTGCGCCAAAACCTTCGGCGCGGGTGTTTTCGTAGAGCTCGATGATGTTCTTAGCCGGCTCGCGCAGGCCGTAGCGGACACCGTCATAGCGCGCGAGGTTGGAGGAGGCCTCTGCCGGCGCCACGATGTAATAGGCCGGTAGCGCGTACTTGGTGTGCGGCAGCGACACCTCGACGAGCTCTACGCCGGCGCTCCTGAGCCAGGCCGCGCCCGCTTCCCAAAGTTTTTCGATCTCCGCCGGCATGCCATCGAGGCGATACTCCCGGGGGATGCCGATCTTCATGCCCTTAACGGACTTGCCGATCGCGGCCTCGTAATCCGGCACCGGGATGTCGACCGAGGTCGTGTCCTTGGGATCGTGACCCGCCATCGAGCGCAGCAGCATCGCGCTATCGCGCACGCTGCGCGCGATCGGACCGGCTTGGTCGAGCGAGGAGGCAAAGGCGACGATGCCCCAGCGCGAGCAGCGGCCATAGGTCGGTTTGATGCCGACGGTCGCGGTGAACGCCGCCGGCTGGCGGATCGAGCCGCCGGTGTCGGTCGCAGTCGCGCCCATGCAGAGCAGCGCCGCCACGGCCGAGGCAGAACCACCGGACGAGCCGCCCGGCACCAGCGTCGTGTTCGAGCCGTCGCGCCGCCAGGGATTGCCGACCGGGCCGAAGCACGAGGTCTCGTTCGACGAGCCCATCGCGAACTCGTCATTGTTGAGCTTGCCGAGCATTACCGCGCCGTCGCGCCACAGCTGCGAGGTCACGGTGGACTCATAGGTCGGCACGAAATTGCCGAGGATCTTCGAGCAGGCCGTGGTGCGCACGCCCCTGGTCGCGAACAGGTCCTTGATGCCGAGCGGGATGCCCGCGAGCGGACCGGCGTCGCCCTTGGCGATCCTGGCGTCCGCCTCGCGCGCCATGCTGCGCGCCTGGTCCGGCGTCTCCATGACGAAGGCATTGAGCACGCGCGCGGCTTCGATCGCGGAAAGATGCGCGTCGGTCAGCTCGAGCGACGTGAAGGTCTTGGCCGCGAGGCCCTTGCGGGCCTCGGCGAGCGTCAGCGATGTCAAATCGGTCATTTATTGATCGGGCTGCAGAAGAACGGAGACAGGGTCTTGTCGTTGGCCGGGTCGTCTTTTTTGGCGGCGGCTTTCGCGGCGGCCTCGATCTCGTCGAGCACGGCATTGACGGCGACATTGGGATCGGCAGCCTTGCCCTGCCGCTCCATCTTGTCGAGATAGTTCATATAGGCCTGATAGGCCTTCTCATCGTCGCATAACAGGCACATCGGACGGCGTCCTAAAAGTTATTCGACGACCTTGGGCACCAGGAAGAAGTGTCCTTCGGTCGCGGGCGCGTTCGCAACGATATCGTCGGCGATCTCGCCGTCATTGACCACGTCTTGCCGCTTCTTCATCTGCATCGGGGTGACCGAGGTCATCGGCTCCACGCCCTCGACATTGACCTCCGAGAGCTGCTCGACAAAGGCGAGCATGGCGTTGAGCTCGCCCTGCAGATGCGGAACCTCGCCCTCGGAAACCGCAATGCGCGCCAGATGCGCGATGCGGCGGACGGTAGCGGCGTCGACGGACATTATATAAGGCCTCTCACGGCAAAACCTAACCGCCGTATAGCAGAGGCCGCTTTTGCGCCGCAACCGGCGCTTCCCGCCTAGCCAGCAAGCGCTTTCATGCGGGCCAGCGCCGATTTCGCCAGATCCCGGGTCAATTCGGCCGCCGGGACCTCGCGGCCGAGGGCTACGGCCTGGCCGGCCCAGAGATTGGTGAAATCCACCCTGCCCTGCTTTTCGGCAGCCGCCTTCAGCGGCCCCAGCGCGGTCGCGGCATGGGGAAAAGGAGGCGCATCCGGCGAGACCGGGCCCGCCTCGCGCATCAGGCGGTTCTGGACACCGCGCGCCGGACGGCCGGTCATGACATTGGTGACGACGGTGGACTCGTCGCCCGCCTCGGCGAGCGCCTTGCGGCCTCCGGCCGTGACCTTGGATTCCGGACAGCGCAGATAGGCACTGCCGATCTGCACACCGGATGCACCGAGCGCAAAGGCCGCGGCAATGCCGCGCCCGTCCGCGATGCCGCCGCATGCGATCACCGGCACCTTCACGGCGTCGACGACCTGCGGCACCAGCGCGAACGTGCCGGGCTGCTCGGCGATCTTGTCGGTCAGGAACATGCCGCGATGACCGCCCGCCTCCGCGCCCTGCGCGATGATGGCATCGACGCCGCGCTGCTCGAGCCAGACCGCTTCCTTCACCGTAGTGGCGGACGAGATCACGAGGCAGCCGGCTGCCTTGACGCGCTTGAGCAGAGTTTGCTCCGGCAAGCCGAAGTGAAAGCTGACGACTTCCGGCTTCAGCTCCTCGACGACCTCACAGAAGGCCGCATCGAACGGCGCACGGTTCGCCGCAGCGATCGGCGCGGCGGGATCGAGGCCATGCTCGGTGTAATAGCCCGCCAGTCGCTGCTTCCAGCGCGCCTCAGCCTCGGCCGTGAGTTCGACAGGCGTGTGGCAGAAGAAGTTCATGTTGACCGGCGCCTTCACGCGCTGGCGGATGAGACCCACCTGCTCGCGCGCCTTCTCCGCCGAGATCATCGCGCAGGGCAGCGATCCCAGCGCCCCGCCCTGCGCGGCCGCAATCACCAGCTCCGCATCCATCACGCCCGCCATCGGCGCCAGCACGATCGGGAATTCGGTCTTGAAGAGATCGATTAGTCGACGGTCAGGCCACATGGGTGTTCTCTCACTTTGCCCCTCTCCCCTTGCGGGAGAGGGTGGATCGCCGCGATAGCGGCGAGACGGGTGAGGGGTTTGCATCCGCGGAAGCAGACCTCTCGGATTTGACTTCATTCTCCGCGGATAGAACCCCTCATCCGGCGCTGCGCGCCACCTTCTCCCACAAGGGGAGAAGGAAGAACACCTCCGGCCGAGTTTCTCCGCCCCTCCAGAAGCTGCTCGGCTTCAGCCGCAATGCGTTCGACGATCTCCGCCGCGGACGGAATGTCATGGATCAGGCCGACCGCCTCGCCGGCAAAAACCGCAGCAATCTCGAAATTGCCCGCGGCCTTCGCCGCAGCATACTCCACAGCGACCTCGCTTGCGCGCTGCATCAGCTCGATCTCGCGGCCAGTCCAGCGCTTGATGTGATCATTGACCAGCGAGCGCGCGGTGAACGGCGCCGGCCAGAACAGATTTCGCGACCAATCGAACACGACACCGCGCACGGTGTCATTGCCATTAGCCGCGCGAATGCGCTGCTTCGCCTCCTCCGCACCATTGGCCTCCACGCTGGCATAGAACCGCGTGCCGATCAGCACGCCGGACGCCCCGAGCATCATCATTGCGGCGAGGCCCCGGCCATCGGCGATCCCGCCGGCCGCGACGACAGGCACGCGCCCTGCCGCGAGATCGACGATCGCAGGCACAATGTCGATCGTGGTGCGTGATGCGCCATGGCCGCCAGCTTCGGTGCCTTGTGCGACCAGGATCTGCGCGCCGGCATCGAGCGCCTGCTTCGCCATGTCCTCGCTCTGCACTTGGCAGATCAATCGCGCGCCGCCCGCCTTGATGCGCGGCGCGAACGGCGCGGGATCACCGAATGACAGCATGATGGCCTGCGGGCGAGCGTCGAGTGCGATGTCGAGCAGTTCGGGCTGTTTTGCCAGGCTCCAGGTGATGAAGCCGATACCGAACGGCGCAAAGCCCTTCAGCTCCTTGGTCTCGGCCTCCAGCCGGGCCCGCTCGCCGTAGCCACCACCCAGGATTCCGAATCCGCCGGCACCGCTGACGGCACGGGTCAGCCGGCTGCCGGCGATGGTGTCCATGGGCGCCAACAGGATGGGATGCTTGATCCCAAGAAGCTCTGTCAGCGGCGTCGCGATCGGCATGCGTCCTCCCACTCTGGACAAGAACACTAGGCGCGAATAGCATTCTCTAAAATTGAATTCTAGAGAACGCTACCATCTCAAAAGCGGAACGACGCCATGGAACTCAGCGATCTCCAGACCTTTGCCGCCGTCGCCCGCACCGGCGGCATCACCCGGGCCGCGGAAGAGCTCAATACGGTGCAGTCCAACGTCACCCAGCGCGTGAAGGCGCTGGAAGCGGAGATCGGCACGGCGCTGTTCGAACGTCACAGCCGCGGCATGACGCTGACCGGCGCCGGCAAGCGCCTCCTGCCCTACGCGCAAAAAATGGCGGCGATGTCGCGCGAAGCCTTGCTCGCCGCGCGTGACGATGGCGAGCCGAAGGGACCGCTCGCGATCGGATCGATGGAGACGACGGCGGCCGTGCGGCTGCCACCGCTGCTGGCGGACTTCCATCGCCGTTTCCCCGCCGTGCGACTTTCCTTGCGCACCGCCCCGACCGCCGACCTCGTCGCCGCTGTGCTCGACGGCACGCTCGACGGCGCCTTCGTCGCGGGTCCCATCGCGCATGCCGATCTCATCGCGACGAGCGCCTTCCGCGAAGAGCTGGTGCTGGTCAGCGCGCGGCGCTGGGCTTCGCTGGCCGAGCTGCGCGCCGGCACACCGGAATCCGGCCCGACCGCGCTGGTGTTCCGCACCGGCTGCACCTACCGTCAGCGGCTCGAGCAAGTGTTCGTCGAGTTCGGCTGGCCTTCGGCCGCGCGCTTCGAGCTCGGCACGCTCGATGGCATGATCGGCTGCGTCGCCGCCGACATGGGCGTGACGCTGCTGCCGCGCGCGGTGGTCGAATGCAGTGCAATGAACGGCAATGTATCGATCCACACGTTGAGCGCCTCGCACGCGCGCGTCGAGACCCTCTTCATCCAGCGCTGCGCCGGCCATCAAACCAGCGCGCTCAATGGCTTTGCCGCGTGTCTAACGAAAGATGACGACGTCATCGCGGCCTGACGCGACGCAATCCGTTCCACCGCGCGAAATTCACTGTCACAAATCTGTCGCGCTTGAATCAATCCACGTTGCGTTGCGTTCAGCCGTCGCAGCGTTGCGCGTGGGAAAAACTTTGAAGGCCGCTCTCCTTCTACGTTAGGATGAATGACTGGCCGGCGCGAAACCATAACGAAGCCAAAACATCGGGAGGACTATCGATGCGCAATACGCTCGTGTTGTGCTGTGTCGCTGCGTTGTCGGCGATATCAGGAACTGCAAGCGCACAGGACTGGACCAAATCGAAATGGGGGCCGAACGACGAGATCGGCGCCGCCAACTACATGACACCCGAGCTCGTGGTGAAAGCCGCGTCGCTGGTGAAGACCGGAAAGACCTATGCCCTCGGCATTCCCGTCACGCCGCAGACACCAGCCTATCCGCCGCGTGCGTTCAAGCTGACCATCGTGCAGCCCGGACAGGCCGGCAGCCCGGGTCTCGGCCCCAACAAAGCGACCTATAACGACGATATCCTCGACACCTGGGTCGGCATCGGCAGCCAGCTCGACGGGCTCGGCCATCTCGGCGTCGAGCACGTCTATTACAACGGCAACAAGCTCGCCGATTTCGCCGATCCCAACGGGCTGAAGAAGCTCGGCATCGAGAAGGTACCGCCGATGGTCACGCGCGGTGTGCTGCTCGACATGGCCGCCTATTTCAACACCGACGTGGTCAAGGAAGGCACCGCCTTCAACGTCAAGGAGATCGAGGAAGCCGCCAAGAAGCAGGGCGTCGAGATCCGCCAGGGCGACGTCGTCATCTTCCACACCGGCTGGCTCAGCCTGATCGGCAAAGATGACAAGCGCTATTCGGCGGGCGAGCCCGGCCTCGGCGTCGAGGGTGCGAAGTACCTGACCGGCAAGGGCGTCGTCGCGATCGGCGCCGATACCTGGGCGCTCGAGGTGCTGCCGTTCGAATCCAAGAACGTGTTCGAGGTGCACCAGATCCTGCTCGCGATGAACGGGACCTACATCCTCGAGAACATGGACACCGCCGCGCTCGCACGGGACAAGGGCTATGAATTTCTGTTCGTGCTCGGCCAGCCGCGCTGGACCGGCGGCGTGCAGGCGATGATCAACCCGATCGCGATCCGCTGACGTCCACACGGGCCCGAAGGAAAGTCGGGTGAGGATCATGCGGTGTCTCTGCGGAGCGCAGCGCTGCCCTCACCCGAACGCCGCGTCGGTCTCGCGGCTCGGCGAACCGAAGCACTATTTGAGTCGAATGTCCTCATAGGACTCGATCCGGCGCGGGCCGACCGAGGTCGCCTCGTGCGAATCCGCGTCGACGAGATTGCCGAAGTCGAGCTTGGTCAATTTCGTCAGGTCTGCGATCGAGACCTGGAAGACGCTGACATCCTCTTCGGACATCCGCTCGAGCAGATCCGCCTCCTGGATTCGATCGATCTCCATGACCTGCTTTCGCTGGCTCATCAGGAATGCCGCCGCCTTGAGACCATCGTCGTCGCGTCGGATCAGGATTTTCCAGAAGTATTTCGGAATTTGAACGCCCCCGAAGCTCGGATCCTTGTGCGACTTGCCGGCCGGATTGGGCAAATCCGATCCGTCGGCATCCGGTCCGTCGAAGACCGGACCGTTCATCACGATGCCCTTCTCCTCGCCTTCGAGCAGGACATCGCGCGTATAATCCTCCAGTCCGGCCCAGAGCTGCTTGCCCTGGTTGAACGCGAAGAATTGCGGCGAGCAATTGGTGAAATGGAAGGAATCGTCGCCATGCTGCTTGGCCGCTGCGACGGTGTCGCCCCAGGTCGCATCCAGCCGACGCACGAGATGACCGCGATCAAACGGATTCTTGCTGCGGTCGGCCTCGAAGGTGGCCTGCTTGCGGTAGAATTCGTCGCCGATCTGGGCCTCGTCATCGATGCGTGGATCGCGCAGCCAGGAATCGCCTTCGCGCTTGCCGACGTCCTGCTGCTCGCCGCCGTCGATATTGACGCAGCTGAAGAAGGCGAGCCTGCGCGCCTTGTTCATGACGACGCTATAGTTGAAATATTTCAGCTCGGACTGCTTGGAGCTGCCCTTCAACATCGCAACCCGGGATTTGAGGGCGGCGGGTATCTTCGGCAAGGGGACGGAAAATTTGCCGCTGCCGAGAAAATTCGCCTTGTAGCCGGGCCGCGATTTCAGCGTGCTCTGATCGATGTGCACCGCCTCCATGGGCAGGCCGTTCTTCGCGCTGATGTGAGGCAACAGGCCGACCGGCGGGACAATCAGGGGCTTGCCGCCGTTCTGCATGCCGCCGTTCGGCGCTCCGCCATTGCCCCCAAGGTTCGGAACGGGCGCCGGCGGAGCAATGTCCTTCCTGAACATTGGCAATGGCACGCGGATCGGGACCACCAGCGAGCTTCCGTCGACAGACTGCTCGACCCAGACACTCGCTCCGAAGGGAGCTACGGCGGCCGGACGCGGGACTTTCGCGACCTCCTGCCGGGTCGGCGGCTCCTCCTCGTCGAGCACCGGCTTGATCAGAGGATGGGAGCCCACGGAAACCTTGAGATCGGCGACGATCGCGCTGATCCGGATGCCCTCGTTGGCGATCCAGTCGATCGAGGTTTCGTCCATCGAGGCATCCCACACTCTGCCATCCTTGGTCAGCGTGCGGCCCCGCGTATCCTTTCTCGGCACGCCGCTGTGGTGCAGCGCGACCACCTGCCAGAAGCGGTTGAACGCCGGCGAGCCCGACGAGCCGGCCGTGGTATCGGTGTTGTACCAGAGAAAGTCACCGACATATTTGAGCAGCTTGTTCTCGCGAACGCAGACCTGCTTCATCTGCCCGCTGGGATGCTGGACGATGGTGAGGTACTCGCCAGGGTCCGCCTTGCCGGGCGCGCCACTGAGCGGCAACCATCCCCAATCCTCGAGGTGTTCGTCGCCTGACACCGACGTCGGCGCCACCGCGACGATCGAGAAATCAAGCCTGTCGTTGGTGTAGAAGAATTTGCCCGGCTCGAATCCGAATCTGACCGGCACGCGCTCTTGTCCCGAAATGTCCAGTTCGTAGTTGAAATCGGCGATCGAATTGGCTGCATCGGACGGCCTGCCGAAGACATGATGGTTCGTGAGCAGCAGGCCCGGCCCGATCAGAAAGCCCGAGCCATAGCCGAGCAGATTTGACCTCATATCCCTGAGCTGGATGCGACAGACCGGGCGCGAGGCCGCCGTACCCTTGGCGAGGTAGTTGATGCTGTCGAGATCGTTGCCCTGGATGATCCGCTCGAGGCCGATCTCGGCCGCCTGCACGTCCCGTGTCTCGGCGAAAAGCTGGCGCTGGCGCAGGCGCTTCTTCTCGACCGTCATCTCGATCGGGCCGTCGCCCAGTTTCCGGTTCAAGGCTTCCGGTGAAAACTCGGCTTGCTTGAATCGCCTTTCTGAGCCCGCGATCAGGCTTGGCTTGATGAACATGATGACCTCTCGAAAATTCGGATGAATATCGACGTGCGGACGCTGAAAATTGCGCCAAGGCTGCAGTGCGGCCTGATCTGCCGTTCACTACCAATGATTGTTCAAATCGGGGTTGGGTCCCCTACTACTTTAGCATCATAATCCTATCGCGTCACAACCAACGCGTCAATTGATGCCGGCTGCCGCGCGCGCGGCATCATGTCATGGGGAGCGCTTTGCTTGTGTGAACTACGCAACAAATGATCGATGTTCTCGCATGTGTGCATCACGGTTTCGAAAAGCTCGTCTTTGAGATCGGTCCAAAAGACGAGCTTCCGTCGCTAGCCCCTCCGGTGCCACCGCCGCAGCGCCACCAGAGCCCAGATCGCCTCGACCAGGCCGAACGGCCAGGCGCCCTGCAGGAAGCCGTAGGCCGAGCCGAGTGCGCAGGACGCCGCGAACAGCAACACGAACCAATGGCTGCGGTCTTCCAGTGCATAGCAGACCAGCATCGCCGTCACGGCAAACAGGCCGAATAGTGTCAGTGCTTCCATGTCCAGGGTTCACTCCGCAGCGCGACGCGTGATATGCGCTAAGGCCATGCCGGCTCTTATCCTGCCACTCGTCGATGCTGCAACCCACTGGCCCGCACGCGGCGCGCTGATCGGGCTCGACCTCGGTACCAAGACCATCGGCGTTGCCGTGTCCGATCCCGACCGGCGGCTAGCGACCGGCGTCGAGACGATCCAGCGCAAGGCATTCAAGCAGGATGCCGCCCGGCTGCTCGCAATCGCGGCCGAGCGCAAGGCGACCGGTTTCGTGCTCGGCCTGCCCATCAACATGGACGGCAGCGAGGGCCCGCGCGCGCAGTCGACCCGCGCCTTCGCCCGCAATCTCGCCGGCCTGACCGCGCTCCCCATCGGGCTCTGGGACGAGCGGCTCTCGACCGCGGCGGTAGAGCGCGAGCTGATCGGCATGGATGTCAGCCGCGCCAAGCGCGCCGAGGTGATCGACGAGCACGCGGCGATCTTCATCCTGCAAGGCGCGCTCGACCGCCTCGCCAATCTTCGCGCTAGCCCGGGGATCGACTGATCCATGGCCGTCGTCATCGCGGCGCTGCTGCCGGTCTTCGTCCTCATCGTGCTCGGCGTCGTGCTGAAGCGCAGCCTGATGCGGCTCGACACGCAGTGGCACGGGCTGGAGCGGCTGACTTATTTCGTGCTGTTTCCGATGCTGCTGATCCAGACGCTGGTGAAGGCCGACCTCTCCAAGGTACCGGTCGCCGGCGTCGGCGGCGCGCTGCTGCTGTCGGCGCTCGCGATGTCGCTGCTGTGCCTCGCGCTGCGCCCCGCTCTCTCGCGGCTCGGCATCGACGGGCCCGCCTTCACCTCGATCTTTCAGGGCGCAACGCGCTGGCAGACCTTCGTCGGGCTGTCGGTCGCCGCCAACCTGTTCGGCGACGTCGGGCTGGCGCTCGCCTCCGTGGCGATGGTCGCGATCATTCCCCTGGTCAACGTGCTCAGCGTCGTGGTGCTCGCCCATTACGCCGCGCCTGAAAAGCAGTCCGCACGCGCCATCGTCATGACGGTGATCCGCAATCCCCTGATCTGGGCCTGCGTGATCGGCCTTGTCGTCAACCTGACGCACATGCCGCTGCCGAAGCTCTGGCACGAGGTGGCGGATGCGCTGAGCCGCTCCTCGCTCGCGATCGGCCTGCTCGTCACCGGCGCCGGCCTGCATCTCGAAGGCCTCTTGCGCCCGAGCCTGGGAGCGGCGATCGGCGTCGTCTTCAAGCTCGCGCTGATGCCCGCGCTCGCGCTGGTGCTCGGTGCCTGGTTCGGGCTCTCCGGCAACAGCCTCGCGATCGTGGCGATCTGCGCGGCGGTGCCGACCTCGCCCAGTGCCTATGTCTTGGCCCGCCAGATGGGCGGCGATGCGCCGCTGCTGGCGCAGATCATCACGCTGCAGACGATTTTTGCGGCCATCACGATGCCAATGGCGATCGCGCTGGCGGCCTAAGACTCGTCATTGCAAGCGCCTCCCTCACCTCGTCATTGCGAGGAGCCCTTGCGACGAAGCAATCCAGACTGTCTCCGTGGAAAGATTCTGGATTGCTTCGCCTACGCTCGCAATGACGGAGTATGAGACCTCAGACACCCAGCCACATCGTCAGCACCACCGCGGTCAGATTGTTGAGCGCATGCAGCACGGTCGTGAGCCAGAGCGAATTGGCGCGATAGCGCATGTAGCCGAACCACAATCCGATGGTGAAGACCTCGGCAAGGAAGTACATGTCGTATTGCAGGTGCACGACCGTCCACACCAGCGACGACAGGAGGATCGCGCCAGGCACCCGCAGGAAGCTTGCCGACCAGCCGCGATAGAGGAAGCCCCGCGCCAGGACTTCTTCCGACATCGGCGCCGCCACGCTGAAGGCGAACAGCAGCGCCATTGCGGCGCCCTTGTCGCGGCCCGATTTCAACAGATCGGCCATGAAGCCCGGCGTCGCCTCGCGCCCGAGCGCGCGCGACATCGTCTCCCAGACCAGCACCAGCAGGATGAGCCCCACGGCGCCGAACGCCAGTTGCTTCCAGGCCGGCCAACGCAGCGCGAGGTAATCGACGAAGGACGCCTTCTTGATACGAATGGCAAGCCAGACCGCGGCCAGCGTCGCCGGCAGACCCATGGTGACCGACAGCGCCAGCGCCTGAGGCTCACGACCGACGAGTTGCAGCGAGGCGAGGTCCATGGGCAGACCACGCTCCGCCACCAGCAGAACGATCGCGCCGATCTGCCCAACGAACATCGCGACGAAGATGAGGAGGCCCCACAGCGCGGTGCCCCAGAACATCCAGACGTGCAGTGTCGCAGGCGTTACCCTCAATGGCGGATGATCGGGATTAACGGAGTCCATCAAGAGGCTTTCGTTTGGGAGACTCACGGCAGCGCGCGCTCCAGCAGCGCGCGCACGTCGGCACTGTCGAGCTCCACGGCACCGTACATGCTGGCGTGATTGGCAGCGAGACGCGTGCTCGCGAACAGTTCGGCATTGTGCGGTGACACGCCGTTCAGCGCCGCAGCCGCAGCGAGCAGCGCCAGCCTCTCGACCGCAAGCCGCGCGACCCGTTCGCCGTCGGCGCGGCGGAAGGTTTTGCCGATGAACGCGGCGGCCTCACCCGCTCCGGGCAGCCCTTTTGTCTCGGCCGCCAGCGCTTGCAGCACAGCCATCGCCGCCTCCGGCTCGCGCGAGAGCGCGCGCAGCACGTCGAGGCACATGACGTTGCCGGAGCCTTCCCAGATCGCGTTGACGGGAGACTCGCGGTAGTGACGCGCCAAAATGCCGTCTTCGACGTAGCCGTTGCCGCCGAGGCACTCCATCGCCTCGTAGAGGAACGGCGGCGCGCTCTTGCAGGTCCAGTATTTGATCGCCGGCGTCAGCAGCCGCATGTAAGCGGCCTCCGCCGCATCGTACGGCGTGCGGTCAAAGGCGCGGCAGAGCCGCATCACCAGGGCTGTGCTCGCCTCGACATGCAGCGCCATGTCCGACAGCACCGCCTGCATCAAGGGCTGATCGGCGAGATGCTTCTGGAACACGCTACGGTGACGGGCGTGATGCAGCGCATGTGCGAGGCCCGAGCGCATCAGGCCGACGGAGGCGATCGCGCAATCCTGCCGCGTCAGCTGCACCATCTGGATGATGGTGCGGATGCCCTTGCCCTCCTCGCCGACCGCTTGCGCATAGGCGCCGACGAACTCGACTTCGGAGGAGGCGTTGGAGCGGTTGCCGAGCTTGTCCTTCAGCCGCTGGAATTGGATCGCATTCACCGACCCATCGGGCGCAAAGCGCGGCATGAAGAAGCAGGTCAGCCCAGCGTCGGCTTGCGCCAGCACCAGGAACGCATCGCACATCGGTGCCGACATGAACCATTTGTGGCCGGTGATGCGGTAAGCATCGCCGTCGCGCACCGCGCGCGTCATGTTGGCGCGCACGTCGGTGCCGCCCTGCTTCTCGGTCATGCCCATGCCGAGCGTCATGCCGCGCTTTTCCCACCACGGCGCGAAGCTGGGATCGTAGCTTTTCGTCGACAGCACCGGCATCACGCGCGCGAGCAGATCCGGCTGCATCGCCAGCGCGGCCACGGAGGCGCGCGTCATGGTGATCGGGCAGAGATGGCCGGTCTCGACTTGCGCGGCGATATAGAATTTTGCCGCGCGGATGACTTCGGCGGCATCGCCCGCGGGCTTCCCGTCCGCCGTCCACGTCGAATTGTGCACGCCGGCATGCGCGCTGTGCGCCATCAGCTCGTGATAAGAGGGGTGAAACTCGACCTGGTCGCGACGATTGCCCTTGGCATCGAAGGTGCGCAGTTTTGGCGTGTTCTCGTTCGCGACGCGCCCGCGATCAGCCATCGCGGCCGAACCCCAGTGCTTGCCGAACTCCGACAGCTCGCGTTCCGCCGCCGCGCCGCCATTGGCCTTGACCGCCTCGACCAGCGGCCGATCCACCGCGAACAGGTCGACGTTCTCGAACGGCGGCGACTGGTTGAAGACCTCGTGGGTCGCAAAGCTCGGCTGGGTCATGGTGCTTCCGATCGACAGTGTCCCGCCGCGGGCGGTGCCACCTCTCCCGACGGGAGAGGTCGCGCCGCAGGCGCGGGTGAGGGGTTACGCTCGAACGAGGGACCTGATCCCCTCACCCGGCGCTTCGCGCCGACCTCTCCCCTTGGGAGAGGTAAACCTGCTCGCGGCTGCTTCCGCCTCAATTGAACTCTACCTTGTTCGCGGCTGGATCGGGAAATCATAGGCCGCCCCGCCCGCCCCCGGCAGGGAAAAATGCCACCACTCCTTCGAATAGTTCACAAAGCCTTGCCTCGCCATCGCAGCCACCAGCCGCTTGCGCCAGGCGCGCTGGGCCGGGTTGATAGATGGTGCCGCAGTATGGCCCCGCGCGTCGGTACAGTCATAGCCGGTGCCCATGTCGACACTGCCCTCCGGCGCTCGCGCCTCGGCCGGTGCCGTGCAGTCGGCATAGATCCTTGACGGATCATATTTGGCGGAATTGTCGCCCTTGAGATCGACCAGAGTGAGATCGAGTGCCGCCCCGGTGGAATGCTGCGAACGGCTCGCGATGTAGCCGAGGCGGAACAGCTCGGTCTTGGGAATTTTGGGATTGTAGCGCCGCTCGGCGGCCGTCTCGTGGCCGTTCTGCGACCACTTCACCATGTCGAGCGAGGCCCGCGCCGGCCGGTAGCAGTCGAACATCTTGAGCGAGAGATTTTGCGCCGCCAGTTCCTCCTGAACTGCCTTCAGCCGCAGCCCTACTTCCCGCTTCACCACGCAGTCGCCGGCGCCATAGCCGGCGAGCGGACGGCCAACGAAATTGTTCGATGTGGCGTAGCGGATGTCCTGGATGATGCTGGGGTCGATGTCGCGCAGGTACACGAAGCCGCCGGGCAGCGATTGGGCGTGGGCAGGCGAAACGATAGCCATCACGACAATCGCAATCAGAAGTGATCTCACGCTATGGCCTCCGGACCGTCATGGCCGGGCTTGTCCCGGCCATCCATGTTCTTTTGCGTCAAATGCGATAGAAGAACGTGGATGCCCGGCACAAGCCAGGACAAGCCCGGGCATGACGGAGAGGATGACGTCGCGCCGCCCGCACCGACAGATCAGGGGATAACTCACTTCCTCACCTTTGCCCCTTGCTCCCCCCGCCGTCCCCCCCTATAGCTCTGCTTTTAATGACATCGAAATCGACCTTCGTCCTCGGCCACCGGCATTTGCTGGGCATCGAGGGCCTTTCCGCGGCCGACATCACCGGCCTCCTCGACCTGTCCGAAGAATATGTCGAGCTCAACCGCCAGGTTGACAAGAAGCGCACCGTCCTGCGGGGACGGACGCAGGTGAACCTCTTCTTCGAGGCCTCCACCCGGACCCAGTCCTCGTTCGAGCTCGCCGGCAAGCGGCTTGGCGCCGACGTCATGAACATGTCGGTGTCCTCGTCCTCGATCCGCAAGGGCGAGACCCTGATCGACACCGCGGTGACGCTGAACGCGATGCACCCTGACATCCTGGTGGTGCGCCATCACGCCTCCGGCGCGGTGGAACTGCTGGCGCGCAAGGTCGACGGTTCCGTGATCAATGCCGGCGACGGCGCGCATGAGCACCCAACGCAGGCCCTGCTCGACGCGCTCACCATCCGCCGCAACAAGGGTCGGATCGAGGGCCTCGTGGTCGCGATCTGCGGCGACGTGCTGCATTCGCGCGTCGCCCGCTCCAACATCATCCTGCTCAACACCATGGGTGCCCGCGTCCGCGTCGTCGGTCCCTCCACGCTGTTGCCGCCCGGCATCGAGCGGATGGGCGTCGAGGTCGCGCGCGACATGCGCGAGGGCCTCGAAGGCGCCGACATCGTCATGATGCTGCGGCTGCAGCGCGAGCGCATGAACGGCTCCTTCGTGCCCTCATCGTCGGAATATTTCTATTATTTCGGGCTCGACCAGAAGAAGCTCGCCTACGCCAAGCCGGACGCACTCGTGATGCATCCCGGCCCGATGAACCGCGGCGTGGAGATCGACTCGATCGTGGCCGATGGCGCCCAGTCCCTGATCCGCGAACAGGTCGAGATGGGCGTCGCCGTGCGCATGGCCGTGCTGGAAGCGCTCGCCCGCAACCTGCCGAACGCGTGATGCCGATGTTGACCGACCGCCGCCCCATCCTGCTCGCCAACGCCCGCGTCGTCGATCCCAGCAAGGATTTCGACGGTGTCGCCGACGTTCTCATTGCCGACGGCATCGTCCGCGAGACCCGCCGCGGCATTGGCGCGGCCGGCGTCCCCGAGGGCACCGACATCGTCAACTGCTCCGGCAAGATCGTGGCGCCGGGCCTGATCGACATGCGCGCCTTCGTCGGCGAGCCCGGTCTCAGCCACCGCGAGACTTTTGCCTCGGCGAGCCAGGCCGCAGCAACCGGCGGCATCACCACCATCATCTGCCAGCCCGCCACCTCGCCGGTGATCGACAATTCGGCGACGGTAGACTTCGTGATGCGGCGCGCCCGCGACACCGCGATCGTCAACATCCAGCCGATGGCGGCGCTGACCAAGGGCATGCACGGCGAGGAGATGACGGAGTTCGGCCTGTTGAAGGCGGCTGGCGCAGTTGCCTTCAGCGACGGCGACAGGAGCGTGACCAACGCCCAGGTGATGCGCCGTGCGCTGACCTACGCCCGCGACTTCGACGCGCTGATCGTGCATCACACCGAGGATCCCAACCTCGTCGGCGAAGGCGTGATGAACGAGGGCGAGTTCGCCACCCGGCTCGGCCTGATGGGCATTCCGAACGCCGCCGAAGCCGTGATGCTGGAGCGCGATCTGCGGCTCGTCGCGCTCACCGGCGGCCGCTACCACGCGGCGTCGCTGACCTGCATCGATTCCCTCGAGATCTTGGAGCGCGCCCGCGACGCCGGGCTTACCGTCAGCGCCTCCGTCTCGATCAATCATCTGGCGCTGAACGAGAACGACATCGGGCCCTATCGTTCGTTCCTGAAGCTGTCGCCGCCGCTGCGCACCGAGGACGACCGCCGCGCGCTGGTGGCGGCGCTCGCCTCCGGCCTTCTCGACGTCATCATGTCCGACCACAATCCGCAGGACGTCGAGGTCAAGCGCCTGCCGTTCGCGGAAGCCGCTCCCGGCGCCGTCGGACTCGAGACCATGCTGCCCGCGGGTCTGCGCCTCGTGCACAATGGCGAGATGGAACTGAAAACGCTGATCCGCGCGATGTCGACCCGACCGGCCGAGCTGCTCGGGCTACAAGGCGGAACCCTGCGCGCCGGCAGCCCGGCGGATGTCATCGTGATCGACCCCGATACGCCGTGGGTGGTCGATCCCGCCGACCTCAAATCGCCCTGCAAGAACACCCCGTTCGACGAGGCCCGCTTTACAGGCCGCGTGGTGCGCACCATTGTCGGCGGACGGACGGTCTACGAGCATGTCTGACGCGCGCGATCGTTCGACATGGAGATCCAGCCTTTGGAGCTGCCGCCATGGGGCTTGAAGCATTTTTGCCGGTGGCCTTCGTCATCGGCTATCTCCTCGGCTCGATTCCGTTCGGGCTGATCCTCACCAAGCTCGCGGGCACCCAGGATATCCGCTCGATCGGCTCCGGCAGCATCGGCGCCACCAATGTGCTGCGCACGGGACGCAAGAGCCTCGCCGCGGGCACCCTGCTGTTCGACGCGCTCAAGGGCACCGTGGCCGTGGTGATTGCCGGCTACGTTGCAGGGCCCAATGCCGCCATGGTGGCCGGGCTCGGCGCATTCCTCGGCCATCTCTTCCCGGTCTGGCTCAAGTTCAAAGGCGGCAAGGGCGTGGCCGTCTATATCGGCATCCTGCTCGGCCTGTTCTGGCCTGGCGCCATCGTGTTCTGCCTGCTCTGGCTGGCGACCGCCTTCACCACCCGCTACTCCTCGCTCTCCGCGCTGGTGGCGGCGTTCATCACGCCGATATTCCTGTGGTGGTTCGGGCACCTCGCATTGTCCGCTCTGACAGCGGTGCTGACGCTGTTGCTGTTCTACGCGCATCGCGAGAACATCAAGCGCCTGCAAGCGGGCAAGGAAAGCCGGATCGGCGAGAAGGCCTAGAGCGTTTTCGAGCGAAGTGGATGCCGGTTCGCGTCAAGAAGACGCGTCAAAACAAGAATCCAGAGCCGGACATCTACGGATACCGAAACGGCCCTTCCACATTATATCCCAAATCCTGTTCGCAACTTGCGGCCGAATCACTGTTGTATTGGCCAGCGGGGTTCTGGGGCTGTCATCCTGACAGCGTGGATAGCGTTACGCGGTAGCTCAGAATGAGCGAGAAGATTGTCGGCGCGCATGACGGGGTTGGTTCGCAGCGTGCTTCGGGCACCGCAGCGAGCCGACTGCTGTCGATGACCAATATCTGGTCCGATGCGGCCTCGCCGCCTCCCGCACCAGAACCTGCTCTCGCTTTACCGCAAGCACCGCAGCCTGAGCCGCTCGCGAAAGCCGACGCTCCCGTCGATATCGTCATGACGAAGGCTGCACCGGTCGCGCCCGCGCGGACGCATTCCGATCAATGGCCACCGCGAAAACTGTCGCTGGCGCTTCAGGGCGGCGGCACCTTCGCCGCCTTCACTTGGGGCGTGCTCGAGCGGCTGCTGGAAGAGCCCTCCATCGCGATCGACACCATCAGCGGCGCCAGCGCCGGTGCCATCAATGCGCTCCTGCTCGCCTCCGGTTTTGCCGAAGGCGGCCGCGAAGGCGCCCGGTCGCGGCTGAACCGGTTCTGGCTCCGCCTGATGCATGAAGCCTCGTTCCGCGCGCTGATGCTGGTCGGCGGCTTCTCGCCGGCGGGAAGCTCGGTCGCGTTCGGGCCGACGCTGCGCTCCGGCCACTTCGATCCGTTCGATCTCGATCCGCTGCGGCAGGCACTGTCGCGCGACATCGATTTCGCCGCCCTGCGCCATCCGAAATGTCCGAAGCTCTTGATCGCAGCGACGCGGATCCACGACGGCCAGCAACAGATCTTCCGCAATGACGCTGTCACCGCCGACGTCGCGCTGGCCTCGACCTGCCCGCCCCTCGTCCACTGCGCCGTCGAGATCGACGGCGAGGCCTATTGGGACGGCGGCTTTGGCGGCAACCCGCCGCTGCTGCGGCTGGCGCAGGAAACGACGACGTCCGATGTCCTGCTGGTCCAGGTCACGCCGGCGCGCGACAGCTATGTGCCGATCACGCTCGCCGCGATCGACCGCCGGCTTGATCAGATCGCGGCCAACGCCGCGCTCAACGCCGAGATCGCCGCGATCGAATGGGCGCAGGCCCATGCCGCGCCTTCGCTGCGGCTCTCCAGGATCGCAGCCGAAGACTTCGTTGACGGGCTGGCGCAACGCTCGTCCACCGATCTCGGCCGCGGCTTCATTCGGCTCCTGCACCGCAGCGGCCGCGAGGCCGCGGAGCGCTGGCTGCAATGTGAAGATAACAACGCAACGCCGGCTGTATCAGGCCAGCGCATTGTTGCCGCCGAACCCGCGCTAGCCTGATTTCGCCAGCGCCTCCTCCAGGAACCAGGCCGCTGCGAGTGCGAGCGGATCGTTGCCGAAGCGTGCGATCACCTGCACACCGATCGGCAGGCCGCCCACCTTCAGCACCGGTACGTTGACGCAAGGATTGCCCATCAGCGTCCAGAGCCTGTTGTAACGGGGATCGCCCGTGGTCGCGAGCTCCTTGGCCGGCGCCGTGCCCGGCGCGGAATAGGTCAGGAGCACGTCGACGCCCTCGAACAGTTCGCCGAGCTCGCGGCGGCCGCGACGGCTGATCCGCCGCGCCTCGTCATATTCCTTCGGCGTCAGGCCGGCCGTCGCGTCGAGACTGGCGCGCAGCATCGGCGCGATCTCATCGTGGCGTTCGGAAAATTCCCAGGCCAGCGCGCGATGCGCCTCGAAATCCTGGACGATCGGATGGATGCGCCAGGCCTCCTGCACCGCTTCGGGCAGATCGATGGTCTGCACGCTGGCGCCGGCGCGCGTCGCCGCCTTGATCGCGGCCTGCAGCCCCTCTTCAGCCGCCGGCTCCACCGGGCCTGCGAACTCCTGCTTGACCACGGCGACGCGCGGCGACTTCGCTGCGGTGATGCCGGAGAATTCGCTGCGCCCTGTCATCGCCAGCAACCCGCGCGCGAGATCTTCCGCGCGCGCCCCGAACAGGCCGACCGTGTCGAGCGCCCATGAATAGCATTTGACGCCGACCGTGGGCAGCATGCGGAACGACGGCTTGATCGCGGCGGTCCCGCAATAGGCGGCGGGGCGGATCACCGAGCCGCCGGTCTGGGTGCCCAGCGCCAGCGGGATCATGCCGGCGCCGACGGCTGCCGCGGAGCCCGAGGATGAGCCGCCCGGCGAATGGCCCGTATTGTGCGGATTGCGCGTCGGCGTTGGATCGCGCGAGGCAAATGCCGTGGTCGTGGTCTTACCGATGATGGTGGCGCCCGCCCGCTTCAGCATCATCACGACCGGTGCATCCGAGCGCGGCTGCCAGCCGCGATAGATTTCCGAGCCCATCTCGGTCGGCATATTGGCGGTGTCGATGATGTCTTTGATCCCGACCGCGATACCGCGCAGCGGACCGGCGCCTTGCGCCTTCGCGGCCTTATCGTGGCGAACGAAGGCGCGGACGTCCTGCTCCTTGGCCTCGATCGCCGCATGCGATTGCGCGATCGCGGCATCGGGCGACAACTCGCCGGCTTCGATGCGGCGCTGGAGGTCGGCGAGTAAGATCATGGCAAAATCCTTCTTATTGGCATCGCTTTTAGCATCGGGGCGCGGTCGCGCAAGCGCACGTCCCTGTTGCGCAACGCCCTCAGGTTGTTCCATGCTGTACCTGCAAGGAGACGCCGTGGACGCCATCAATCCGAGCGTGGAGCTGACCGAGTCTGAGCGGATCGACCACCTGCGGCTGATCCGCTCCGACAATGTCGGGCCGCGCACCTTCCGTTCGCTAGTCGACCATTTCGGCACCGCGCGCGCCGCGCTGGAGCGGCTGCCGGATCTGGCGCGCCGTGGCGGTGCGCAGCGATCGGGGCGCATCTGTAGCGCCGATGAAGCGAAGGCCGAGCTCGCCGCGAGCCGCAAGTTCGGCATCGCCTGGCTCGCGCCCGGCGAGGACGGCTATCCGGCGCGGCTCGCAACGCTCGACGATGCGCCGCCATTGCTCGCCGTGCGCGGCGACACGAAAACCTTGATGCGGCCGATGATCGCGATCGTCGGCTCGCGCAACGCCTCCGGCGCCGGGCTGAAGTTTGCCGGCCAGCTTGCGCGCGAGCTTGGCGAAGCCGGTTTCGTCGTCATCTCCGGCCTCGCCCGCGGCGTCGACCAGGCCGCGCATCGCACGAGCGTCGAAAGCGGCACGATCGCCGTGCTCGCCGGCGGGCATGATTGCATCTATCCGCCCGAGCATGGCGACCTGCTCGCCGCGATCCTCGACCATGAGGGCGCTGCGATCTCCGAGATGCCGCTCGGCCATGAGCCACGTGCCCGCGACTTTCCCCGCCGCAACCGCCTGATCTCCGGTGCGTCGCTCGGCGTGGTCGTGGTGGAAGCGGCGCACCGCTCGGGCTCGCTGATCACCGCGCGCATGGCGGCCGAACAGGGCCGCGAGGTGTTCGCAGTGCCCGGCTCGCCGCTCGATCCGCGCGCCGCCGGCACCAACGATCTGATCAAGCAGGGCGCAACGCTCGTCACCGAGGCCGCCGACATCGTCAATGCGGTGCAGCCGATCATGGAGCGCCCGCTGATGCATCCGGCGAGCGAGCCCGACAGCGAGCCGTTCGAGAGCGATCCGCAAGGCCACGATCGCGACCAGATCACCGGCCTGCTCGGCCCTGCCCCAATCTCGATCGACGATCTCGTGCGGATGTCCGGCGCCTCGCCCGCAATCGTGCGCACCGTGCTGCTGGAGCTCGAGCTGGCCGGAAAGCTGGAGCGTCACGGCGGCGGATTGGTGTCGCTGCTTTAGAGAGCTGGCCTGTACCTTACCCTCCCCTGGAGGGGGAGGGTCGATCGCGCAAAGCGCGAGCGGGGTGGGGTGATCTCTCCACGAGCAACACTGTTCGACGTGGAGAGACTGTCACCCCACCCCGTCTCACATTTCGCTGCGCTCAATGTGAGCCGACCCTCGCCCTCCAGGGGAGGGTAAAACCATCCCGATGGCACGAGGGACGCATCTACTTTTCATTCTTAATTCAGCACCACGAGATGAACCGCGGCTCGCATGGGTCAATCGGAATTGATTGCGCGTCAGCCGTCGTTGCGCTCGTCAAAGCGCGTCCGCGCCTCCTCGATCTGCACCAGATGGTCCTTCGCCCATTTGCCGAGCGCCTCGACAGGCTGCGACAGGCCGCGGCCGAGATCGGTGAGTTCGTAGTCCACGCGCGGCGGAATGGTGGGGAAGATCGTGCGCGTGACGAGGCCGTCGCGCTCCAGCCCGCGCAGCGTCAAGGTCAGCATCCGCTGCGAGATGCCGTTGATCATGCGCTTCAGCTCGTTGAAGCGCTTCGGCCCGTCGCTGAGCATCATGATGACGAACACGCTCCATTTGTCGCCGACACGGGACAGCACGGAGGCGACCCCACGGCAGTCCGCATGGTTGGGATCCGGCATGGGATCGGGCCTTGTATCCGACCTTGGATTTGGCCTCGGCGGAGCAGGCAAATCGGTGTTCTCAGGTTTCAATAATGTGCCCATGGCTCAAAAAAGTGCGTTCTTGCGGGGATTTCGACAGTCACTCATGTAGCGCGGGTTACAAACTTATACCATGGGTGACCCAATGAAACTCCTCCATATCGATTCCAGCGTCCTCGGCCCCCACTCCGTCAGCCGGCAGGTCTCCGCCGCCATCGTCGACCGGCTGCGCCAGGCGACGCCCGGGCTCGACGTTGTCTATCGCGACCTGACCCAGACTCCGCTCGCCCATCTCTCCGGCTCGCACCTGGCGGCCGCGCAAGGCGCACCCGCGCCGGCGGAACTCGCACCCGACCTCGCCGCGAGTGCGGCCGCTCTGGACGAGTTTTTGGCCGCCGACATCGTCGTCATCGGTGCGCCCATGTACAATTTCACGATCCCAAGCCAGCTCAAGGCCTGGATCGACCGCGTCCTGGTGGCGGGGAAGACTTTTAAGTATGGCGCGGCGGGGCCGGAGGGGCTCGCCGGCGGCAAGCGCGTGATCGTCGCGATCTCCCGCGGCGGATACTATGGCGCGGGTTCGCCCGCCGCAGCGCTGGAGCACCTCGAAAGCTATCTGCGCGGCGTATTCGGCTTCATGGGCATCCATAATGCCGAATTCATCATCGCCGACGGCATCCAGGTCGGACCGGAGCATCGCGAGAAGTCGCTGGCCGGCGCGCTCCAGGCGGCAACCAGCCTGCGCGCGGCCTGAGATCAGACCGACATCATCAGTCGCCGCGGGATCGCCTGCGGCGGCTGATGGACGGTTGCGCGATCTGCGAAGCTAAAACCAGACGCCCTGCATGCCCAGGATCACGGCGACGAGCGAGACGAACAGGCCGATTCCGGAAAACAGTGCGACCGCGACGAGTTCGGACCTTCCAGAGCGCTTGGCCGGGGTGGCGGAATTTTCAGTGTAAATACGCGGTGATGAAATCGACGAAAAAATACGGGCTGCTTTCGGCATAACGGACTCCCTTAAAAATGAGTCTTCTGACCCCTGCCCGTAAAAATGTCTTGGCAGTGTGCGCGAAGGTTCAAGTTCTCACGCAAAGGTTTTGGAGTACGTCGCGCAAGATGCAGGAACCGGCCGGCGCAACCGCGCGCACTGCGCCAACCGATTCAATTTGCATTTGATCAGCCGCGATAGATCGGCGCGCCGCTCGGAGAGGCCACCGCGCCGCCATCGACGAAGATCTCTTGTCCCTGCACATGCGAGGAATCATCGGAGGCGAGGAACAGCACCGTCTTCGCAACGTGATCCGTTTCGCCGATGCGGCCGAGCGGCGTCGACAGCGCGATCCGCTTCTCGAACGCCTTCTCGGCCTCGGGCGTCGCGACCGCAGGTCCCCAGATCGGCGTGCGGATCGCACCGGGCGCCACCACGTTGACGCGAATGCCGCGCGGCGACAGTTCTGAAGCCATGATCCGCGCCATCGCGCGCACGCCAGCCTTCGCGGCGCCGTAAGCCGAGTAGCCGGGAATGCCGAGCACGGAGATCACCGAGCCGTTGAGGATGATCGAGGCATTGTCCTTGAGATAGGGCAGCGCCGACTGAACGGTGAAGAACACGCCGGTAAGGTTCGTGCTGATCACCTTCTCGAAGACGTCCAGCGTCGCCGAGCCGAGCGGCGTGCCGCCGGCGATGCCGGCATTGGCGAAGACGATGTCGAACTTGCCGAACGTCTCGGGGCCCTTCTTGATCGCGGCTTCAGTCGCGGCGATGTCGGTGGCGTCGGCGGCGAGCGCCAGCGCGTTCGGCCCGAGCTCTTTCGCAGCTGCCTCCAGCGTCTCCTTGTTGCGCCCGGTGATCACCACCTTGGCGCCCTCGGCTACGAAAAGTTTCGCCGTCGCAAGGCCAATGCCGCTGTTGCCGCCGGTAATCAGGGCCGTCTTGTTCTTCAGTCTCACGCTCGCCTCCAGTAGTTGCATGATAAAACTAAGTTGCCATGTAGGGGAAATGGTTTTATGATGCAACCACACAAGCGCGTGATCGCCCGCCGAAAGCGGGCGAACGCGACAGGACGAAAGACCATGGTGAAACGAACGAGCTTTGAGGGCGATGCCTGCCCGATCGCGCGATCGCTGGAGGCGCTCGGCGACTGGTGGTCGCTGCTGATCATCCGCGAGGCGCTGCTCGGCGCACGCCGTTTCGGCGAATTCCAGAGCAAGCTCGGCATGGCCAAGAACATCTTGTCGGTGCGACTGCGGTCACTCGTCGAGCACGGCATTCTGGCGACCGCCCCCGCCTCCGACGGCAGCGCCTACCAGGAATACGTGCTGACGGAGAAGGGCCGCGGCACCTTCCCGATCCTGGTGGCGCTGCGGCAATGGAGCGAGGAGTTCGACGATCACCCCGAGGAGATCGCGACCATCCTGGTCGATCGCGCCAAGGGCCGCCCGGTGAAGAAGCTCGAAATGCGCGCCGAGGACGGCCGGTTGCTCAGCCCGGCCGACACCACGCTGAAGCCGCGGCCGGCGCCGCGGCGGCGGTCGGCGGGATAGCCGTCGCGCTGACGAGCCTGTGGCGAGCTGTGACCACACTCTCGATGTCATCGCCCGCGAAGGCGGGCGATCCAGTATTCCAGAGGCGGCGGTGAATACGGAGAGGCCACGGCGTGCTGGATGCCCCGCCTGCGCGGGGCATGACAGCCTTTGTGGAGCAACGCCCGCCTCTCACGACAGCTTGCGCCTGCTCCGCAGCCTCAGATGCTCGTCGGCCTCGAGCTGTGTCATGCCCAAGAGATAATGTAACACGTGCAGCTTGTGGCGCTCGGCGAGCTTGCGCAGGGCAGCCGTCTGCTCGGCAATGAAGGCCACCGCCTCATCCGCCCCACCTTCCCCCGGTTCCTCGTTGCGCGAGCCTCCCGGCGCGCCTGTTGCGGCGCGCGCCCGTTTCTTTCCTGGCCTAGTCACCAGACCCACCCCGAATCCATGCCCCGCGGAAACATTACGCCGACATCGGCCGCAACTCCAAGGTGGTATTTTGCAACTTTCTCGATATGAAACTTTTCCCATTGCGGCGGCTTTCAACACCCGCCGATTTGACAGGACCGGCCTCACCACCCATGTTCGGGTCGAAACGGCCGACCCGAGTCCTTTCGTATTCGGCCCAAGATTTTCCCGTAAGTTACTGGAACTACATGAATATCGTCATTGTGGAGTCGCCGGCGAAAGCCAAGACGATCAACAAATATCTGGGCTCGTCCTACGAGGTTCTGGCGTCGTTCGGCCATGTCCGCGACCTCCCCGCCAAGAACGGCTCCGTCGATCCCGACGCCAATTTCAAGATGATCTGGGAGGTCGACCCCAAGGCCGCCGGACGGCTGAACGATATCGCGAGGTCGCTGAAAGGCGCTGACCGCCTGATTCTCGCCACCGACCCTGATCGCGAGGGCGAGGCCATCTCCTGGCACGTGCTGGAGGTTCTTAAAGAGAAGCGCGCGCTGAAGGACCAGAAGATCGAGCGCGTGGTGTTCAACGCCATCACCAAGCAGGCGATCTCGGAAGCCATGAAGCATCCGCGCCAGATCGACGGCGCGCTGGTCGATGCCTATATGGCGCGCCGCGCGCTGGACTATCTGGTCGGCTTCACCCTCTCCCCCGTGCTGTGGCGCAAGCTGCCCGGCGCGCGCTCGGCCGGCCGCGTGCAGTCGGTGGCGCTGCGCCTCGTCTGCGACCGCGAGCTCGAGATCGAGAAGTTCGTCCCGCGCGAATATTGGTCGCTGGTCGCGACCCTGCTGACCCCGCGCGGCGATGCCTTCGAGGCCCGCCTGGTCGGCGCCGATGGCAAGAAGATCCAGCGCCTCGACATCGGCACCGGCGCGGAAGCCGAAGACTTCAAGAAGGCGCTGGAAGCAGCCGCCTACGCCGTGACCGCGGTCGATGCCAAGCCCGCGCGGCGCAATCCGCAGGCGCCCTTCACCACCTCGACGCTGCAGCAGGAAGCCAGCCGCAAATACGGCTTTGCGCCGGCGCACACGATGCGCATCGCCCAGCGCCTCTATGAAGGCATCGACATCGGCGGCGAGACCACCGGACTCATTACTTATATGCGTACCGACGGCGTCCAGATCGCCCCCGAGGCGATCACCCAGGCGCGCAAGGTGATCGGCGAGGATTACGGCAACGCCTATGTGCCGGACGCTCCCCGCCAGTACCAGGCCAAGGCCAAGAACGCCCAGGAAGCGCACGAGGCGATCCGTCCGACCGACCTCTCGCGCCGGCCCGACAGCATGAGCCGCAAACTCGATGCCGATCAGGCCCGGCTCTATGAGCTGATCTGGAAGCGTACCATCGCGAGCCAGATGGAAGCGGCCGAGCTCGAGCGCACCACGGTCGACATCACCGCAAAAGCCGGCGGCCGGACGCTGGAGCTGCGCGCCACCGGCCAGGTCGTCAAGTTCGACGGTTTCCTCGCGCTCTACCAGGAAGGCCGCGACGACGAGGAGGACGAGGACTCCCGCCGCCTGCCCGGCATGAGCGCCGGCGAAGCCCTGAAGCGGCAGTCACTCGCCGTCACCCAGCATTTCACCGAGCCGCCGCCGCGCTTCTCGGAGGCATCCCTCGTCAAGCGCATGGAAGAGCTCGGCATCGGCCGGCCCTCGACCTATGCCTCGATCCTCCAGGTCCTCAAGGACCGCGGCTACGTCAAGCTGGAGAAGAAGCGCCTGCATGGCGAGGACAAGGGCCGCGTCGTGATCGCGTTCCTCGAGAGCTTCTTCAGCCGCTACGTCGAATACGACTTCACCGCGGGCCTCGAAGAGCAGCTCGACCGCATCTCCAACAACGAGATCTCCTGGCAGGAGGTGCTGAAGGATTTCTGGCGCGACTTCATCGGCGCCGTCGACGACATCAAGGATCTGCGCGTCGCGCAGGTCCTGGACGTGCTCGACGAGATGCTGGGCCCGCACATCTATCCGCCTCGCGCCGATGGTGGCGACATCAGGCAGTGCCCGAACTGCGGCACCGGCCGGCTGAACCTGAAGGCCGGCAAGTTCGGCGCCTTCGTCGGCTGCTCGAACTATCCGGAGTGCCGCTATACCCGCCAGCTCGCCGCCGATGGCGAAGCCAACGCCGACCGCTCGCTCGGCCAGGATCCCGACACCGGCTTCGATGTCTGGGTCAAGGCCGGCCGCTTCGGCCCCTACATCCAGCTCGGCGAGCAGAAGGATTATGAGGAAGGCGAGAAGCCGAAGCGCGCAGGCATTCCGAAGGGCACCTCGCCCAGCGATGTCGACCTCGAGCTTGCGCTGAAACTGCTGTCGCTGCCGCGTGAGATCGGCAAGCACCCGGAAACCGGTCAGCCGATCACCGCCGGCCTCGGCCGCTTCGGGCCGTTCGTGAAGCACGAGAAGACCTACGCCAGCCTCGAGGCCGGCGACGAGGTGTTCGACATCGGCCTCAACCGCGCGGTGACGCTGATCGCGGAAAAGGTCGCCAAGGGCCCGAGCCGCCGCTTCGGCGCCGATCCCGGCAAGGCAATCGGCGATCATCCGACACTCGGCACCGTCACCGTGAAGAGTGGCCGCTATGGCCCCTACGTCACCGCGGGCGGTGTCAACGCGACGATCCCGGCCGAGTTCGAAAAGGACGCCATCACGCTGCCGCAGGCGATCGCGCTGATCGACGAGCGTGCCGCCAAGGGCGGTGGCAAGACCAAGGCGAAGAAGGCGGCCAAGCCCGCCAAGGCCAAGAAGGCTACGGAGAAGGCTGCGGACGGAGAGGACGCCGCGCCAAAGCCGAAGAAACCCGCCGCGAAGAAAGCCGCGGCCAAATCGAAAACCGAATCCACCAGCAAGGCGCGCGCCGCCGTGCCGTCGACGGCCAAGACTTCTGCCACAAAGCCGTCGCCGACCAAGGCAGCCGCCACCAAGGCTCCGGCCAAGAAGAGTGCCGGCAAGAATTAGAGGTTAAGTGAAACGCAAGAATGACCGTGGCTTTCCCGACCGGACAGCCATCGTCGCCTTCATCAAGGCAAACCACGGAAAGGTCGGGACCCGCGAAATTGCGCGCGAGTTCGGCCTGAAGAACGCCGATCGCGCCGAGCTCAGGCGCATGCTGCGCGAGCTCGCCGACGACGGCATCATCAAGAAGAAGCGGCACAAGGTCTCCGAGCCGGACACGCTTCCGCCGACGCTGCTCGCCGACATCACCGGGCGCGACAGCGACGGCGAATTGATCGCCTCACCGGCCGAATGGGACGAGGTCGAAAGCGGCGAGCCGCCCAAAATCCTGATCGAGATGCCGCGCCGGCCCAAGCCTGGCACCGCCGCCGGTGTCGGCGATCGCGCGCTGCTGCGCGTCGAACGCACCGACGAGGACGAAGGCCCCGCCTATCGCGGCCGCATCATCAAGCTCATCGACAAGGCCAAGAGCCGCATCCTCGGCGTGTTCCGCGAGCTACCCGAAGGCGGCGGACGGCTCGTTCCCGTCGACAAGAAGTTCGCCGACCGCGAGCTGAACATCGCGAAGACCGACACGCAAGGCGCACAGGAGGGCGACCTCGTCAGCGTCGACATCGTCCACTCGCGCGGCTTTGGCCTCGCCTCAGGCCGCGTCAAGGAGAAGCTCGGCTCGGTCAAGTCGGAGAAGGCGATCAGCCTGATCGCGATCTACGCCCACGACATCCCCCTGCAATTCTCGCCCGCAGCCGAGCGCGAGGCGGAGGCGGCGGAGCCTGCGAACCTGAAAGGGCGCGAGGATTGGCGCGACGTGCCGCTCGTCACCATCGATCCGCCGGATGCGAAGGATCACGACGACGCGGTGCATGCGCAGGCCGACGACGATCCCAACAACAAGGGCGGCTTCATCGTCAACGTCGCCATCGCAGACGTGAGCTTCTACGTGCGGGCGGGCACCGCGCTCGACCGCGACGCGCTCGATCGCGGCAACTCGGTCTATTTCCCCGATCGCGTCGTGCCGATGCTGCCGGAGCGCATCTCCAACAATCTCTGCTCGCTGGTGCCGGGCGAGCCACGCGGCGCGCTCGCGGTGCGCATGGTGATCGGCCCCGACGGCCGCAAGCGCTCGCACAGCTTCCACCGCATCCTGATGCGCTCGGCGGCAAAGCTGCATTATGCGCAGGCACAGGCGGCGATCGACGGCCGGCCGGACGATGTCACGGGCCCGCTGCTCGATCCGATCCTGAAGCCGCTCTACGCCGCCTATGCTTGCGTCAAGCGCGCCCGCGACGAGCGCGATCCGCTCAATCTCGATCTGCCCGAGCGCAAGATCCTGTTGAAGAGCGACGGCACGGTCGACCGCGTCGTCGTGCCCGAACGTCTCGATGCGCACAAGCTGATCGAGGAGTTCATGATCCTCGCCAACGTCGCCGCGGCCGAGATGCTGGAGAAGAAATCGCTGCCGCTGATCTACCGCGTACATGACGAGCCGACGCTGGAGAAGGTCCACGCGCTCAGCGAGTTTCTGGAAACGCTCGACGTTCCCTTCGCGAAATCAGGCGCGTTGCGCCCCACCCTGTTCAACCGCGTGCTGGCCCAGCTCGAAGGTCACGACTATTACCCGCTGGTGAGCGAGGTCGTGCTGCGCGCCCAGGCGCAGGCGGAATATTCCGCGGAGAATTACGGCCATTTCGGCCTGAACCTGCGCCGCTATGCGCATTTCACCTCGCCCATCCGCCGCTATGCCGACCTCGTCGTGCACCGCGCACTGGTCCGCGCGCTCGGCCTCGGCGAAGGCGCCCTGCCCGACAGCGAAACGCCGGAATCGCTCGGCGAGGTCGCCGCGCATATCTCGCTGACCGAACGGCGCGCGATGAAGGCAGAGCGCGAGACCGTCGATCGCCTGATCGCGCATCACCTCGCCGACCGCATCGGTGCCAGCTTCCAGGGCCGCGTCTCCGGCGTCACGCGCGCCGGCCTGTTCGTCAAGCTGAGCGAGACCGGCGCCGATGGATTGATCCCGATCCGATCCCTCGGCACGGAATATTTCAACTATGACGAGAGCCGCCACGCGCTGGTCGGCACACGCAGCGGCACCATGTATCAGCTGGGTGACGTCGTCGACGTCCGTCTGATAGAAGCAGCTCCCATCGCAGGTGCGCTGCGCTTCGAGCTGCTGTCGTCAGAGCGCGAGACCAGTCCCGGCGAGCGCCGGCCGTTCCGCCCGCAGCGCAAATCGTCCAAGCCGCATCCCGGCCGCAGTCCGGACAGAAAACGCAAGCCGGAAAAACAAAAATCTGCCAAGAGGGCCAGGGGAAAAAGCAAGGGTAAAGGCAAGGGACAGAAGGGCAAGGCATGGTGACGATGAGCACGGCCCCAAAGATCTGGACGCGCGAGACCGGCCTCGTCGAGAAGCGCGATGTGTGGGCTGCGATGAAGCGCGGCTTTCGCGGTCGCTGCCCGCGCTGCGGCGAGGGAAAGCTGTTCCGCGCCTTCCTGAAGACGGCGGACAATTGCGCCAAATGCGGCCTCGACTTCACCCCGCATCGTGCCGACGATCTGCCTGCCTATCTCGTCATCGTCATCGTCGGTCACATCGTGGTGCCGGCCATCCTCTGGATCGAGACCAACTACACCACGCCGGTCTGGCTCAGTTTCGTGGCCTATCTGCCCTTCACCTTCGTCGCCTCACTCGCGCTATTGCAGCCCGTGAAGGGAGCTGTGGTCGGCTTGCAATGGGCTCTGCGCATGCACGGGTTTGACGATAACCCTCCGGATGGTATTCCGCCTGTGTAAGTAAGAAGCAAAAAACGGTTTGGGTGAGGATATGGCGGATACGGCGCAAGCAGTGGAGAAGGCCAGGGTTCACGAGGAGAAGGAAGCCGACCACCATCCCTATTTTCGCCCGAGGGATGCCGCGACGCTGATCCTGGTCGATCGCAGCGGGCCCGTTCCGAAAGTGCTGGTCGGCAAGCGCCACGACAAGGTGGTGTTCATGCCCGGAAAGTTCGTCTTCCCCGGCGGCCGCGTCGACAAGGCCGATTATCGCGTGCCCTGCGCCGCGCCCATCACCGCCGAGCTCGAAGCCAATCTCGCCAAGGGCAGCCCGAAGACCCCGGCCTCGCGCGCGAAGTCGCTCGCCATTGCCGCGATCCGCGAAGCCTGCGAGGAGACGGGTCTCTGCCTCGGCCGCAGAGCGGAGGACAAGGTGCCCAAGCTCGAAGGCCCCTGGAAGCCGTTCGCCGATGCCGGCCTGCTGCCCGATCCCTCCGGCCTGTTCCTGATCGCCCGCGCCATCACCCCACCCGGCCGCGTCAAGCGCTTCGATACGCGCTTCTTCACGGCGGATGCCTCCGCGATCACCCACCGCGTCGATGGCGTGATCCATGCCGATGCCGAGCTGGTCGAACTGGTCTGGGTCGAGCTCGGCTCAAAACCGCTCGCGGATCTGCATCCGATGACGCGCAACGTGCTCAACGAGCTCGACACCCGCCTTGCCACCGGCCCGCTGCGCCACGATGCGCCGGTGCCGTTCTTCCATTTCTACGGCGGCAAGATGCAGAAGGATGTTTTGAGCTGAGTCGTCTTGGCGTCATTCCGCCGGATCATCGCAAATTGCTTCTTGGCAGCCGTCGAGCGCGCGCCTCGTCCTTCGAGACGACCGCGGAGCCTGTCATCGGGCCGCGCTTTTGCGCGGACCCGGTGGCGGTCTCCTCAGGATGAGGCTTAAGCTGCATTCGTGCCCGTTGAAACTGCTGCCGCGAGTTCAGTCCTCATCCTGAGGGCCCGCCAACGGCGGGCGTCTCGAAGGATGGTCGCAGGGAAACCGCGTCAAATGCAATGACAAGATTGTGCTGAGCGCACATCGAAAAACAAAATAATCTTCCCGCCGCCGCCAATGGCGGAGTTCCGCCGCATGCCTATGTCTTTCGCAACGACACCCAAACGGACACCGGGCGATGGCACAACGGCAACTCAAGCTTGGCGCGTTCATGCGCCCGATCAGCATCCACACCGGCGCCTGGCGCTATCCCGGGGCCTGGCCCGACGCCAATTTCAACATCAGTCACATCAAGCAGCTGATCAGGAAGCTCGAGGCCGGCAAGTTCGACGCCTTCTTCATGGCCGATCACCTCGCCGTCTTGAACATGCCGATCAATGCGCTCAAGCGCAGCCACACGGTGACGTCGTTCGAGCCGTTCACGCTGCTGTCGGCGCTGTCCGCCGTCACCGAGCGCATCGGCCTGATCGCGACGGGCTCGACCACTTTCGACGAGCCCTATCACGTCGCGCGGCGCTTCGCCTCGCTCGATCATCTCAGCGGCGGCCGCGCCGGCTGGAACATCGTCACCACATCGAATCCGGACGCGGCGCTGAATTTCGGCCTCGACGATCACATGGAGCACGCCGAGCGCTACAAGCGCGCCCGCGAGTTTTACGACGTCGTCACCGGCCTCTGGGATTCCTTCGCCGACGATGCGTTCGTGCGCGACGTCGAGAGCGGCCTGTTCTTCGATCCCGCGAAG
Organism: Bradyrhizobium sp. Rc2d; assembly: GCF_900099855.1. NCBI lineage: Bacteria > Pseudomonadati > Pseudomonadota > Alphaproteobacteria > Hyphomicrobiales > Nitrobacteraceae > Bradyrhizobium > Bradyrhizobium sp. Rc2d. The sequence goes on along the minus strand of NZ_FNCU01000049.1, from coordinate 14,475 downwards.
ATGCACACACTCGATCACCACGGCAAATACCTGAGGGTGCGCGGCCCCCTCAACATCGCCCGCCCGGTGCAGGGCTGGCCGGTGATCGTGCAGGCTGGTGCCTCCGAAGACGGCAAGCAGCTCGCAGCCGAAACGGCTGAAGCCGTGTTCACCGGCGGCGGCAGCCTCGCCGATGGCCAGAAGCTTTATGCCGACATCAAGGGCCGCATGGAGAAAGTCGGCCGCGATCCTGAGCATCTCAAGATCCTGCCCGGCGCCTTCGTCGTGGTCGGCGACAGCGTCGATGAAGCCAAGGAGAAGCGCGCGCTGCTCGACAGCCGCGTGCATTACGACAGCGCCATCGCCTCGCTGTCCGTCATTCTCGGCACCGATGCCTCCGGCTTCGATCCGGAGGGCCCTCTCCCCGACATCCCCGAGACCAATGCCAGCAAGAGCGGCCGCCAGCGCATGGTCGATCTCGCCGCCCGCGACAAGCTCACCGTGCGCCAGCTCGCCCAGCGCGTCGGCGGCTATGGCGGGCTCTCTTTTGTCGGCACCGCCAAGACCATCGCCGACCAGATGGAGGAATGGCTGGTCGGGCGCGGCTCCGACGGCTTCAACATCATGTTCCCGTTCCTGCCCGCCGGCCTCGACGATTTCGTCGACAAGGTCGTCCCGGAGCTGCAGCGCCGCGGGATCTTCCGCAAAGAGTATGAAGGGCCCACTTTGAGGGAGAATCTGGGCCTACCGCGGCCGAAAAACCGGTTCTTCGAGGCATAATGGGGCCGTTTCGGGTAGATTTCCGGCCCTAAAACCTTGACATCAGACGGTTTCTGGCTAGGTTGCCGGCCAACGCGGGCCGTTTGGCCGGCTCCAGATTCCCTTCATTCCTGAGGTTCTGAACATGGCCAAAGCGGTCACCATCAAGGTCAAGCTCGTGTCCTCGGCTGACACCGGCTTCTACTACGTCGCCAAGAAGAATTCGCGCACCATGACCGACAAGCTGGTCAAGAAGAAGTACGACCCGGTCGCGCGCAAGCACGTCGAATTCCGCGAAGCCAAGATCAAGTAAGATCGGCGCAGCGTTGAAGAGTTTTGCGGGGCCCTTTCGGGCCCCGTTTTTATTTTGCCCGCTCACCCCTCTTCAGAGGCGCTGCGTCCGGGGCACGAGACAGAAATTGACGCGCTACCATTTCTCCACGCCGTCATTGCGAGGAGCTCGCGACAAAATTGCAAAGCAATTTTGCGCTGATGCGACGAAGCAATCCAGGGCCGTTCTGCCATTGCTGCAGATCCTCTCCTGAGTCCGTCAGCACATTTTTCTGAAGTCAGCAGTGTCACATCCCCTTACCCGCACGGAACTCCGGAGAGCATAGGCCGTTTCCCCACCTGTTTTGAACGGGGAGACGCAAGCGTGAACCGCCGGCAAGTCCTTCGCGCATCGGCTGCCTTCTCGGCTGCCACCATGCTGCTGCGTGCAGCGAAGGCTCAGACGGGCTCCGCCCCGCCATTCAGCCCGTCCTACGTGCGCGAGCTTGCCCGCGCCCTTGCCGCGAAATCATTCGAGCCTCCGGACGAGAAGCTGCCGGATGCACTGAAGAATCTCAACTACGATCAATACCGATCAATTCGCTTCACGCCTGAGAAGGCGTTGTGGCGTGATGAGAAGCTACGGTTCGAAGTGCAATTTTTTCACCGCGGCTTTTTCTACAAGAACCGGGTCGAGATTTTTCAGGTGGTGAACGGGAGCTTCATGCCGATCCCGTATCGGCGCGACGACTTCTCGTTCGGAGAGGGTCTCGGACAATGGCCGGATGTCGACATCGGGTTTAGCGGATTCCGCATTCACGCTCCGATCAACAGGCCGGGTTACTACGATGAAGTTTGTGTGTTCCTGGGCGCCAGTTACTTCCGAGCAGTCGCGAAAGGACTGACGTATGGCCTGTCCGCGCGCGGACTAGCGATCGATACCGGCGAGAGCAAGGGCGAAGAGTTCCCGGTATTCAAGGCTTTCTGGCTGGAGAAGCCGGCGCCGAATGCCTCTTCCATCGTGGTACACGCGCTGCTGGACAGCAAGAGTGCGGCCGCAAGCTACCGATTCACGATCCGGCCCGGCCAAAGCACAGTTTTCGACGTCGAGATGGCCCTCTATCCGCGGGTAGACATCGAGCATGCCGGGCTCGCGCCTATGACCAGCATGTTCTACTTCGGGCCGAACGATCGCAAAGATTTTGACGATTTCCGCCCCGCGGTTCACGACTCGGATGGACTTGCGATCTTCAACGGCAGAGGTGAGCAACTCTGGCGCCCCCTGAACAATCCCCACGATCTGCAGGTCAGTAGCTTTGCCGATGTCAATCCGGGCGGCTTCGGCCTGATGCAGCGGGAGAGGAATTTCATCGCCTATCAGGATCTCGAATCCAGCTTCGAAAAGCGCCCAAGCCTATGGTTCGAGCCGATCGGAGATTGGGGCGAAGGAGCGGTGAAATTGTTCGAGATACCTACCAAGGAGGAGGTCCACGACAACATCGCAGCGCTCTGGCAACCCAAGCAGCCGCTGACAGCCAAAAGCGAACACATCTTCACCTATCGGCTGCACTGGGGGCCGGACGCCCCCAAACCGGAGGCGCTCGCACGGTTCACGCGAACGGGGATCGGAAGCCGGGGTGACGATAGCAAATTGTTCGTGCTGGAACTGATGGGGGATCGACTCAAAGGCATCGATGCCAAGACCATCAAAGGCGTGGTGACCGCTGCAAAAGCCGAAGTCAGCAACATCGTCACGCAACCTAATCCCATGACAGGCGGATGGCGTCTGAGCTTCCAATGCTCGGTCAAGAAGCAAGCCGCAATCGAATTACGAGCTTTCCTGGCGCAAAACGAAGTGCCAGTCTCCGAAGTGTGGACCTATCGATGGACGCCCTGAGACCGTCGCCGACGCCTTCGCCGAACGCCCCTGGCAGTCCATTTCTGCCGCCGGAAAGTCCGCTGCCGATGCTGCCTTGCCGGCTGGATCGCGCGACTGAAGCTAACCGGTCGCCGGTGCATTCGGGTACCCCTTTGATGGTTCGCCGCGTCTTTATTTTTGTCGGCACTGGGGTGCTGACGCTTGCGGGCGGCTACGGCATGTATGACGTGGTGAAAGTTGGCGGCATAACCTTTCTCGAGGCGGTGCTGCTCGGTTTTTTCCTCGTGCTGCTCGCATGGGTCGCGCTCTCCTTCATGTCCGCGCTCGCCGGATTTTTCGTGCTGCTCACGCGCAGCCGGCCTTTTCTGCCGATCGATGCGACGGGCTCACTGCCTCCTGTCACCTCGCGCACAGCCATGCTGCTACCCACCTATAATGAGGACCCGCATCATCTCATGGCGCGGCTACGCGCTATGTATGAATCAGTTCAAGCGACCGGATATGGGGACCAGTTCGACTGGTTTTTACTGAGCGATACGACCGACCCCGACATCTGGATTCGTGAAGAGATGACGTTCATTCGGCTGCGCCACGCCTCCGGCGCCGCTCGGCTGTACTACCGGCATCGCTCCAATAACATCGCGCGCAAGTCCGGCAATATCGCCGACTGGGTCATGAAGTTTGGGGCGGCCTATGATCACATGATCGTTCTCGACGCGGACAGCCTCATGGAAGGCGACACAATAGTTCGCCTTGTCCACGCGATGGAGTCCCATTCCGCTGCTGCGCTGATCCAGACGCAGCCGGTCATCGTCAACGCGCGCACAATGTTCAGTAGGCTGCAGCAATTCTCGGGGCGAGTTTACGGCCCCATCATTGCAGCCGGCAATGCCTGGTGGCACGGTGGCGACAGCAATTACTGGGGCCATAACGCCATCATCCGGGTGCGGGCGTTCGCTGCGGAGGCCGGCCTGCCGGAGCTGAGCGGTCGTAAGCCTTTCGGGGGTCACATCTTAAGCCATGATTTTGTCGAGGCCGCGTTGATGCGCCGCGCGGGCTGGGCAATCTATCTGGCACCGGCCCTCGGCGGCAGCTTCGAAGAAGCCCCGCCGTCACTGCTGGACTTTGCGGCAAGAGATCGTCGCTGGTGCCAGGGTAACCTTCAGCATCTCGCGGTGTTGCCCGCGCGCGGGCTACACTGGGTGTCGCGGCTGCATTTGCTTACAGGCATCGGCTCCTATGTCACCGCGCCGCTGTGGTTTCTATTCCTGGTACTCGGCCTGCTGATTGCACTGCAGGCGCACTTCATCCGACCGGAATATTTTCCCAAAGGCTTCAGTTTGTTTCCGACCTGGCCGCAACAGGACCCGGTGCTTGCCGCCCAGATCTTTGCAGCGACAATGGGACTTCTTATCCTGCCGAAGCTACTGGCCTATCTGGTGCTGATCGGCAATCGGAGAGAGCGGATCGGATTCGCAGGGAATCCTCACGTATTGGTCGGAGTCGTTTGCGAGACATTTCTTGCGGCGTTGATCGCTCCGTGCATGATGATCCTCCAGACCAAGGCCGTGTTTGAAATTTTAGCTGGCCGGGACGCGGGCTGGCAGGTGCAGCGCCGAAGCGATGGCCACCTGGCTCGAGGCGAAATCTATCGCAAGCTCGTCGGCCCCACGCTCTGCGGATTGGCCCTGTTGCTCAGTGCCTACGCGGTCTCTCTGCCGCTGCTGCTTTGGATGTCGCCTGTCGTGCTGGGTCTTCTGCTTTCAATCCCGTTGGGTCTCATGACGTCTGCACGACTGAAGACGCCCGGACTTTTTGCCACGCCGGAAACCAACAACCCGCCCGCTGTTGTGCTCCGTGCAAACGAACTCGCCGCATCTGAGCCAACAGCGATAACCGGGGCCCTGCACCAGCTCAGCCAGGATCCGGAACTGCTAGGCCAGCATTTGGGATCGCTATCGCTTGCCAGGCCGCGCAAATTTGGCACTGTCGACGTGCCTTTGGCGACGGCAACCGCCAAGCTCGAGGAATGCGAAAGCTTGGAGGATGCAGCCGCCTGGCTCGAAAGGCCGGAATTGCGTGCCGTTCTTGGCCATCCCACGCTGCTCCAGAGGGTCCTTGAGATGCCTCGCGCAGGTAACGATAGGGAGCCCAGTATTCGGGGTCGTCGGTAGAGTACTCGCGCAAGCAGGACGCGCTCTGCATTGCTTCGCTGCGCAATGACCAAGCCACCGGTCGGCGTTCTGGCCGCCATCGATGGCTTCGCGGACCCGGCGGCTCCCAATGCCGGAACGGGCGGTCAGCGTTCACCCCCAGCCGCCGTGCCGGTGGCGCGGGCCTGGTTCGTCGCGAAGGTTCACTCCAGCACCTTATTCCAGGAAGTAGACGCTCGTAACCAACACGGCGATCAGTACGGCACAACCAAGCAATGCAACGGTAAAGCAGATACGTGCTGGGATTGAATAGGCGTCAAAGTGCGGCTGTTCGATCATGCCACGCCTCCTCTCACCATCTGGCGGGAGCGCGATCATTAATCTCGGCAGCCTAGCCCTGTGGAACTTTGGTTAAAAGTCAACTGTGCTGACGCATCGGCCGCCTGGTGGCGGATCCCGGTTATTCGGGAAGACCTGAAGCGCGCATTGCTTCGATCAGAGGTGTTGCGAGCAACGGCACGCAGCCGATGGCGGAGCACTGACCATTGCTGCTGAAATTGGGCTGGAGTTGCATCACGCGCTCGGCGGCTGCGTTCGCATCTTCCATTCGTCCGAGTTTGGCAAGCGACGCTGCCAGAAACATGTGCGAGACGCTGAAACCTGGTTTGCTGCGAATGGCCCGTTGCGCTGCCGCCGCGGCATCTTCATAGCGTCCGCGAAGAAAATGACCCATGCAGATGCCATGCAGCGCTGCGGTAATCCACGGATCGAATGGACTAAGGCGGATACCCCGCTCGCCCCATTCGATCGCACGCTCGGCTTCCCCTCCCCAGCCCAAAATCAACGCGCCCCAGGAATAGGCCCACGCCGCCGACGGGGAGATTGCCAGGGCGGCCTCGAACGTTTCCAGAGCCAAGACACGGTCATGTTCGACGAGACCGATAGCGATTGCGGCGTAGACGAGTGCCGGGGCATCGTCGGGGCCAAGCGCCACTGCAGTATGCGCGTGCCTTATCGCGGCCGTGCGATTGCCTTCACGCCTTCCCGCTCGGAGATATAGTATTTCATTGCAAAAGGCGGTCTGGCCGTGCGCGAGCGCGTAGTTCGGCTCGAGTAGAAGTGCGCGCTCGAGGAGTGGCACTGCCTGCGACGCGCCCTCCGGCATCCCCGTATCCACCAGCGGCGTCGCACGTAACACGAGATCGTAGGCGTCGAGATTATCAGGGCGCTTGCGCTTCGCCCGTTCAATTTCGGCCTGACGCACGCTGGGCTCGATCGCGGCGACAGTGCTCACGGTAATTTCGTCCTGCAAGGCAAAGATGTCGTCGACCGCGCGGTCGTAGCGATCTGCCCAGATATGGGCCCTGGTCTCCGCGTCAATCAGCTGCGCTGTGATCCGTACGCGGTCGGCCACCCGTCGCACGCTGCCTTCCAACACGTAACGAACGCCCAGTTCGCGTCCAACCTGCCTGATGTCAACGGACCGCCCCTTATAGGTAAAGGTCGAATTGCGGGCGATCACGAACAGCCATTTGAAGCGGGACAGCGCAGTGATGATGTCCTCCACCATGCCATCGGCGAAGTACTCCTGTTCCGGGTCGCCGGACATATTCTGAAACGGCAGAACCGCAATTGAAGGTTTGTCGGGTAATGACAGCAGTCGATTGCTCTCCGCAGTCGCTGGCTTCGCATTGGCAGGTTTGACTTCATATAGTCGAACCGCCCGATCGATGTTCTTCAGCGATCGCTCGCCGAGATCATCGAACTCGAATGTCGTTTTTCCCCTGACTTGTTCGAACGCACTTCCCGACAAGCACACACCGCCCGGCGCGCATTCGTTCTCAACGCGTGCGGCCACATTCACGCCATCACCAAAGATGTCGTTTTCGTCGCTGATAATGTCGCCGATGTTGATGCCGATGCGAAAGGCAATCTGTCCTTCCCGGCCGGCCATCTTCTCTTGGACAGCCATGGCGCAGGTCACCGCGTCGACCGCGCTGGCGAATTCGACCAGGAGGCCATCCCCAGTCGTCTTGACGATCCTGCCCTTGTGCTCCGCAATGGCTGGATCGACGATTTCGCGGCGGATGACCTTAAGGGCTTCGAGCGTGCCGACCTCATCGGCGCCCATTAACCGCGAATAACCGGCAACGTCAGCTGCCAGCACCGCCGCTAACCGTCTCTCAACGCGCGCCATAGCCACCGCCACCCTGCCAGTTTGGACTTAATATAGCAGGATGAACATCTTCCGTCCCAGCCGGACGAAGGGTCGGGATCTGGACGCCGCGCCAGGTCAGCTGCGGGTCACCAGCGCCAGTTCGCGACCAAGCGGCGCGGCGCTTGCTTGGCGCTTACGACAACACGCCCCCCGCTACGCCGCCTTCAACACCGGCGGCTGCGATGGCCGGATCAGCGCGAACGCCACCTGCACGATGCCGCCGGCGAGACCGAGCGCGACGCCGATGCGCCAGGCCATGGTGTAGGAGCCGAGCGCATCGTAGAGCAGCCCTCCCCCGTAGGCGCCGAGGAAGCTGCCGATCTGGTGGCTCATGAAGGCGAGGCCCTGGATCATCGCCTGCCAGCGCAGGCCGAACATCTCGGCGACCGCGCCCGCAACCAGCGGGCCGACGCCCATCCAGAGGAAGCCCATGATCGCGCCGAACAGCAGCGTCGAGAATGACGTCGCCGGCAGCATGAAATACCAGGCGAGTGCGAGCGAGCGCAGGATGTAGATCGCACCCAGCAGCGCCAGCTTGTTCCAGCGCTGCCCGGCCCAGCCGAAGAACAGCGAGCCCAGCACGTTGAAGCCACCGATCATGCCGAGCGTCTGCGCGCTCAGCATCGGGTCGAGACCGCAGATCGCGAGATATGACGGCAGATGCGTGGTGAGGAACACCAGCTGCATGCCGCAGACGAGATAGGCGCAGGTCATCACCACGAAGGACGCATTGCCAAACGCGGTCCGCGCCGCGATCGCGGCGGTGGCATCATCGATCTCGTCGGCGGCTGGCTTGGGAAGCGGGATCTGGTCGACGCGCCCGGCATACCAGGCGGCGGGGATCATCAGCACCGACATGATGACGAAGCCGGCAAGGCCAATGCGCCAGCCAAAGCCCTCGTTGAGCATCTGCCCGATCGGCGCCGACAACAGCGCGCCGAGCGAGCCCGCGCCGGAGACGATGCCGAGTACGGTCGAGCGCACCGTCTCAGGCACCGCGCGTGCCGCCACCGACATCGCGATCGCAGCCGCCGTGCAGGCCAGCGAGGTGCCGATCAGAACGCCGGCGCCGATCATGATGCTGACAAGCCCGTTGGCCGTCGCCATCAGCGCGAGGCCGACGATGTACATCAGCGCGCCCACGATCATGATGGGACGAAAGCCGTAGCGCTCGGTCATGGCGCCGGCGAGCGGCTGGAGAAAGCCCCAGGCGAGGTTTTGCACGGCCAGCGCCAGTGTGAAATCCGACACCGAGATGTGGATGTCATGCGTCAGTGGTTGCAGGAAGATGCCGAGCGACTGCCGCAGGCCCATGCTCAGCGTCAGCATGATCGAGGCGCCGATCAGGATGGGCAATGTCGGACGCAGAACCTGCAACAGGGGCATTTTTCTTCTCCCTTTTGGGCGCGGCGCGAACGCCGCCGTCTGCTTTTGCCGTTGATTTTGGTTACACAGACCTGTGTACTTAGGCTATAAAGGGCCGGTGCTGTCAAGCGAACAGGACGCGCGCTACCGTATGGCTCCCCCGCCCGCCCCACAGACGATGAAAGAGCGGATCCTTCAGACCGCCGACAAGCTGTTCTATCTGCAAGGCATTCGCGCCATCGGCGTCGACACCATCGCGGCCGAGATCGGCATCTCCAAGCGCACGCTCTACAACCACTTCCCCTCCAAGGACGCGCTGATCGCGGCTTACCTCGAGCGCCGATTCGTAGCTCAGCGCCCCTCCGACAAGCCGCCGGCCGAGCAGATCCTTGCGACGTTCGATTCGCTGGAGCGACGCTTTGCGTCCAAGGATTTTCGCGGCTGCCCGTTCGTGAATGCGGTCGCCGAGCTCGGGCCTTCCGACCGCGCCGTGAAGAAGATCGCAGTCGCCTTCAAGGAAAGCCGCCGTGTCTGGTTTCGTGATCGGTTGAACGAGCTCGGCGTTGCGGACGCGGAGGCGCTGGCAACGCAGCTCGTGCTGCTCGTCGACGGCTCCATCGCGCAGGATCTCGTGCGCGACGATCCGGCGATGGCCAGAGCGGCAAAGGAAGCGGCAAAGGTGCTGCTGCGCAATGCCGGGGTGGATGTGGGGGGTGATGCGAAGGCGAAGGCCGCGACAGGACACAAGCTCGCGCCACAATAACCGCCGTCGCCGCACCATTCGGTGTCATCACCCGCGAAGGCGGGTGATCCAGTATTCCAGAGGCAGCGAGGTTAGAACCGAAAGGCCGCGGCGTACTGGATTCCCCGCTTTCGCGGGGAATGACAGCGGAGTTTGTGGAGAAAGCGATGATCACCTGACTACATGTCAGGACCATTTCGCCATCCTATCAGAATGCCCCTGTTTTGCCCGACGTGTCAAATGGCGCTGCCGCAAGCGCAAACCGCCCTGCTCCTCGCGTAAGCCGTTGATCTTGCTACCGCCGGCTACTGTGCATGGGGTTGTTTTCGCACTTTTTGTACCGGCAGCTCACGCCGCCTGCGACACCACGCGGTTGCGGCCGTCGTGCTTAGCGCGGTAGAGCGCGGTGTCGGCGCGCTTGAGGACGTCGGCGACCGCCTCGCCCTTCTGCTCCAGCGTGGTCAGGCCGATCGAGATCGTGACCTCGATGCGCTTCGTCCCTTTGTGGATCGCAAACGGCTCGCCTGCGATCGAGCGGCGCAGGCGCTCGGCGACCATGCCGGCGACGTGGAGATCCGTCTCGGGCATCACGATGACGAACTCCTCGCCGCCATAGCGGCAGGCAAGGTCAATGCCGCGGATCGACTTGCGCACCCGCACCGCGAATTCGCGCAGCACGTCGTCACCGGCGTCATGGCCGTAATTGTCGTTGATCGACTTGAAGTAATCGATGTCCAAAATCATCAGCGCGAGCGGCTTGCCGCGGGTCGCGGCCTGCTCGGCGAGCGTCGCCAGATGACTCTCCATGTAACGGCGATTGTGCAGCCCGGTGAGCGCGTCGGTGATCGCCATCTCGATCGAGTTCTGCACGTTGTCGCGCAGGTGATCGGTGTAGCGGCGGCGGCGGATCTGGGTTCGGGCCCGCGCCAGCAGCTCGGTCTTGTCGATGGGGCGCAGCAGATAGTCGTTGACGCCGATCTCGAGGCCGCGGAGCAGCCGCGTCGAGTTCTCGGGGTCGGCGATCGCCAGGATCGGCACGTGGCGCGTGCGCTCCAGCGAGCGCGCCTGGCTGCAGAGCCGCAGGCCATCGAAATTGTTGAGATCGAGCGAAACGATCAAGAGGTCGTAATTGCCCTCGGCGGCGTGGAATAGCGCTTCCGTCGGGTTCGGCTCGACGTCGATGGTGTGCTCGGCGGCGAGGATCGTCGCCAGCCGCTCATAGGAGGACTCGCGGTCGTCGACCAGCAGGATGCGGCCGCCCTTGCCGGTGTCGGCCACCGCGCTGCGCTCCGGCGCCTGCATGCCGATCTCGAGCGAGGTGATGGCGCGCATGCGCAGCTCGTCCGTCATCATCTTCAGCCGCGTCAGCGAGCGCACGCGCGCGATCAGCACCACGTCGGAGACGGGTTTCGTCAGGAAATCGTCGGCGCCGGCTTCAAGCCCCCGGTTGCGGTCGGACGGGCTGTCGAGCGCGGTGACCATCACGACCGGAATGTGGTGGGTGGCCGGGTCGGTCTTCAGGCGGCGGCAAACTTCGAAACCGTCCATGTCGGGCATCATGACGTCGAGCAGGATGATGTCGCATTCGGCGCGCCGGCTGATCGCCAGCGCCTCGGCGCCGTTCGCCGCAGTCATCACGTCGAAATATTCGGCGGACAGGCGGGCCTCGAGGAGCTTGACGTTGGCAGGAACGTCATCGACAACCAGGATACGCGCGGACACTTTGAACTCACTTCCTATCCGATAAAACGCCGGACCGTCTCAATGAATTTGCCGACCGAGATCGGCTTGGACAAATAGGCTTCGCAGCCGCCCTCGCGGATGCGCTCTTCGTCGCCCTTCATCGCGAAGGCCGTGACCGCGACGACGGGAATGGCGCGTAGCTCCGGATCGTCCTTGATCCAGCGTGTCACCTCGAGGCCCGAGACCTGCGGCAGTTGGATATCCATCAGCACGAGGTCGGGCCGCATCTTGCGAACGAGGTCGAGCGCCTCGTAGCCGTTGCTGGTGCCGGAGGTCTGGTAACCGTGCGCCTCCAACAGGTCGCGGAAGAGCTTCATGTTGAGCTCGTTGTCTTCCACGATCAGGACGGTCTTAGCCATCCCGCCCTCCTGATTGGTCCGCAGACCCATACATGTGACGCCTCAGGCGCCGCTCGCCGGCGCTTCGAAAACTGGATTCAAACTAGCCCCAGATTCGCTCTAGTTTCGTTAAACCCGAGGGCCGACTTTCTGCGATGTGGTTTCCAGTTGCTTGTCGGGCTCGCAAGACTCGAGGCGAAGACTCGGGCATGATGATTCCAAATTAGAGACCGAAAGTTAACGGAAAGGCAAACCGGCCCCGTGAAAAAGCCTGTTCACAACCCCCGCGAAGTCGCTGAAATCGTTGCGATTCAGGCCTTGTCCTTTGTCGCCGGCGAGCCCGAGCGGCTGGGCCTGTTCCTGGCTGAGACAGGGGTCGGTCCGGAGACCCTGCGCAATGCCGCCTCCGACCCCAATTTCCTGCTCAGCGTGCTCGATTTCGTGCTGCGCGATGACGAGACCGTGAAGGCCTTTGCGAAGACCGCGGAACTGCATCCGACCAACGTTGCCGCGGCGCGGCAGGTGCTGGGCGACGCGCTCGGCGACCCCTCCTGGGAGCGCGACGTGCCGTGACCGAACCCGATCCGGCCGGGCCCCGCTGCTTCTGCCGGGATTGTCTGGCCGATCTGGACATGGGCGTGAGGCGCTGTTCCGCCTGCGGATCCCCTCGCCTGGTCCGCCACCGCGCGCTCGCGGGCCTGACCATCGCCCATATCGACTGCGACGCCTTTTATGCGACGGTCGAGAAGCGCGACGATCCTGCTATCGCCGATAAGCCCGTCATCATCGGCGGAGGCAAGCGCGGCGTGGTGTCGGCTGCCTGCTACATCGCCCGGACCTATGGCGTGCGCTCGGCCATGCCGATGTTCAAGGCTCTGGAGGCCTGCCCGCATGCCACCGTGATCCCGCCCGACATGTCGAAGTACGTCCGGGTCGGCCGCGAGGTGCGCCAGGCCATGCAGGCGCTGACGCCGCTGGTCGAGCCGCTCTCGATCGACGAGGCCTTCCTCGATCTGTCCGGCACCGAGCGCGTCCACGGCATGATCCCGGCAAAGGTGCTGGCGCGCTTTGCGCGCGAGATCGAGCGCGACATCGGCATCACCGTCTCGGTCGGCCTGTCCTGCAACAAGTTTTTGGCCAAGATCGCCTCCGATCTGGACAAGCCGCGCGGCTTTGCCGCGCTCGACCAGGACGAAGCACGCTTGATGCTGGCGGAGAAGCCGGTCGGCTTCATCTTTGGCGTCGGACCGGCCACGCAGGAGCGTCTCGTGCAGCGCGGCTTCCGCATCATCGCCGATCTGCAGAAGGCCGACGAGATCGAGATGATGCGGCAGTTTCCGAGCGACGGCCGCCGGCTGTGGCGGCTTGCGCGCGGCATCGACGACCGCCGCGTCGAGCCTGATCGCGGCGCCAAGACGATTTCCAGCGAAACCACATTCGAGAGCGACATCCGCGATTTCGCGACGCTGGAGAAGATCTTGTGGCGGCTATGCGAGAAGACGTCGTCGCGTCTCAAGAGCAGCGAGCTCGCCGGCTCGACCGTCACGCTGAAGCTGAAGACCGCCGATTTCCGCCAGCGCACGCGCTCACAGTCGATCGCCGCCCCGACGCAGCTCGCCGCAAAGATCTTCTCGATCTGCCGCGAGATGCTGGCGAAAGAGATCGACGGCACCGCCTTCCGCCTGATGGGCGCCGGCGTCAGCGCGCTGCGTAACGGCTCGGTCTCCGACGACACCGACATGCTCGACCGCCGCGCCGCGCACGCCGAGCGCGCGGTGGACAGTCTGCGCAAGAAGTTCGGCAGCGCTGCGGTGATCCGCGGCATTGCGTATGAGGGGCCGGAGAAGGCGCAGGAGTGATCGAGTCCTGCTCAACTCAGTCGCGTTCGAATATCCGTGCACCCGGATAGGCGCGCCGGGCATACTGAACGACCAACTGCCGATCCTGAGTTTCCAGGAACGGCGTTCGGATCTGACAAGACCCGACGATGAGGTGCCACAAGCCGTTGAGCTTTCGAATGACGACGTTCATTTGAGCCTCCTCGCAGTGCCCCGAGTGGACTCAAATTGTAAGAATCTCCCGCCGTGGCTCAATTCTACCAGCGTAAGGTCAGCGCATGAGAAGGATTAGAGGAGATATACAAAGGTATGTTGGACCATGGCTCCAACAGCCTCTGTCGCCGATAGCTTCGCAAGGGGCTCAAATGATCCTACCGGTTCGGGGGCTAGCACTGTGACCGGCGAACGCGATCTCGACGCGCTGCTGAGTGACATGAAGCCGGAGATCCTGGACGGCATCTTCGTGTTTTGCACGCTTGCGCCGAGCGCAAGCATTCCAGCCGCCATCAGCCCGATCCTGACGTTCCGCGAACGCGAAGGAACAACGCTGGTGATCGCTCGCGAAGAGGCCGAAGCGGCAGGCCTACGCTACGAGTTCGCCTCGCGCCTGATCACCCTGACGGTTCATTCGTCGCTGGACGCGGTCGGATTCCTGGCTGCGATCACAGCCCATCTCGCCGCAGCTGGCATCAGCGTGAATGCCGTTTCGGCGTTCCATCACGATCATCTCTTCGTGCCCGTGGACCGAGCCGACGAGGCGATGGCTGTTCTACAGAAGATGTCTGGCGCGAGACACTCGTAGCCCGGATGGAGCGAAGCGCAATCCGGGACAGCGCATCCTAGCAGCAGACCCGGATTACGCTTCGAGGTTGGGCAAGAATCCTAGCCGTTTGGGTGAACGAGTGTACGATTCGGTATGACGAATCGCATGTTCAAGACCGGGGTGAGCCGGGATCAGGTCAGCCTTCTGCCCGCGCGGGTGGAAGATTATGTGGGTCGAGAGAACCCGGTTCGGGCGATCGAGGCGTTTGTCGCAGCGCTGGACCTTGAGCGGCTTGGCTTCGGTCATGCCGGGTCGGGTGGCGGGGCGGGACAACCGCCTTACGATCCTGCCGATCTGCTGAAGCTCTATCTTTATGGCTACACCAACCGGATACGATCCTCGCGCGCTCTTGAACGCGAGGCCGGCCG
>NZ_FNCU01000062.1:0-48323 GCF_900099855.1 Bradyrhizobium sp. Rc2d | reverse complement strand
ACCTCGATATTGCGGCACGCCTCACGTTCCAGGCGGCGACTGGATTGCACCCGATTGAGATAACCGTAAATGTAAAGCTTCAGAAGGACTGCCGGATGATAGGAGGGCCGGCCCGTCTCCTTGGCGATCACACGCTCAAACCCCATTCCATGCAGATCGAGCGCCTCGACGAACACGTCGATCACATGGACCGCGTTGTCTTCGCTTACCCAATCCTCCAAACATTCCGGCAAGAGCGTCAGCTGGGATCTGTCCGCACCTTCAACGAAGCGTCCCATCCGTATCCCCCATCAGGAAACGGAGGAATCGTAGCTGACTCGTGGCTTTTCACACAGCCAGGTTCATCCGGTTACGTCGTGCGATACGTCACCGTTCCGGAGGCGGGCGACATTCTCATCACGCGCATCTGGCACGGCCGAGAGGAGCGCACCTGAGCCCCTACTCGTTCCGCGCGATCGCCGTCAGCTTGGTCATGTTCCGCAGCAATATCCGGCCGCGCTGGAGATCCAGGATCGCCTCCTTGCGCCAGGCCTGAAGCTGGCGGTTGACGCTTTCGCGGGCGGCGCCGACGAAGACGCCGAGCTGCTCCTGCGAGATGTGCACCTCGGAGCCGAAATCGGCGGCGAGCGCGCAGAGCCGCCGCGCCAGCCGCACCGGCAGCGGCTGAAGCATGGATTCCTCCATGCGCTCGCTCTGCCAGCGGACGCGCTGGCAGAGCAGCGCGATGATCTTGATCGCGACCTTTGGCTCGCGCTCGAGGAAACCGAGGAAATCTTCGCGCCGCAGCACGAACAATTCGCTCGCCTCACCCGCGGTAGCATCCGCCGTGCGGCTCTGGCCGTCCAGCACCGCGACCTCGCCGAACAGGTCGCCCGGCCCCATGAAGTTCAGCGTCAGCCGGCTGCCGTCGGAGGCGCCGGTCTCGATGCGGACCTGGCCGCGGCGCACGCCGAACAGCGCGTTTCCGGGATCGCCCTTCTGAAACAGCACCTCGCCGCTCCCCAGATGCTGGGTGTGGCACAGATTGGACAGCCGCTGGAGTTCGTCCTCACCGAGATCCGCGAACATCGCGTTCATCTTCAGGATGACCGCAAATTCGGCCTGCTTGCTCATTTCAATGTCCTCGTCAATTTACTCGTGAATGTCCTTGGCAAATCGCTTGGAACCATCAACATCAGGATCGCGTAAAACCGCGCCGGAGAAGTGTGTCATAAGTCACATAACTTTGCAGCACCCCCCGACTATTTTTGCGCGCTTGGAGCCGCTTCCCGTCCCGGGATAAACTCAGGCACAAAAGACGGGCGCAAAGGACGGTTAATCCGCCGGGTTCGCTGCCGATCGTCCGTCGTTGGGAAGTCGACATGAGAGCACTGAAATTCATCGGCGCGGCTTTGGCTGTCGTCATCATCGTGATCGCGGTCCTGCTGGTCGTCGGAATCCCGTCCGGCTTCCTGACCTCGACGATTGCCGCGCGGGTCGAGAGCGCGACGGGCTATCGCCTGTCGATCGACGGCACCACCAAGATCAGCCTGTGGCCGACGTTGAACGTCACCCTGAACGACCTCACGCTGCAAGACCCGAAGGACCGCAGCGGCATCACACGCCTGACGGTCGACAGCGTGCAGGCCGACATGTCGCTCTCCAGCGTATGGTCGGGCCGGCCTGAGATCAGTGAGCTCGTCGTCACCCATCCCGTGCTTTACCAGCCGCTGCTGCGTGAGCGCCTGCCGAATGCCGGCACCGCGTCGAAGCCGCTCGCGCTCGACACGGGCGGCGCGACCATCGACCGCGTCAAGATCACCGACGGCGAGGTTGCATTCGCGCGGATACGCGATCGCGTCGAGGGCCGCATCAGCGCCATCAATGCCGATGCCGTCGTTGGCGGCGACCGCAAGGTCAACATCACCGGCACCGCGCGCGTCGGCGAGCACCCGACCAAGTTCGACATCAAGGCGGGCACGCCGACGGCGCCAGGCGACCGGCCGGCGATTCCGGTCGACTTCGCCATCGACATGCCTGACGTGCTGAAGTCCCAGCTCGCAGGTCACGCCGACATGCGGCTGAGCGGCGATGTCGTGATGTTCAACGGCGTGAACGGCAGGCTCGGCGACGGCGCCTTCAACGGCTGGGCTTCGGTCGACATCGCGAGCAAGCCGCTGATCAAGGTCGATCTCGACTTCCAGCGGCTCGCGATTCCGCTGGCGAAATCGCCGGAGGGCGCGGCCGGACAACCCTGGAGCAATGCGCCGATCGACGTCTCCGGGCTCAATTATGTCGATGCGCAAGTCAGGATCTCGGCGAACGAGGCCGTGATCGGCGATGCCAGCCTTTCGCCGCTCGCGCTCGATGCAAAACTCGCCGGCGGCGTGCTGAAGGCCGGCACTGCCAATCTCGGCGCCTATGGCGGCCAGGTCTCGGGCGAGGTGATCCTGGATGCGACCACCGGCGCGCCGAGCTTCGCCATGCATTCCGATCTGGTCGGCGTGCGCGCGCGGCCACTGCTCCAGGGTCTTGCCGAATTCGACCGGATCGACGGCAAGCTGCAGGCCAAGCTCGCTTTGCGCAGCGCCGGCGCCAGCCAGCGTGCGCTGATGGCGAACATGCAGGGCACGGCCTTCGTCAATTTCCAGGACGGCGCGATCCGCGGCATCAATGTCGCGCAGATGATCCGCTCGCTGACCACGGGCACGCTGTCCGGCTGGCAAGAAAGCCAGGACCCCGGCCAGGAGCAGAGCACGGACCTGTCGCAGCTCTCGGCCTCCTTCCGCATCGACAAGGGCCAGGCGGTGACGACCGATCTCAATCTGATCGGACCGCTGGTGCGCGTGACCGGCGCCGGCACCATCGCCCTGGACACCAAGATGATGGGCTTCCGCGTCGAGCCCAAGCTCGTGATGACGACCGAGGGCCAGGGCCGCACCTCCGATCCGGTCGGCTTCGGCATTCCCGTGATGATCCAGGGCACCTGGTCGCAGCCGCGGATCTATCCAGACATGGCCGGCGTGCTGGATAATCCGGACGCCGCCTATGCCAAGCTGCGCGAGATGGGCAAGGGCCTGTTCGGACCTGATGGCGCCGGGCTCGGCAATATCCTGGGCGGCCTCGGGCTGGGCGGCACCACCGCACCGGGCGGTGGCAACGCGACCGGCAATGCCAATCCGCAAGGTCTGCAGCCGGGACAGAACAATCTGCTCGGCGGCCCCTTGGGCGAAGCCATCGGCAATCTGATCCAGCAGGGGCTTTCCAGCGGCGCGGGATCCAACACTGGCGCCGGCCGCAGCCGCAGCCTGCCGGCGACGCCATCCACGCCGGCTCCACAGGCCTCGCCTACGGCCCCCGCCCTGGAGGACCCGCCGGTCGCGCAGCAGGACAGTCAGCCAATGAACGACGTGCTGCGGCAGCTCTTTAATCGATGAGGGGCGGACCAACGCGCAGGCTGCGGCAATTCAATCCCCTTTTCCAACTGCCCCTTTGCCACCGCTTCTGGCGTCCACAGCGGGTAACCACAACGGCGGCTCGGCCGGCCCCTTGGCAATCCCCTGGCCCAAATTGTGGTAGAACGGCGCGAAAGGGCCGGTACGGCCGGTAGCGCGCAGCGGCAATGGCGGCGCGAGAGGATCGGGATGGCAGGAGCGAACGACAAGACACGGTTTCTGCGCGAGGGCCTGTTCGCCAAATATGTCGTCTCCCTCGTCGGCCTCGTCGTGTTCGTGCTCGCCGTCAACGGCGCGATGGAGACCTGGATCTCCTACCGCGCCACCCGGACGTCGCTGACCGATGGGCTGGAGGACAAGGCGCAAGGCGCCGCGCGGCGGATCGAGCAATCGATCTCGGAGCTCGAGCGCCAGATCAGCTGGGTGACGCGGGCGAGCCAGGACACGCTCGAAAAGCGCCGTGCGGACTACGCATCGCTCCTGCATCAGGTCTCGGTCGTCAACCAGCTGTTCCAGCTCAACGGCGACGGCCGCGAGGTGCTGCGCGTCTCGCGCCAGTCGACCACGACCGGGAGCAATGCCGACCTCTCCCGCGACATGCGCTTCACCGACACCGTCGCCCGCGGCGTCAGCTACGCGCCGGCCTGGTTCGCCGACCGGACCCCGTACATGTCGATCTCGGTGGCGCATTCCGGCTTCAACGCCGGCGTCACGGTCGCGGAGATCGATCTCAGCTTCCTCTCCGACTTCCTGTCCGACGCCCAGGTCGGCAAGGCCGCGTTCGCCTATGTGGTCGATCCGCGGGGCCGCGTGCTGGCGACGTCCTCGAAAGGGCCCGATGTCGGCAAGGACCTGTCGAAGCTGCCGCAGGTCGCGGCCGCGATTGCGCCCGGCCGCGAGCCCGACACGTCGGGCACCGATTTCAACGGCCATGCGGTGATGAGCGCCGCGAGCACGGTGCCGAAGCTCGGCTGGAGCGTGCTGTTCGAGCAGCCGACCACGCAGGCCCTGATGCCGATCCGCGACCAGCTGGTACGCATCGCGCTGCTGATCGGCATGGGCCTGATGGTCGCGATCCTCGCCGGCACGCTGCTCGCCCGCCGCATGATCATCCCGATCACGGCGCTGCGCGACGGCGCGCACAAGCTCGGCGAGGGCGATTTCAGTCACCGCATCGACGTCCACACCTCCGACGAGCTGGAAGACCTCGCCGGCCAGTTCAACCGCATGGCCGATCAGATCCAGGAGACCTATTCGAACCTGGAGACCAAGGTCGAGGAGCGCACCCGCGATCTCGCGCAGTCGATCCACGAGCTCAAGGTGCTGGAAGAGGTCGGCCGCGCGGTCTCTTCCTCGCTCGATCTCAATGCCGTGCTGCCGACGATCGCGGCCCGCGCCATCGAGATCACCCATGCCGATGCCGTGCTGATCTACGGCTATGATGCGGACAAGCGCCGCTTCAACCTGGTCGAGGCGGGCGGCATCGACAAATCGGCCGAGGGCATGCACGTCACCATCGACGAAGGCGAGAACATCCTGAGCGATTCGGCCGGGAGCGGCGAGCCGATCGCGCTGGCCGATCTCGACCAGGCCTTCGAGCAGCCGCTGCGCGACGCTGCGATCAATGCCGGCTTCCACGCGGTGCTGGTGGTGCCGCTGGTCGACCAGCAGGGCACGCTCGGCTCGCTGGTGGTGCTGCGCCGTGCCAGCGGCGCATTCGCCCCCAGCATCATCGGCCTGATGCGCACCTTCGCCAACCAGGCGGTGCTGGCGATGCGCAATGCGCGGCTGTTCACCGAGGTCGACCACAAGAGCCACGCGCTGGAGACGGCGAACGAGACCGTGCGCGCCCAGGCCGACAAGCTGCGCGAGCAGACCGAGCAGCTCAAGGACTGGAACAAATCGCTGGAGGCGCGCGTCAAGACCCAGCTCGGCGAGATCGAGCGCATCCGCAAGCTCGAGCGTTTCCTGGCGCCGCAGGTGGCGCAGCTGATCGCCTCCTCCGACAGCCCCGAGGGGCTGCTCACCAGCCAACGCCGCGAGGTGACCGTGGTGTTCTGCGATTTGCGCGGCTTCACCGCGTTCACGGAAGCGACCGAGCCGGAAGAGGCGATGAACGTGCTGCGCGAATATCACGCAGCGCTCGGCAAGCTGATCTTCAAATATGAGGGCACGCTCGACAAATACGCCGGCGACGGCGTGATGATCCTGTTCAACGCGCCGATCCAATTCGAGGACCACATCCAGCGCGCGGTGAAGATGGCGGTGGAGATGCGCGACACCATCGGCCCGCTGACCGAGCGCTGGCGCAACCGCGGACATAGCCTCGGCTTCGGCATCGGCATTGCGCTCGGCTATGCGACGCTCGGCCAGGTCGGCTTCGAGCAGCGGCTGGAATATGCCGCGATCGGCAGCGTCACCAACCTCGCCTCCCGCCTCTGCGGCGAGGCCAAGCCCAACCAGATCGTGGTGAGCCGCCGCGTCTACGGCATGGTCGAGCCCTGGGTCGAAGCCCGCGCCCTCGACGACCTCCAGCTCAAGGGCTTCAATCACCCCGTGCTGGCGATGGAGATCCTGTCCTGGCGCGAGGAGATGGAGAACGTGGTGGATACCGCGGCGGCACGGCGGCGAGGGTAGCCAAAACAAAAAAGTGCGAAAACAACCCCATGCACAGTAGCCGGGCCTGCAAGATCAATGGGTTACGCGCGTCTCGCGCGGGGGCTGGCGTGATTTGACATGATCGGGCGCTCAGGCCGATTTCGCGACGTTACGAAAGCGCTCCAGAGACGCCCTGATCGCGCAGGACATGCGTAAAATTCCAGATCTTGGCGACGTGAGTCTGGGCGTTCACGGTGCGCTCCCGAGAAACGGATTGACGATGGTGAGCCCGCCGATGCTGCGGCCGTGTTGCAGGTCTTCGCTGTAGAGCGTGTCGCAGCCGGCCTCGACCGCCGCAGCGACGATCAGCGCGTCATAAAAGGCAAGGGTGTGACCGCTGGCAAGCGCAAGCGCCGCGGCGTGCGTGTGTGATGTCAGCGGCAAGATGTCGGGAAAGCGAAAGCGGAGGGACTGCACAGCTGCCTCGATCATTGGCCAATCCTGCTTCTGCTTCTTACGCAACACGTTGGTGAACTCGTTCAGCACCTGCGCGCTGATGACACCACCGCCAGCAATCGTGTTCAGCGCCCGCTGGCGCTTTGTGTCGGTCGAATAGGCGTAGATCAGAATATTGCTGTCGAAGAAGGCGCTCACCGCTCGTTCGCCTCATCGCGATCGAACTTGTAGCCTTCGGGCAGGGGAAACTGGAACTGCTCCACCTGCCTGAGAAATTCCGCTCGCTTGTCGATCTTCTCTACTGCGAGCCGGCCCTTCGAGGCCTCCACCACGTTGAGTTCGTCGCCGGGCGAAAGATTCAGGGCCTCGACAAGCGCCTTGGGCAGGCGAACCGCCAAGCTATTTCCCCATTTGGAAACGAGCACGGGACCCTCCATGATATACATCAGCTACTGTATATCATAAAACGGATATCATTTCTCCTCAAGAGGCCTGCAAACGGAACATATATACGAGTGGACACTAGACGACTAGGTGTCGCAGCCGATGTCGCAGATAAGTTATGCGATTAATTTCTAGGCAACAGTCGCGTCAATCATCCTCCTGAATGCTCGGGAGATTTGGCTGGTCTTTGCGGTCGATGGAGATGTTGGTGGCGTCGGCGAGCCATGGTCCGTAGGACTTGGGATCGTATCCAACCTCTGGCAGTGCTGTATATTTCAGCCAGTATCCATATTCAGCAATGTGAACGAACTTATGCCGCGCTCGCCAAAGTATAGTTCCGACGTATCGCGGTTTGTCTTGGCTCGGAATGTTGATGCCGCGAACCTCAATTTCTGCGACCATCGCAGCACGGTTCAGAGGTCGCCCCGCATCCTTGAGAACACCCTCCATGATCCTCACGAAGTCGGCAGGGCGGCCTCGTGGGCGAATCGGTATCGCCGATTCTGATCCCACGCGCGCGACCTCAGACGGACGGTCTTGGGACTGAGAGTTACCCCCGGTATCAACAGCTTCCCGGTTCGTTCCCTCGAGATCGCGGTACATTTCAATGAACTGGTCTAACTTCGCCAGTTCGTTTTCCAATTCTAGACGCCTTTTCAAGGCCTTGGCTAATACCTGATCCATCATTCCGGCCCCGGTTTCGAATTGTCAGATCTGTATCACGACGGCGGGAACAGCGCAATGAGAGGATTCCGTTAACCCTTCCTGTTAAGAATCAGTTAACCTTTTGGGCGTGTCGAGAGGGTCATTCGAAAGTTCCTTGAATGACCCGGTGAATCCGGCTATGTAGATGATGAGCGTTCTAAACGCATACAGCCCCAGACGCGTGGATCAGACGCGAAAGGGGCTGATGTTTAGTTCCGTGGTCGAGGCACTTTCCCAGCGCCCACTCGACCGCGAGCCGGCAATATAGCGTGCCGCCGACTCGGGCTCAAGGGCCTCAGAAGATGAGGTCTACTATGACTGCAACTCCCCCGAAATGGATCTACGTCGATCCCTATTATCGCATTCGTGATGGAGTGATCCAGCACGTTCGCGGTCATTGGCGCCGGCGTCGGACCAGCCGAACCTCAGCGACCGTCATTTCGTTTCCGCATCCTTCGGCTGCGTAGCGAAACGACGTTTTCTTGCTGCAAGTTCTTCCCGTCGGGCTTCGTGCCCGGCGGTTTCTTTTTTTTGGACTTGTCGATGTTCGCCTGCACTTCCTTCGGGTCTGTCCCGATGAAGCGCTTGAGAGCTTCGTCAAACGGCATATCGAGACCGAATGGCGGCTCGGGCGGCTGACTTCGTATCTTCGGCTTTTTCACGAGATCAGGACCTTATACGGGAGCGCGCCAGCGACGCATTCGAACAGATCATTCATGCGGTCGGCCGCCGACATATTACGGCGGTTGAGCCTCCAAGTCATTTCCTGCACGTACTTTTGCAGATGCTTCTCGCTCACCCAATGATGGGTACCAACGATCTGGCGCTTGAGGAGTGCCCAAACGCTTTCGATGCTGTTGGTATGGGCCTCGCCACGCTTGTACTCGCCCTTCTGATGATTGACGATCTCGTGGTTCTGATAGCCCTCAAGCCGCCTATAGACGGGGTGAGCATCGGTCGCCAGCATGGCTGGCGTCCTTCGCGACCGTCTCATTGACGAGCTCGTGCATGGTCTTCTTGTTGGCTTCTGGCAGAACCTTGGCGACAACTTCCCCGTCACGCTCAACCGCGCCGATGACCGGCGTCTTGTCCTTCGGACCGCCGTGCGTGCCGCTGCGGCGCTTGTGACGGTTGATCGCCTTGCCGCCGACGTAAGTCTCGTCCACTTCAACCACACCATCGAGGGGCTTGTTGAATGAGCGAGTGCGCGCCGCATGACGCAGGCGATGCAGGACGAACCATGCCGACTTCTGCGTGATACCCAGGTCCCGCGCCAGCGTGGTCGAGGCGATGCCCTTCGGGTGACTAGTGATGAGCCAGATCACGCCGAACCAAATGCGCAGCGGGAGCTTGGTATCCTCAAAGATGGTGCCGACCGTCACCGAAAAATTGCGAAGGCAGTCAGAGCAGCGGAACTTGTTCTTGCGGCTGAGGGTATAAGCCTTCTGGCAATCGCAGTACGGGCAGACAGCGCCCTCCGGCCAGCGGATGGCGGTGAAATGGTCAATCGCAGTCTGCGGGTCCTGAAAGGCGATCATCAGATCGGTCAGAGTCTTGAACTGCGTCAACATTGGTTTTCCCCTTATTGATGAGAAAAATAAGGGAACTTTAGTTCTGTGTCAACTGGTATATAACCCCCCCCCTGCAGCCGATGCCCTTCGTCTTGGGAGGCGCGCCGGCGAAGCCGAGGATCTCGCGCAATTCACCCTCCCACGAACCATATCCCGCCTCCCTGCGACCAATCCTCGCTTCGCGAGAATCCGGATGGAGACGATCTGTGGCGTTTGCCTTGCCTTCGCGTGCTTATGATTTGCAGATGCTGGACCGTCCCGCCGACCGTGCGCGCGATCATGGTTGGGTCTATGGGCTGCCGCCGGGCATCACCAGCGAAGAATGGCCGCTCGATCCGGTCAGCGGCTATCCGCTGATGCACGGTTTTACGCTTCTGCTGCCGGAGGATTATCGCGTGCATGGCGAAGACATCGTCGCGGTGTCGTTCTTTGCCACCGCGCCCGATCACAATGACGGCGGCGCGCCCGACGATCCTGAAATCCGCGAGGCCGTGCTGGCGCTGCCGGCGCATCCGCGGCTGTCGCGGATGACCGACATCCTTGACTATGAATATGCCGCGCTGCTGCTGACGAAGGCCGAATATGAGGGCGCGCTCGCGACCCCGCCGGCGCCGATTGCACTTGCGGCGGCCGAGCGTCCGCGCTGGCTTGACGTCGGCGGCGCCAGCGCCTTCTTCGAGGCCGCGCCGCCTTACGGGCAGAAGATGTTCGCCAGCGCTCCGCGCGCTGCTCTCATTGAAAATCGCGCATTTCGCTGTCGCCGCGTGCGAGCGATCCCAACGCCGGCAAAGGCCCGCAGGACGAGCACACTCGCGAGAAGCCGCCGACCGGCTATCAGCCTTACTACTATTACATCGGCGGCGTGCCGGGCCGCGACAATTTCCGCCTGCACGATTGGAGCAAGGACCACGCCCACAATCATCTCGGCGGCACCATGCGGCCGTGCCAGGCGGTGCCCGAGATGAGCCCGTTCTACATCGAGTTCGAGGAATATTTCGGCGGCTATAATTTTGGCGGCGGCAATGCGCAGCTCGATTTCAGGGACATGAAGTTCGACTGGGCGTGCGGGTGATCACGTCCCCCGCTTCGGTCCGATCGCCTCGAAGCCGGCCTTCTGCTCGTCGCTCAGATCGGCCTCGAAATCGTCGAGCGCATCGCTGATGCCGCCGACCGCTTGCAGCATCGTCTCAAGCCGCGCCTTCACGGCGGCGAGGCGGACCTGCGGTGTCGCGGCGGCCGCTGCGGGGCAGGCGCTCAGCGTCTCCATGGTGCGCAGCGTGGTGTCCTGGAGCACCTCAAAGCGGGCGCGGGCGACCTCGTCGAGCTTGAGCGTGGAAGCAATGTCGTCCGCGGGCCATTGCTGCTGCACCAGCTGCTCGTATTGGCGCTGCGCCTTTTCGTCATAGCGGGGATCGTAGCCCGGCTTGCAGGCGGCGGCCGCCTGCGCGTCCTTGGGCTGAGCTGCGGCAAGCGCGGCGCGACGCTCATTGCCGAGCGCATTGAGCCTGGCTTTCTGGTCGTCATTGAGGAGACCGACGAATTTCACAAGCGGCGGCGCGACCGCGTCAATTGCCTTGATCATGGCCTCGAGCCGCTCGCGCATCAGGCCGAGGCGCTCGGCGGCGGTGTCCGGGGCCTGCGCCGGGCAGGCGGCACGAATAGTGTCGCGCGCAGCATTCCAGGCGGATGCGAGCTCGTCGAGCGCGGTGCGCTGCGATTCGTTCGGCGCTACGGCAGCAGTGACGCGTTCGACGGGCAGACCGCCGGTGTCGCTGGCTTCGCAAAGAGTCTCTGCGGACGGGGTGCGCCGCGCGCGCCGGCCTTGCGGCGCGGTGTAGGCAGCAAGCTCGGTGGCGGCATAGGGCGTGAAGATCGCGGCATAGATGTCGCCATAGCCATAGAGCGAGAGGCTGGTGGTGTCGCCGAAGATGATCGCGGTGGTGAGATCGTCATGCGCGAACGGCCAGAACACCGGGCCGACCCAGCCATAGCTGCCGTCGGGATGACGCCACCAGCCCTGCGGGCGGCGCCCGCCCTGCCAGCCCGACAGCGCGGCCTGCGCGGTCAGCGCCGCACGCAGAACGTAAGGGTTGGCCGGCTGGCCGCGCTCGGCGCCGCGGGGATCCTGCGACCTCAGCGCGGCCGAGCGGTATCGGCCACCGCGCACCGCCATGCGGGCATGGCGCAAGCGCGACAGGCCGATCATGTGGCCGACGGCAAAACGTGCAACGCCGAGAGGACCGCCGCGCAATCCGAACTGGGCCTCGGCCTTGTCAGGCAGCAGCAGTGCCCCAAACATGAGAGCAGCGCCCGCCAGCGCCAGTCCCATGCGTCCGGACATGAAAACTGACCTGACCACCTCGGCCTCCTCCCAACGCCAAGCGCGCACTGCGTCGCATCACAATGACGCGCGGGGGAACCGATAGTTCCGGAGCGACACAGGGCAAAGCGTCGCGGGCGAGCTTATCCCTCCCTGCTTGCGGACCGCTTTGCGGCGAGAGGGAGAGGAAAGACCGTTCCCGTCACTGCGCCTTTGGCGGCATCACAAACGTCTGGCCGGGATAGATCAAATTGGGATTGTGGATCTTGTTGCGGTTGGCGTTGAAGATCACGGCGTAGCGGGCGCCGTCGCCATAGGCGAGCTTGCTGAGCGCCCATAGGCTGTCGCCGCGGGAGATCACACGGCTGCCACCCGCTTCCGCAGGTGTGCCACTGAGTGCGTCCGCCGGGGAAGCCGATGCGACAGCCGTCCCCGCCGCCCGGGCCATCACCTTCGGCTTCGGTGCGCCCGTCAATCTGGGCCGAGCCGCGGGCCTGTCGGGTGCTGAGGCCAGGTGTGGCGATGCCGAGGGCAAGGAGGCCACGACTTCCGGCTTGTCGTCAGGCTTCTCGGCCTGCTTCGGCTCTTGTTTCGCTTCTTGCCGCGCGGCGGGTGCCGGCGGCGGCGCGGCCTCGGCGATCGTCACCGGCATGCTGCGGCTGGATTGCGTGACGGTCCCGTCGGTCGATTTCGCCCGCAGGGTCAGCTCGTAGGAACCGGCAGGAAGCTGCGGAGGGGTCATCACGAACTGGCCCGACGCATCGGCCGTGACGGTGTCGAGCGGCTTGCCGTCGCGCAGCAGCTCGACCTTCGCACCCGGCGTGGCCTGGCCGGCGATCACCGCCGCTTCGCCATGATCGTCGATGCGCGCGACGTCGAAACGGGGACCCGCATCCGCCGCTGCCGCCGGCGGCTTGACCGGCGCGAGATCGGCCAGCGCCGTGACCTGCTTCTGCGTCTCGGCCAGCGCGCCCGCCTTCGGCTCGGGCGCCGGCGATGCGGCCGGGGCCGGCGGCGCGCTGGCGGCAAGCTTTTGCTCTTCCGGCTTGGGTTCCGGCTTCAGCGCGGGCTTGGTTTCGACCTTGGCATCGACTTTGGCTTCGGCCTTGGCCTCCGGCTTGGCGGCGACTTCGGTCTTCGCCTCGCCCGGCAGCAGGCGGCGCAGTTCGGTGGGGCCGATCACCAGCACGGTGCCGCCCACCGCGAGCAGACAGAAGGCAATGAAGGCCTTGGATGCGGTGATCATCGGAAATGAACCTTGGGACGCAAATCAGCCGAGGGCAGCAAATTGCGCCGATTTCGCTGCGGCAGCAAGACGATCGTTGGGATGATGCGCAGCCGCGCCCGGGATGAACCGGCGCGGCCCCGTCGGCGTCAAATCAACGAGACCGCATTGCGCCCAATTTTTTTAAGGATTTTCCCCGTGAACGCATTTTGCCGCCCTGCACCATGGCTGGCGCTTGCCCTGACGCTGGCCGCCTCGCCTGCGCTTGCTGCCTCCGGCCCGCCGCCGGGCTTCGTCCTCACCGACGATGAACATCTCGGCTTCACCTCGCCCGACAAGGCCACCAAGCTCGAGCAGTACATGAAGGACGGCGAGGATTTCGACGTCAAATGGCAGGTGTGGGCGCGACACGGCGAAGGGATGACCGAGCTGAAGCCCGAGCAGGGCTATCCGGCCGGCTTCCGTTTCACGAGCGATTCGCAATGGCTGGTGCGGATGCAGAAGACCGGCTCCGGCGAGCAAGACCTCTTTCTCTACCATGTCGAGAAGGGCGCCTTCGTCAGCGCGACGAAGCATTCGCTCAGCGATCTCGCCTGGGCCTATTTCCACAGCCGGCCGGACACGCGGAAGATGAAGCTCGACTGCCACATCTCGGCCAATCTCGTGAAAGGCACGGAAGAGGCCTATCGCGGGCTCGGCGTGAAATGGCCCGACAACCGTTACCTCGTGATCTCGCTGTCGGGCGAAATGGACAAGCATCCGAAGAACGTCGCCATGAAGGGCCTCGCCGACTGGCGCTGCCGCTATGATCTCAAGACCGGCACCTTCGACGTGCCGGCGATGTTCGCCAAGGCGAATGCGGAAGCCCTGAAGTGGGAGATCCGGCGGTGACGCCGGGAACAACCTCCTGATTCCGCTCCGATTCATATTTTCGTAACCCTTGCTGGTAACGGGGTCTTGTCGGTTTTGCTGCATCTTGCGTCCCACGGGAGGGCTGGATGGGCACATCGATCCGATGGACCGCGCGGATGCGCGCGTTGCTGCGCCGCTGGCGCGGGGCACCGCTGACATGGTTGATCGTCGGCGGCTTCGTGCTGATGGCCGCAACCGCCATCGGCACGGCGCTCACCGTCGACCGCTTCCGGCAGAATGCGATCGAGAGCGGCCGCGACAGCCTGGAAAACTCCGTCCGCATGCTGGCGCGGCATTTCGACCGCGAGTTCGAGGACTTTGCGGTGCTCCAGAAGAGCATCATCGCCGAGCTCGAAAGCCGCGGCATCGAATCCGCCGAGGTGTTCCGCAGCGAGATGGGCACGCTCGCCATGCACGAGGTGCTGCGCGCAAAGGCCAGCGGCTGGTCCGACGTCGCCGGCGCCAATGTGTTCGATTCCAAGGGCGTGCTGATCAACTCGTCGCGGCGCTGGCCGGTCGCCGAGATCTCGGTGGCCGACCGCGGCTATTTCAATCGCCTCAAGAATGATCCGGCCGCGCAGGAAGAGATCGAGGTCGTACAGGGCCGGCTCGGCAACGGACCGGCGATCGTGTTCGCCCGGCGCGTCTCCGGCCCTCACGGCGAATTCCTTGGGCTCGTCTCGCGCGCGATCGCGCCGGAGCAGCTCGAATCCTTCTTCGCCTCGACTGGGCTGGGCGAAGAATCCTCGATCGCGATGCATCACCAGAACGGCCAGCTGCTCGCGCGCATCCCGCGCGTCGATGCGATGATCGGGCAGAACTACCGCAAGGGCACGCCGGAGCAGATGGCGGTGTTCGAGCGCACCTTCGTCACCACGAAGCTCGCAAGTCCGATCGACGGCAAGGACCGCATCGTCGCTTCGCGCCTCCTCACCGGCGAGCCGCTGGTCGTGGTCGCGACCAAGTCGCTGGATGCGACCCTCGCCACCTGGGGCACGCAGACGAAGTTCTTCGTCACAGTGGCCGTGGTGTCGATCGGCCTGCTCGTGCTCACGCTCTATCTGATCTTCCGCCAGGTGACGCACCGGCTCTCGCTGGAGAAGCAGCGGCTCGACACCGCCATGAACACCATGACGCAGGGCCTCCTGATGTTCGATCAGGACGAGCGGCTGATCGTCTGCAACCGGCGCTATATCGAGATGTACGCCCTGTCGAGCGAGGTGGTGAAGCCCGGCGCCCATTTCCGCGACGTGATCCGGCATCGCCACGATACCGGCTCGTTCCACGGCGACGTCCCGTCCTATTGCGACGACATCCTGAGCAATGTCGGGCGCACCCAAAGCACCATCGTCGAGACCGCCGACGGCCGGCTGATTGAGATCAAGAACCAGCCGGGCGCGGCCGGCGGCTGGCTCGCCACCCATGACGACGTCACCGCGCGCATTCGCGCCGACGAGCGCATCGCCCATATGGCGCATTACGACGCGCTGACCGACCTACCCAACCGCGTGCTGATGCGCGGGCATCTGGAGCGCCGCGTCGCCGAGCTTGCCCAAGGCAAGCCGTTCGCGATCCTCTATATCGACGTCGACGAGTTCAAGGGCGTCAACGATTCGCTGGGACACGAGGTCGGCGACGAGCTGCTGCGCCAGGTCGCGAACCGCCTGCGCGCCTGCGTCAGTGGCAACGACATGGTGGCACGGCTCGGCGGCGACGAATTCGCCATCATCAAGGCCGGCACCAACGATCAGGCCCAGCTGACCGCGCTGGCGGAAACAATCTTGAATGCCCTGCGCGCGCCCGTCAACTGCAAGGGCCAGGAGATCCCGACCGATGCCAGCATTGGTATCGCGATCGCGCCCGACCATGGCGATAATATCGACGACCTGCTCAAGCGCGCCGATCTTGCGATGTACGCCGCGAAGTCGGAAGGGCGCCGCACCTTCCGCGTCTTCTCACCCGAATACGACGCCAAGGCGAAGGCGCGCCGGCAGCTCGAGCTCGATCTGCGGCATGCGCTCGCGCGCGGCGAGTTCGAGGTGCACTACCAGCCGCTGGTCGACCTCGCGGCCAATGTCGTCACCGGCTGCGAGGCGCTGCTGCGCTGGCGCCACCCCGAGCGTGGCATGGTTTCGCCCGCGGACTTCATCCCGGTTGCCGAAGAGACCGGCCTGATCGGCGAAATCGGCGAATGGGTGCTGAAGCAGGCCTGTACCGAAGCCGCGAGCTGGCCCGGCCAGATCCACATTGCGGTGAACGTCTCGCCGGTGCAGTTCCGCTCGCGGACGCTGGCGCTCAAGGTCGCCGCCGCGCTCGCGGAATCGGGGCTGGCGCCGGAACGACTCGAGCTCGAGATCACCGAGACCGTGCTCATTCGCGACGACGAAGAGGCCCTGACCATCCTCCAGCAGCTGCGCGAGCTCGGCGTGCGCATCGCGCTCGACGATTTCGGCACCGGCTATTCGTCGCTGAGCTATCTGCACCGCTTCCCCTTCGACAAGATCAAGATCGACCGCAGCTTCATCAGCGACATCGGCGAACCCGACGATTCCTCGCCGATCGTGCAGGCCGTGGTGCACATGGCCGCCGCCCGCCGCATGGCGACGACCGCCGAAGGCGTCGAGACCGAGGCCCAGCGCGAGGTGCTGCGTCAGCTCGGATGCAGCCAGATGCAGGGCTGGCTGTTCAGCCCGGCCGTGCCCGCGGCGAAATTGAAGCAGCTATTGTCGGCGCAGGCGGCCGCAGCTTGAGCCGCGCGCTGATGACTGCCGCTCCATCCGCGGTGTCCGCGACGATCGGCATCGAAACGCTCGTGATGCGGCTGGGCTGATGACACGCGACCGAACGCGGAACGTCGGCTCGCGACAGCCGTGCGACCGCCTGTCACGCTTTTTGTCATAAAGCGCTTTCCTCACCCGCCGCCCATCGTGCGTTCGCGAAACCCTGCGCCTGCTTGGAGCAGGATCGGACAAAGCGTGGCCGCTTCAGGCAATACGCTGGGCCCTCGCAGCCATAGAACGCGCGCCGTCCGTACAAATACGGGTGACTGATTTGAAGTTCGACTGATCAGGAGGCGCGACAATGACCGGACACACTGCTCCCATGCGCGATCCCTCGCAGCAGGGCTTGCCACCCGCGCCCGGCGCACAGGGGGAGGACAACTCGCATTCCGACCGGCGCGCCGCCGGTGCGGAGATGGCGCGCGTGCTCAGGACCGAACCGTTTCGCATGGCGCTGGATGCTTCCGGCGCCGGCCTCGCGCACTGGAGACACGATCCGCTGCACGACGTCGTCGAGCCCATGAGCCACCACGTGATCATGGCCTACAACGGCGTGATGCAGCGCATGGAGCGGCGCTCGGGACGATCGGTCGCGATCGGTACGTTTCGCCCCGGGGTCCTGATCATCATTCCGGAAGGATCGAGCTCCAGGTGGGACATTCCGAAGCCCGTCGACGTGGTTCAGCTCTATCTTCCCGATGCGACGCTGAAGCGCATTGCCGACGAGGCCGGGACCACCGGACCGGCCGACCTGCTGGAGCGAACGGCGCATCCGGATCCCATCACGTCCCGACTGCTGCTGAGCGCAGCGGACGCGCTGGAGGGCCATGGCGCGCTGGATAATCTGTTCCGGCATCAGTTGACGGATCTTCTGGCCACGCGCGTTCTGGCGGCCCATTCGGGCTCGCCGACCACATTGCAGCCGACCATGGGCGGGCTGTCGCCGAAGGTCCTGCTCCGTGCGATCGAACGATTGCGGTCCGACAGCGATGCAGACGTCTCGCTCGATGCGCTGGCGTCCGATGCGGGTCTGTCGCGCTTTCACTTCTGCCGTGCCTTCAAGGAAAGCACCGGGCTGTCGCCGCATGCCTGGCTGCGCCAGCACCGCCTCGAGCAGGCCATGACGATGCTGCGCGACAGTGACGATGCGGTGGTCTCGATCGCAGCCGCGCTTGGCTATTCCTCGCAGACGGCATTCGCGGCTGCCTTCAGGAAGCTGACCGGGGAGAGCCCGAGCGACTGGCGCAGGCGCCAGCGTTAGCAGCAATCGCGCTGTAACCACGGCAATCGCTCTGGCGCAGCGGCAGATCCGATCCGCTAAACCATCACCATGCCCGGACCAATCGACGGAGACCGAAGATGACCTGGAAAAAGATGACCTGGAAAAACTTCATCAGCCGGCGGGTGATCGCCTCGCGCCGCCGAGGTCTTGCGACCGCAACCTTGTACGGACTCTCGCTGGCCGTTCGCTTCACGTCCGCGACGGGCGAGGAGGTGGAGATTCCCGCGCAGGCCCTGCACCCAGCCTACCCGCTGATGTCGATCATGACCCGGGATGGCTCCGGCCTTCCCTACCAGGACTGGGGCCCGAGCGCGGCTCAGTCGGTTATTTTTCGCCAAGCCTGGCCTCCGAATTCGACGCTGTCGCGCTGCGTAGCGCCTTAAGACCAGCGTTTCACATCATCTCTTCTCATCTCTTCGTGCCATCGCCGGACGCTGCCCTGAGCGGAGCAGCGACGGTCCGCGCGCGGACTTTCGAAACTGCCTACCAAGGAGCAAACCCATGCGATTAGTCATTATCGGCGCCGGCTTCGCCGGCATGTACGCCGCCCTTTCCGCAGCCCGCCTGCGCGAGATCCAGGGCGTCTCGCCAGAGGCGCTCGAGATCGCGCTGGTGGCCCCCGAGCCGACGCTCGTGGTTCGCCCGCGGCTCTACGAACCGAAGCCCGAGACCCTGACGGCGCCCCTGCTCGACGTGCTCGAGGCCATCGACGTCACCTATGTGCAAAGCAGAGCGGAGACGGTCGACACCAAATCCTGCATGGTGAAGATCGCCACGGCGAAGGGCACGAAGAAGACGCTCTCTTACGACCGCCTCGTCGTGACCACCGGCAGCCGGCTGTTCCGTCCGAACATTCCGGGCCTTGCCGAGCATGGCTTCAGCGTCGATTCACTCGACGATGCGATTGCGCTCGACAAGCACCTGCATGGTCTCGCCAAGCGGCCGGCCACGAACGGGCGCGACACGGTGGTCGTCGCCGGCGGTGGCTTCACCGGCATCGAGGCGGCCACCGAAATGCCGGCACGGCTTCGCGACATCCTCGGCGCCAACGCGAAGACCCGCGTCATCATCGTCGAGCGCAACAATGCGATCGCGCCCGACATGGGCGCAGGTCCTCGACCCGTCATCGAGGACGCCCTTCACAAGCTCGGTGTTCAAACCCGGCTCGGTGCCGGCGTCGCCTCGCTCGACGAGTCCGGCGTCACCCTGTCCAGCGGCGAACACATCGAGACCGAGACCGTGATCTGGGCGGCCGGCATTCGTGCCGCGCCTTTGACCGCGCAGATCCCCGCCGAGCGCGACAGTTTCGGCCGCTTGCTGGTCGACCGCTGCTTGCAGGTGCCAGGCGTCCAGGGCGTGTTCGCGGCCGGCGATGCGGCGCGTGCCGCCTGCGACGACGAGGGCAATTACGCGCTGATGTCGTGCCAGCACGCCACGCGCATGGGCGCCTTCGCCGGCAACAATGCGGCCGCGGGGCTGCTGGGCCTGCCGACCAGGCCCTATCACCAGAAGGCCTATGTCACGTGCCTCGATCTCGGCGAAGCCGGCGCGCTGTTCACGCGCGGCTGGGAACGCAACGTGGAGATGGTCGGCGAGGTCGCCAAGAAGACGAAACGGGAGATCAACACCGTCTGGATCTACCCGCCGCGCGCCGAACGTGCCGTCGCGCTGGCCTCGGCCGATCCGGAGCGTGTGACTGACCTCTAGAGCATGATCCGGAAAAGTGTGGAGCGGTTTTCCGAAAAGATCATGCTCAAACATAACCTAAAACGCGATGACGATTCATCCTGATCTCATCGCGCTTTAGGCACTCACACGACATCGGCCACGCGATCGTGGCTGGACTGCGCTGTCAGCGAAGAAGGAGATCGAACATGAAAAGTGAAAATGTCGTCATCGTGACGGGAGGCAGCTCGGGCATCGGGCGCGCAGCGGCACTACGTTTCGCCAGACAAGGCGACAAAGTGCTCGTGACCGGCCGCCGTCCCGGTCCTATCGAAGAAACGGTTGCCGAGCATGCAAACATTGCCGGCCTGGTTGCCGATGTCGCCTCCGCCGAAGATGCCAGGCGCACAATTGCCAAGGCGGTCGATACCTGGGGCAAGGTCGATGCCTTGGTCAACAACGCAGGCGCAGGCGCAATTCTTCCGCTGGCCGACGCGACGGCCGATCGGATCATGGACATCTTTTCCGTGAATGTGATCGGCCCAAGTCTGCTCGCCGCTGCTGCTTTGCCCCACCTCAAGGCAACACAGGGCACAATCGTCAATGTCTCGAGCACTTTCGGCCACAAGCCGGCGGGCGCCCTGTCCCATTACGCAGCCAGCAAGGCGGCATTGGAGCACTTGACTCGCTGCTGGGCGCTGGAGCTCGCACCGGTCGGTATACGCGTGAACGCGGTCGCTGCGGGACCCACGGAATCTGGCGCTCTGACTGGCATGATGGGGCTGTCCCTGGAGCAGGCTGCCGCAATCAAGGAGCAGGAGCGCGCGCGCATACCGCTCGGGCGACGCGGCGTTCCGGACGATGTCGCAGAATGGATCGTCCGGCTTGCCGGCCCCGCTTCAGAATGGGTGACGGGCCAGGTGGTCGCGATCGACGGCGGCCTGGGACTGGCATAGCTGCGCGCATGCGTTGGCAGCAATCACTCTATAGCGACGGCAATCGCTCTGGGGCAGCCGCACGTCGCGTTCGATAAATCATCACGGGACACACCAGCATTGACCGCGCTGCCCACGGGAGACGCGCGGTCTTTTCCCGAACTGAACGTCAAGACAGAGCGCAGGAGCTTTCAACAATGAATCAGACGATCCGCAACACCCAGGAGAAGACGAACATGAACTTGCACGACACTGCACACCTCGGCAGAGGCCCCGAAGAGCTGGTCCCGTCGCGGTACGCGCTGCGGATTGGCGAGATCGACGTGCTGGTGATCAGCGATGGGGTGCTGACGCTGCCAGGTGCGATGCTGGCCCACAACGCCGACCCGGCCGTCCGCGCGGCCTGGCTGAAGGACATGTTCCTGCCGCCGGATGCTTTCGATTGGGCGCTGAACGTGGTGGTGGTGCGCAGCGGCGGCCAGACCATCCTCGTCGACGCTGGACTAGGGTCCGACCCCGACTTGCACCTGCCGCGGGCCGGGCAGTTGAGCAAGCGACTGGAAGCCGCCGGCATCGATCTTGGGTCCGTGACCGACGTGGTGCTGACGCACATGCACATGGACCACATTGGCGGTCTGCTCGTCGACGAGGTCAGGGACCGGCTGCGCCCGGACCTGCGCATCCACGTGGCAGCCGCCGAGGTCAAGTTCTGGGAGGCGCCCGATTTCTCCCACGTCGCGATGCCGCCGGGATTTCCGGACGCGCTGCGGGCGACCGCCAAGCGGTTCGCG
The DNA here is from genome assembly GCF_900099855.1 of Bradyrhizobium sp. Rc2d. Taxonomy (NCBI): domain Bacteria; kingdom Pseudomonadati; phylum Pseudomonadota; class Alphaproteobacteria; order Hyphomicrobiales; family Nitrobacteraceae; genus Bradyrhizobium; species Bradyrhizobium sp. Rc2d. The sequence goes on along the minus strand of NZ_FNCU01000062.1, from coordinate 27,205 downwards.
AAAGAGTACCATAACCAGCTGCGCACCTTCGAGGACGAGCACGAGGTGGCGCCGGGAGTGGTGGTCACGCGCACCGGCGGCCACACCCCCGGGCACAGCGTGGTGCGCCTGGCATCCGGCGGCGAGCGGCTGACATTCGCCGGCGATGCCGTGTTCACCGTCGGATTCGATCACCCCGAGTGGCACAACGGCTTCGAGCACGATCCCGAAGAGGCGGCGCGCGTTCGTGTCCGTCTCTTGCGGGAGCTGGCGGCGAATGGAGAACTCCTCGTCGCCACTCACATGCCATTCCCATCGGTCGGCCGGGTGGCGGTCGACGGCGATCACTTTCGCTGGGTGCCGGCGTTCTGGGACTACTGACCGCTAGAAGCATGATCCGAACCTGAAGGGCCGCGTTGGCGCAAAGTCTGCCGCGGTTTAAGGATCATGCTCAGCGCGAACCGAAGCGCGATGACGATCACCCGATCTCATCGCGCTTTGCCGCGTGGCGTTTACATCATGCCTTTTGCGGCACGCACTTCGGCGATCTCGGCGTCGGGATGGCTGACGATGGTCGCAAACATGATGCCGCTGATGATCAGCGACCAGGCGGTGTCCCAATAGATCCAAAACACGTGCCAGCCTCCGTTTCGATCTCCTCCGCCCACAGGATCAGGGTAACGGCAAGGCGAGGCTGCCGTTCCCGGTGCGAGTGCGGGGCTATTCTTGTTTGGTCGGCGGGGAGCTGCGACCGGTTTGACCGGTGTGGCGCTTTGCCACGACGTCCTCGTCGCGCTCGCCCTGATGCGGCGGCAGCTTGGGCTGGCCTTGCTGACCGCCATGCTTGCCGCCCATGTCGGGCTTGCCTTCGAGATCGTTTTCACGGGGCATGATGCTTCAATGCGCTGGCGCGGCATTGGTTCGCACTGTGAACGAGGTCATAGGATCGCCGCGGTTTGCGGTGCACGATCGTTGGCCGAAGCATCGAGATTCGACCGCCGGATTTGGCCTGATGCGGAAACGACTGATCACCTGGACCATCCTGACCTGCGGGCTGCTTGCGGTCACCGTATGGACTGTGCTCGGTCCGCCCGGCCAACCGCCCGGCCCGCATTTGCCCTCCCGCAGCGTGACGGCGGCGGTGCGGTAGCCTCCGAGCGACCGATACAATTTCGGCATCGATCGATCCCAACTGGAATTTGGTGCGACGGCGCGCCTTCCCGCTATCCTCGACGGCAAAACGACAATGCCGCACCGGCTTCGAGGAGGAAACCATGTTGAGACCGACCCGACGCATCGCATCACGCCTGCCGCGCGCTGCGATCGCCACCACCCTCACTTTTCTCGCCCTCATTCCTGGAGTCCGCGCCGGCATGGCCGAAACCTTCGCTTATGTCGGCAACGCCGACAGCAACGACATCAGCGTGTTCAAGATGGCCGAGAGCGGCGAGATGATGCCGGTGCAGACGGCCGCCTTCACCGGCGTCGAAAAGCCGGGATCCTCGACGCCGCTCGCGATCACGCCTGACAAGCGCGTGCTGATCGCCGGCATCCGCTCGCAGCCATACCTCGCGGTGAGCTTCGCGATCGACCCCAAGACCGGCCAGCTCAGCCATGTCGGCAACGGGCCGCTCGCCGACAGCATGGCCAATATCGCCGTCGATCGCAGCGGCAAGTTCCTGTTCAGTGCCTCCTATGGTGGCAACAAGGTTGCGCTGAATCCGCTTCAAGCCAACGGCGTCGTCGGTGAGCCGAAGCAGGTGATCCCGACCGGGCTGAACGCGCACGCCGTCCTGCCCTCGCCCGACAACCGCTTCGTGTTCGCGACCAATCTCGGCTCCGACCAGGTGCTGAGCTTTGCGTTCGACGCCGCGACCGGCACGCTGACGCCGAGCGATCCGCCGGCCCACAAGGTGCCGGAAAAATCGGGGCCGCGGCACTTCGTATTCCACCCGGGCGGCAAGTTCGTCTATCTCGTTCACGAGTTGAACGGCGATGTCGCGGCGTTTAGCTATGACGCCAAGAGCGGCGCCTGGACCGAGATCCAGCGCACCACCGCACTGCCGGAAGGGTTCAACGGCAAAGCTTCCGATAAAAAGCCTTGGGCCGCCGACATCCACATCACCCCAGACGGGCGCTTCCTTTACGCCTCCGAGCGCACCACGAACACGCTCACCGCCTACAAGGTCGATGCAACCAGCGGCAAGCTGACCACGATCGGCAGCGTGCCGACCGAGAAGCAGCCCCGCGGCTTCAACATCGATCCCTCTGGGCGCTATCTCGCCGCCGTCGGCGAACTCTCCGACGGCATGACGGTCTATGCGATCGACCAGAGCAGCGGCGCGCTCGCCAAGCTGAAATCCTATCCCACCGGCAAGAAGCCGAACTGGGTGGAGTTTCTGAGCCTGCCGTGAGGGACGCGCGGCCGGCCTACGTAATCATCCGTAATTTCGCGCGGCCCGCCTTGGCGCCATATCATCGGGCATGTACCGTCATATCGTCTTCAAGTGCCCCCAGACCGGCATGAATGTGCAATATTGGCTTGGCGACGAGCCAACCGATCGGACGCATGTTTCCGTGCCGTGTCAGGCCTGTACGCGCCTGCACCTGATCGATCGCGCCACCGGCAAGCTGCTGGGTGATCGCCGGAGCTGACGGCCAGCCAGCCCCGCTGCGACCTCCCCGTCCGGCGGAGCGAACCTGATCTCCAATCCCGCGACTAATCAAAGACTTGCCGCGGCGGCCCGCGCCGGCGTGGCATCCCGCCATGGGACAACGCTGCCGTAGTCCGGCCCGTTGCCATCTGCTATCGATTGAAGGGCTTGAACCCGTGGAATTTTCGATGCGTCATTTGCCCCGTGCCGTTGCCCGAAGCCTGTTTCCCGCAGCCATCGCCGGCGTGTTCGCTCTCGGCCCATATCCGGCCGGAGCCGCCGAGGACGATGCCCCCAAGGGGCCGGCGGTCACGGTGCTGAAGGTCGCGAAATCCTGCTTCTCCGACATCGTCGAGGCCACCGGCACGATCATCGCGCGCGAGGAAACCTCGGTGCGGCCCGAACGTCCCAGCCTGAAGGTAACCGAGGTGCTGGCGGAAGCCGGCCAGACCATCACTGCCGGCCAAGTGCTGGCGCGGCTGGCGCTACCGGAAGGCGGCACGCTTCAGGTCACCGCGCCCGTGGCGGGCGTGATCGCCACGTCGACCGCGCAGATCGGCAATTTCGCCTCGGCCAAGGGCGAGGCCCTGTTCACGATCGTGGCGCGCAGCGAATATGATCTGGTCGGCCTGGTCGCGACCACCGACATGCGCAAGCTCGCCGTCAATCAGCAGGCGACCGTGCGCATCGCCGGCGCCGGCGACATCGACGGCAAGATTCGCCGCATCGGGCCGACCGTCGAGCAAAACATCCAGCAGGGCATGGTCTATATCGGTATCTCCTCGCAGAAGCGCCTGTTGCTCAACGCGAGCGGGCGCGCGCTGATCAAGACCGGGCAGAGCTGCAACGTCGCGGTGCCGCTGACGGCCGTGCAATATTCCTCGGCCGGCACAGTGGTGCAGGTGATCCGCCGCAATCGCGTCGAGACCAAGCGCGTCGAGATCGGATTGATGTCGGGCGGCAATATCGAGGTCCGCGACGGCCTCAACGATGGCGACGTGATCGTCGCCCGCGCCGGCGCGCTGCTGCGTGAGGGCGATCCGGTGCGCCCGGTGATGGCGAGCGCGGAAGCGGCGAAATAGCAGCCACGATCGTCATTGCGAGGAGCTCTTGCGACGAAGCAATCCAGAGTCCTTCCGCGGAAAGATTCTGGATTGCTTCGCTACGCTCGCAATGACGACGTGGATGCAGGTGTGCGCAACAACGCGCACATCGTAGGGTGGGCAAAGCGAAGCGTGCCCACGTCTTCTATCGAAAACTTGGATAGATGGTGGGCACGGCGCTTTGCGCCTTTGCCCACCCTACAAGAGCTGCGATTACCGAAAAAACTAGCCGCCGGCTTCGCCGAAACGGACGTCCTCGAGCAATGACGACGACACGCTCGGGACCTGGTCGCCTTCGCTGGCGCGGGAGATGGCGACGCGGGTCTTGTTGAAGACGCTTTCGGCGCTGCTACCTTGCGCATTGAGGTTGTTGAGGAGCTCGCTGACCAGCACGCTGTGCTCGCCCTTGCCGTCATCGACGACCTTGCCGGGTGAGGCCGAGGTGAGGATCAGCGCATTGTCGGACGCGCTGATCGGGGCGAGACCGTGGCTGTAGGAGCGGAAGCGGCGCTCGTAGGGATTACGGCGGGAGGCGTCGACGACGACGAGCTTGGCCTTGGCGCCCTGCTCCTTCATCATGTCGAGCACGCCCTCGATGGAGACGCCGTGGCGGCGGACGTCGCTTTCCTTCCAGATCACGGCATCGACCGGCAGCATGTAGCTCTCGCGGCCGGCCTGCACGCCATAGCCGCCGAAGAACAGCATGACGACGCTGTCGTGCTTGATCCGGGACTTCAGGCGGTTGACGGCGCGGACCATGTCGTCCTTGGTCGCGTCTTCCACCATGTCGACGTCAAAGCCGCTCTTGCGCAGGGACGAAGAGAGCGCGCGGGCGTCATTGATCGACTGTGTCAGGGGCGCGTTGGCGTCGGGATAATGTCCATTGCCAATGACCAGCGCCAGATGCGTGGCATGGCCGATCGAGCCGGTGATCTGGTCGGTCGAGACGGCCTTGGCGGCGTCGATCGCGCGCATGTTGAGGGCAGCATGGGCGCCGATCACGAGGGACACCGTGCCGATGAGGGCGGCGGCGACGGCAATCGTGCGTCGGGAAAGGTCGAGCTGCCTTACATTCATCTCGGTTCGTTCCTGTGCCAAAGACCAGCCAAGCGCGCGCACACTGTTTGAGTAGCGCGATAGCGTCTTTAGGTTTGAGGGATTGGCCGGGGATGTGCCCCCGAATTGCGCGCAATTTGCGGCGCCGCACCAAACAAACCTTTAACCGGATATCGCCTCCCCGGCAATAGTTTGCCCAATAATTGAGCTAAGCAGCTGAAGATGTTAGATAATTCTCCGGTCCGATTTTCTCCGTTTTGGGTTCCCCCGGAGGCTTCCGGGGCCTTCATCATGCAGCCTTCGTGCCGGCTTTTTCCGTGACTCCCATCACATTTGTATTTCCTGCGAATCCGGGTAGCTTTTTCAACGACTTGCAGGGGGGTGGCACGCAGCTGGGAGCGTGTCGGCCGGCCCCCGGCCAATGCCCCGCGACCAGGTATTTCATGAGCTTTCAATATTTTGCCGGCGCCGCCTGCCGGGCGCTGACGGCGCGGAAGGACGGCCCCTCGCTTTACGAGGTCTGCGATCCCGTGCTGGCGGGTCAGGCCGGCGGCGATCCGCATCTGGCCAAATTCTACAAGACCGCGCTCGGCAATCCCGCGTTGCGGGTGCTGCTGCGGCGGGCCGGACTGACTGAGCTGCGCGACGAGGCGAGGCTAGCGGCGCTGCGGCAGGCGCTCGCCCGTGCCCGCGACGAGGCCGAGCCTGACTGGGCGGCCGTCGGCCAGCCCGTGGCCGATCTCCTCGACAGCATCGCGCTTGACCATCCCAGGCCGCCACCGGCCGTGTTCGTCGGTAAGGCGCCGCAACAATCGCGGATCGACGGCGTGATCCGCGACTGCGCACAGCACCTGCTCGGCTCGTATCGCCGAAACGGTTTTCTGCCGACCTACGCCGCCTTCAACCTGATCGGCGATCCCGATTGCCGCGGACGCGAGCTGATCATGGCGCTCACGGGGCTGAACGCGCGCGGCTACAAGAACTCCTCGCTGCTGTTCAACCTCGCCCGCGTCTTCATCGCGCGCTCGCCGGCGCGCGCCGTGGTGCATCCGCCGTGGCGAGGGGTTGCCGAGCCGATGTGGGAGCCGGTGCAGATCCGCCACCGCTCGGCCTATTACGATGCGTTCTTCATCGAGGCGCTGCTGGGCTATATCGAGACCGGGCTCGCCTCACCCGCCGACAAGATCGCGGCGGAGCGCGCGATCGCCGACATGGTGGATTTCTGCGTCAACATCAGCCGCGAGGAGGTCGAGGGCATCGACGGCGCGCGGTTCAATGTCATCACCGCGCTCGCGCCGGCGCCGCATCCCCGCTTCTCCCGCTTCTTCGCCCAGATCAAGCAGGATCTCGGCTTCGGAATCTATGTGCCGGATTGCGACACCACGGCCTGCTCGATCTCCGCAGCGACGCAGGCAGGCTGCACCGATGAGATCATCGACCAGCCGCTGCTGGATTTCTACGCCGGCTATCAGGTCCGCGCCGGCGTCAACGCGCCGCGCGTGACGGTGCCGCTCAACGACAATATCGACTATGAGGGCGGTGTTGCGACCTGGATCGACAACCTCGCGGGCGAGCGTCCTTACGGCAACGATCTCGATCCGACGCTCAATCTTGACATTCTCGAGGTCAGCTTCCGCAACCTGGCGCGCTGGAAGATTCTGGAGACGCCGGCGCGCCTCGCCACCGTGCATCGCATCATCGGCTTCCAGAAGCGGCTGGCCGCGAGCGGTGCTTTCGCCAATCCGCGCTCGCACATCTATTACCTGCCGGAGCTCTACAGCGCCTATTTCGGCCGTTGTTACGCAGCCTTCCTGGCGCTGCCGCTGGCGGCGCAGGCCGCAATCGATCCCGACGGCGATTTCGATTTCATCCGCCACCGCGTGCTGTCCTACGTCAAGGGCGAGCTGATGGCCGCGGAGATGAACGTGTTCGACGCCGCGCTGGCGCTGATCGCGCTCGGCCATCTCGGCGCCGACCCGCGCGCCTTCGCGCCAGCGCTGAACGTGATCGTCGATGCCATCGGCGAAGGCGGCCGCCGCGGCCCGTTCCGTGCCTATGAATGGAACAAGATGAAGACACCGACGCGGATTCTGGTCGGCGGGCCCGAGGTGACGTCGGCGTTCGTGCTGATGGGACTGGCGGTGGCGAGGCGAGCGATGGCTGGGCGGGGGTGATGCCCTCTTACCCTCCCCTGGAGGGGGAGGGTCGATCGCGCGCAGCGCGAGCGGGGTGGGGTGACGGTCCCTCCGCGACGAACAGTGCCCGAGTGGAGAGATCACCCCACCCCGTCACGCAATCTTGCTTCGCTCGATCGCATGCCGACCCTCCCCCTCCAGGGGAGGGTGAAGGAGCGCCATGCAATGACGGGAAGTTGAAAGCCCATCTGTTAGGCAGGCGCTGGCCGAGTGGCCAAAAGCTGACCACAATCGCGGGGTCTATCGAGATTTTCCTGGAACTTGCGGACCCGGCATGTTGCGAAAAGTCCTGATTGCGCTGGCTTTCATCGCCCTCCCGTCGCTGGCTGACGCCGCCGACATCACGGGCATGGCAAAAGTGCGCGCCGGCGATACCGTGGTGATCGGCAACACGCGGGTGCGGCTCGGCGGCATCGACGCGCCGGCAGTCGACCAGCTTTGCCTCAACACCAAGACCGAGCGCTGGACCTGCGGCGTCGCGGCGCGAGACGAGCTCGCCAAATATGCCGATGGCAAGAATTGGGTGTGCCATACCCGCGCGATCGACCGGCGCGGCCGCACCGTGGCGCGCTGCGAGGTCGGCGGCGAGGACATCCAGAAATGGCTGGTGCGCAGCGGCTGGGCGCTGGCCTACACCCGCATGTCCCATGATTACGTCGCGGACGAAGCCGCCGCGCGGGAGGCCAAGGCCGGGATGTGGCAGGGCGCCTTCATCGCGCCCTGGGACTGGCGGGTCCGCAACAAGAAGACCACCATCCTCGGCGCCACCAAGCCGCCCGATGGGGCGCATGCGGTGCTGCTCGCCTCGGCCTCGGGACCGGTCGCGCCTTCGCCTGATTGCACCATCAAGGGCAACGTCAACAGCGCCGGCGAATGCATCTACCACCAGCCGACCAGCCGCTGGTACACCCAGATCAAGATGAAGATCAGCAAAGGCACCCGCTGGTTCTGTTCGGTGGAAGAGGCGGAGGCCGCGGGCTGCCGCGAGACGAAGCGATAACCCACCTCAGACCTGCGTTTTGAGCGCTTTTCTCAAACCCCGGCGCCGCGTAAAATTGTGTTTTCAGCGACCCACCAGTCCGTTCTCACGACACAAGGACCAACAGCAATGACCGTTCGCGCGGGCCGGGAATTTCTGGCCATCCCCGGGCCCACCACGATGCCCGACGAGGTGCTGCAGGCGATGCATCGTCCGGCGATCGACATCTACTCCAAGCAGATGACCGACCTGACCGCGGGGCTGCTCAGTGACATCTCGAAGCTGTTTTCGACCAAGGGCAAGTCCTACATCTACATCGCCAACGGCCACGGCGCCTGGGAAGCGGCGCTGAGCAATGTGCTGTCGCGCGGCGACAAGGTGCTGGTGCTGGAGAGCGGGCGCTTTGCGATCGGCTGGGGCAATGCGGCGGCGCTGATGGGCGCCGAGGTCGAGGTGCTCAAGGGCGACTGGCGCCGCGCGGTGCGGCCGCACGAGGTCGAGGAGCGCCTGCGCCGCGACAAGGAGCACACCATCAAGGCCGTCGTCGTCGTCCAGGTCGACACGGCCTCGGGCGTGCAGAACGACATCGAGGCGATCGGCAAGGCGATCAAGGCCAGCGGCCATCCCGCGCTGTATATGGTCGACACCGTGGCTTCGCTCGGCTGCATGCCGTTCGAGATGGACAAATGGGGCATCGACGTCGCGATGTCCGGCTCGCAGAAGGGCCTGATGACGCCGCCCGGCCTCGGTTTCGTCGCCGCCAACGCGCGTGCGCTCGAGGTGCACAAGACAGCCAACATGGCGACGCCCTATTGGAGTTGGAGCGAGCGCGAGGGCACCGAGCACTATCGCAAATATGCCGGCACCGCGCCGGTGCATCTGTTGTTCGCGCTGCGCCAGGCGATCGACCTCCTGCACGAGGAAGGGCTGGAGAACGCCTTCCGCCGCCACAGCCTGCTCGGCGAAGCCGCGCGCCGCGCGGTCGGCGCATGGTCGGAAGGCCAGGTGCTCGGCTTCAACGTGGCGGAAGCCAGCGAGCGCTCCAACACCGTGACCACGGTGACCATGAGCAACGGCCACGACCCGGCCGTGCTGCAACGCTATTGCAAGGAAAAGTGCGGCGTCGTGCTCGGCACCGGCATCGGCGATCTCTCGGGCCAGGCCTTCCGCATCGCCCATATGGGCCACGTCAACGCGCCGATGCTGCTCGGCACGTTGGGGGTGATCGAGATCGGCCTCAATGCGCTGAAGATCCCGCATGGCAAGGGCGGGCTCGAGGCGGCGGTCGCGTATCTCGGCGAGGAAGTGGCGGTGTAGGCGGAGCCACAAACTCCGCCGTCGTCCCGGACAAGCGAGCGAAGCGGAGCGCAATCCGGGACCCATAACCACAGGGCGTAGTTTGGCGACGACTCGGAGTTGCCAGCTCGCGCCGCGACTCCTCGCTTGGGGTATGGGTCCCTGCGTTCGCAGGGACGACGGTGGAGGGTGAAGCGGCTGTGGTGCCTCACATCAGCGCCGGCCCGTCTTTAAATCCCCCATGTCCGATCTGATATAAGCGCGAGACACGCCAGGACTCGCCACGAGGATCGATTTGCCCAACAGCAGCAGCAAAACCCCGCCCGTCGCGCCGCGCCAGCCGCATTCCTTCACGCGGCACGGGATCACCGTGACCGACGATTATGCCTGGCTGAAGGACGAGAAGTGGCAGGAGGTGCTGCGCGATCCCAGCGTGCTCGATCCCGACATCCGCAAATATCTGGATGAAGAGAACGTCTACACCGAGAGCCTGCTCGGCCACACCGCACCGCTCCAGAAGACGCTGGTGCGCGAGATGCGGGGGCGGATCAAGGAGGACGATTCCAGCGTGCCCTCGCCCGACGGTCCCTTCGCCTATTTCCGCCGGTTTCGCGAGGGCGGGCAGCACGAGCTGTTCGGCCGCATGCCGCGCGACGGCGGCGACGGCCATATCGTGCTCGACGGCGACGCGCTGGCCAAGGACCACAAATACTTCAAGTTCGGCGGCAGCCGGCACTCGTATGATCACAAGCTGCAGGCCTGGAGCGCCGACACCAAGGGCTCGGAATATTTTTCGATCCGCGTGCGCGACTGGGCTACGGCCAAGGATCTCGACGATCTCGTCGAGGAGACCGACGGCGGCATGGTCTGGGCCGCGGATTGCAAGAGCTTTTTCTATGTGAAGCTCGACGACAATCACCGTCCGATGCAGGTGTGGCGGCACAGGCTCGGCACCAGACAGGCCGACGACACGCTCGTCTATGAGGAGCAGGATGCCGGCTGGTTCACCCATCTGCACGAGAGCACCAGCGGCCGTTTCTGCGTGATCGCTGGCGGCGACCACGAGACCTCGGAGCAGCGGCTGATCGATCTCGCAAACCCCGAAGCGCCGCCGCGCCTGGTCGCAGCGCGCGAAGAGGGCGTGCAATATTCGCTGGCCGACCGCGGCGACGAGCTGTTCATCCTCACCAATGCCGACGACGCCATCGACTTCAAGATCGTCACGGCGCCGCTCGCCGCGCCCGAGCGCAAGAACTGGCGCGACCTGATCCCGTATCGTCCCGGCATCTACATCATCGACCTCGATCTCTATGCCGGCCATCTGGTGCGGCTGGAGCGCGCCAATGCGCTGCCGGCGATCGTGATCCGCGATCTTGCCTCGATCGAGGAACATGCGATCGCTTTTGACGAGGCCGCCTATTCGCTGGATACGATGGGCTCCTACGAGTTCGAGACGACGAATTTGCGCTTTGCCTATTCGTCGATGACGACGCCGTCGGAGGTCTATGATTACGACATGGTCAAGCGCACGCGCACCTTGCGCAAGCGCCAGGAGATTCCATCCGGCCATGATGCCGCCGACTACATCACCACGCGCATCATCGCAAAGGCGCATGACGGCGCCGAGGTGCCGGTGTCGATCCTCTATCGCCGTGGGCTGAAGCTCGACGGCTCGGCGCCGCTGCTGCTCTACGGCTACGGCTCCTACGGCATGGCGATGCCGGCCTCGTTCAGCGCCAACCGCTTGTCGCTGGTCGATCGCGGCTTCGTCTATGCCATCGCCCATATCCGCGGCGGCGCCGACAAAGGCTGGGGCTGGTATCTCGACGGCAAGCGCGAGAAGAAGACCAATTCGTTCGACGATTTTGCCGCCAGCGCGCGGGCGCTGATCGCAGCGAAATACACCAGCGCCAAGCGCATCGTCGGCCATGGCGGCTCGGCCGGCGGCATGCTGATGGGCGCGGTCGCCAATCGCGCCGGCGAATTGTTCGCGGGAATCGTGGCTGAAGTGCCGTTCGTCGACGTGCTCAACACCATGCTCGACGACACGCTGCCGCTGACGCCGCCGGAATGGCCGGAATGGGGCAATCCGATCGAGAGCGAGACGGATTTTCGCACCATCCTGTCCTACTCGCCCTACGACAATGTCGCGGCGAAGGACTATCCGGCGATCCTGGCGATGGGCGGATTGACGGATCCGCGCGTCACTTATTGGGAGCCCGCCAAATGGATCGCACGCCTGCGCGCGACCATGCGCGGCGGCGGCCCGGTGCTGCTGCGCACCAACATGGGCGCCGGCCATGGTGGTGCCTCGGGGCGGTTCGACCGGCTGGATGAAGTGGCGATCGTCTATGCGTTTGCACTGTGGGCGGCGGGGATGGCGGGGGCGTGACGACGTAGCCTGGATGGAGCGCTGAATGCCTCCACATCGTCGTCCTGGCGAAAGCCAGGACCCATACCGCGTGATCTATCGATAAGGTGCAGGTAGCCGTACCGAAGACACTAAACTGCTAGCCTTCGCCAAACTGCTCCTTGGGGTAATGGGTCCTGGCTTTCGCCAGGACGACGGCGAAGATTGTGGGACGAGCTACCTGCCCCACAAACTACCTCACACCGCCCCGTGCGCCTCGACGTAGAGCGCGTAGACCGAATGACTGCTGGCCATGTACAGCCGATTGTTCTTCGGACCGCCGAAGCAGAGGTTGGCGCAGCGTTCCGGCAGCTTGATGAAGGCGAGCGGCTTGCCTTCGGGGTTGAACACCATGGCGCCGTCGAGATCGTCCGGCCTTCCCCTGAGCTGGAACACCTTGCGGCCGCCGATTTCGGTCGGCTCGGATTGCAACGCGCCGTTCGAGCCCCAACCGCACCAGAGATTGCCGTCGCGGTCGACGCGAAAGCCGTCGAGCGAGCCCTGGTCGGCGGCGTCGATCAGCTTGGTCTTGCCGCTTAAGGCACCGTCCTCGCCGACATTGTAGCTCCAGATGCTGCGATTGGGCGTGCCCTTCCACTCGACAATGTAGAGCTTCTTCTCGTCCGGCGAGAAGGCGAGGCCATTGGGATTGACGAGGTCGGTGAGAACGGCGGTGAGCTTGCCGTCCTTGGCGATGCGATAGACGTTGGTGGTGGCCTGCTCGGCCTTCTCCTTCTTGCCCTCCCACTCGCCGTTGATGCCGAACAGCGGATCGGTGAACCAGATGCTGTCGTCGGACTTCACCACGATATCGTTCGGCGCGTTCAGCCGCTTGCCGACGAACTTGTCGGCGAGCACGGTGATCTTTCCGTCCTTCTCGGTGCGAGTGATGCGGCGGGTGACCGAATGCTCGCAGGTGACGAGGCGGCCCTGACGGTCGCGCGCATTGCCGTTGGCGTAATTGGCATCGGCGCGGAACACGCTGGTCTGGCCGGTCTTCTCGTCGAACTTCATGATCCGGTTGTTGGGGATGTCGGAGAACAAGAGATAGCCGCCCTCGGGAAAATAAGCCGGGCCTTCAGCCCAGCGCATCCCGGTTGCAACCTGCTCGACCGTCGAGGAATAGAGCCGGTATTTTGTGAAGCTGGGATCGAGGATCTGGACGGCCGGGTCCGGCTAGCGCTGATTGGGCGTGAACGCGAACGACTGGGCGCCGGCAGCGCGGGCGAGAAACGTGGATGCCACTGCTGCGCCGGCGCCGGCCATCAGATTGCGTCGCGTGAAATTCATTGTAATCCTCCCTGCTTGATAAAAGGCCGGCGCTTGATGCGGCCGGCCTGTTTCTTGACGTGATTTGCTCTCGGCTTAGCGGCCGTTCTTCTTGCGCCATTCGGCAAAGTCGGTGAGCGTCTGCGGATCGGTCGCGGGATATAGGCCGAAGATACCGCGGCCCTTGCCGACTTCCTCCGTGACGAAGTCCTCGAACGCCGTCATCTCGAAGGTTTCGTTTGCGATCTCATCTGCCAGATGCGCGGGGATCACGATGACGCCGTCGCTATCACCGAGGATGACATCGCCGGGGAACACCGGCGCATCGCCGCAGCCGATCGGGACGTTGATCTCGATCGCCTGGTGCAGCGTGAGGTTGGTCGGCGCGCTCGGGCGGTGGTGAAAGGCGGGGAAGCCGAGCTTGGCGATCTCCGCGGAATCGCGAAAGCCGCCGTCGGTTACGACGCCGGCGACGCCACGCTTCATCAGCCGCGTGATCAGAATCGCGCCGGCCGAGGCCGCACGCGCGTCCTTGCGGCTGTCCATCACCAGCACGGTGCCTGCCGGACAATCCTCGACCGCCTTGCGCTGCGGATGCGAGCGGTCCTTGAAGACCTCGATGGTGTTGAGATCTTCGCGTGCCGGCATGTAGCGCAGCGTGAAGGCCTCGCCGACCATGGTCGGCTGATCGGGGCTTAAGGGGTGCACATCCTGGATCATCTGGATGCGCAGGCCGCGCTTGAACAAAGCGGTTGCGACGGTGGCGGTGGAGACGGATTTGAGCTTGTTGCGGGTGGCTTCGCTGAGTTTGGTCATGTCGTGCTCTCTAGTAAATCGAAGGCTCGCCGATCGGCGCGCCGAAATCGGTCTCGAGGAAGTCGAAGTCGCAGCCGTCATTGGCCTGCTTGATGTGTTTGGTGAACATCCAGCCATAGCCGCGCTCGAAGCGGCGCTCGGGCTGCTTCCAAGCGGCGCGGCGCTTGTCGAGCTCGGCTTCGGGGACGTCGAGATTGATGGTGCGCGCGGCGACGTCGAGCGTGATGCGATCGCCGTTCTGCACCAGCGCCAGCGGACCGCCGATATAGGACTCGGGCGAAACGTGCAGGATGCAGGCGCCATAGCTGGTACCGCTCATGCGCGCATCCGAGATGCGCACCATGTCGCGCACGCCCTGCTTCACGAGCTTGGTCGGGATCGGCAGCATGCCCCATTCCGGCATGCCCGGCCCGCCCTGCGGCCCGGCATTGCGCAAGATCAGGATATGATCTTCGGTGACGTCGAGATTGGGATCGTCGACCGCCTTCTTCATCGCGGGATAATCGTCGAACACCAGCGCCGGCCCGGTGTGCTTGAGGAAGCGTGGCGCGCAAGCGGAAGGTTTGATGACGCAGCCGTCGGGCGCGAGATTGCCCTTGAGCACCGCAAGCGCGCCTTCCTTGTAGATGGGATTGTCGACGGAGCGGATGACGTCGGCATTGTGCACTTCGGCGTGCGCGATGTTCTCAGCCACCGTCTTGCCAGTGACGGTGATGCAGTCGAGATGCAGATGCGGCTTGATCTGGCTCATCAGCGCCGGCAGGCCGCCGGCATAGAAGAAATCCTCCATCAAATACGTATCGCCGCTCGGCCGCACGTTGGCGATGACGGGCACCTTGCGGCTGGCCTTCTCGAAATCGTCGAGGCTGATGTCCTGGCCGGCGCGGCGGGCCTGCGCGATCAGATGGATGATCGCGTTGGTCGAGCAGCCCATCGCCATCGCCACCGCGATCGCGTTCTCGAACGCTTGGCGGGTCTGGATCGTCTTCGGCGTCAGATCCTCCCACACCATCTCGACGATGCGGCGGCCGCATTCGGAGGCCATGCGGATGTGGTTGGCGTCGGCGGCGGGAATCGAGGACGCGCCCGGCAGCGTCATGCCGATCGCCTCGGCGATCGCAGTCATGGTCGAGGCCGTGCCCATGGTCATGCAGGTGCCGTAGCTACGGGCGATGCCGGCCTCGATGTCGAGCCAGTCCTTGTCGGAGATTTTTCCGGCGCGGCGCTCGTCCCAATATTTCCAGCCGTCGGAGCCGGAGCCGAGCGTCTTGCCCTTCCAGTTGCCGCGCAGCATGGGACCGGCCGGCAGATAGATCGCCGGAATGTTCATCGAGGTGGCGCCGAGTAGCAGCGCCGGCGTGGTCTTGTCGCAGCCGCCCATCAGCACCACGCCATCGACGGGATGGCTGCGCAACAATTCTTCGGCGTCCATCGCCAGCAGATTGCGGTAGAGCATAGTGGTGGGCTTGAGCAGCGATTCCGACAGCGACAATGCCGGCAGCTCCAGCGGCAGGCCGCCGGCCATCAGGATGCCGCGCTTGACGTCATCGACGCGCGACTTGAAGTGCATGTGGCAGGGCTGCGCATCCGACCAGGTGTTGAGGATCGCGATGATCGGGCGGTCCTTCCACTCCTTCGGCGCGTAGCCCATCTGCATGGTGCGGGAGCGGTGACCGAACGAGCGAAGGTCGTCGGGTGCGAACCAGCGCGCGCTGCGGAGCTGGTCGGGCGTTTTCTTCTTGTTCTTTGTCATGATTGGGTGCCCCATTTCTGGACGGTGTTCCGCTCGATGGCGCGGAAGATCAGGTTCTCGACAAAGAGCCCGATGATGATCACGGTCAAGAGGCCAGCGAAGACGGCAGGTATGTCGAGCAGATTGCGGTTCTCGAAGATGAACCAGCCGAGACCGCCCTGGCCCGAGGACACGCCGAACACCAACTCGGCCGCGATCAGCGTGCGCCAGGCGAAAGCCCAGCCGATCTTGAGGCCGGTGAGGATCGAGCCGAAGGCCGCGGGGATGAGGATCTTCGCCACATAAGGCAATCCGCGCAGGCCGTAATTGCGGCCGACCATGCGCAGCGTATTGGACACGCTCTTGAAGCCGGAATGGGTGTTGAGCGCGACCGGCCACAGCACCGAATGGATCAGCACGAAGACCAGGCTGCCATTGCCGAGGCCGAACCAGATCAGCGCCAGCGGCAACAGCGCGATCGCCGGCAACGGGTTGAACATCGCCGTGACGGTCTCGAGGAAGTCGGTGCCGATCCGCGTCGAGATCGCGAGCACGGTGAAGATCGCGGCCAGCACGATGCCGGCCGAATAGCCCATGAACAGCACCTTCAGCGAGGTCCAGGCCCGCATCGGAATGGTGCCGTCCTTGACGCGATCGAACAGCGTCATGAAGGTGTCGTGCAGTGTCGGAAACAGCAGGGGATTGTCGAGGTAGACCCCGTACGCTTCCCAGACCGCCGCGAGAAACAGGATGATGACCGACTTGCGGACAAAGCCGTCGTTCCACAGCAGCTCAAGCACACCCAACTTGCGCTCGACCTCGCCTGCACCTCCCGTGCTGGCAACCGGCGCGTCACGCAGCAAGATTCTGGCTTCGCCCATGGCGGCTCCCTTAGTGCGCTACAGCTTCGGAGGCGAACAGGAGATCGTGGATCTCCTTCTCCAGCCGACCGGCGCTGCCGTCCTCATTCGAAACCTTGTCGACGTCGATCACCTCGGCCTTGACGCGGCCGGGATGCGGCGACAGCAGCAGGATGCGGTTGCCGATGCGGATCGCCTCCGCGATCGAATGGGTCACGAACAGCACGCTGAATTTGGTCTCGCTCCAGAGCTGGAGCAGCTCATCCTGACAGGTCCGCCGCGTCAGCGCGTCGAGCGCGGCGAACGGCTCGTCCATGAGCAGGATGTCCGGCTCCATCGCCATGCCGCGCGCGATCGCGACGCGCTGCTTCATGCCGCCGGAGAGCGTGTGCGGATAGGCATCGACCACGCGGGTGAGGCCGACCTTCGCGATGTAGGCGCGCGCTTTCGCCTCGGCGTCCTTGCGCGACAGCTTTCTCGCCGTGAGCAGCGGGAACATCACATTGGCGAGCACACTCTTCCAGGGCAGGAGCTGGTCGAACTCCTGGAAGATCATCATGCGGTCGGCGCCGGGCCCATGGATCTCGCGATCGCCAATGGTCATGCGGCCTTCGCTCGGGCTCATGTAGCCGCCGACGGCCTTGAGCAGGGTCGACTTGCCGCAGCCGGAGGGTCCGAGCAGCACGAAGCGGTCGGACCGGTCGACGGTGAAGCTCACTTTTTCCGTGGCGGTGACGACGGTGCTGGAGGTCTTGTAGCGCAGCGTCACGCCGCTGACGTCGAGCAGCGCCATCAGTTGCCCTTCAGATCGTGCGCGACGGGGAGATAGTAGTCCGTCCAGGCCTTGGGCTGATGCTTCAACGTTCCGGTCTTGTAGAGATGGGCGGCGAATTTCATCGTGCCCTGCGGCTCGAGATTCCACTCCATCATGCCGGGCTCCTTCAGGAGATCGAGCAGCTCTTGCACCGACGTCTTGTCGCCGGTGATCTCCCTGTAGATCTCGACCGCCTGCTTGGTGTCGCTGCGGATCAGATCCTGCGCTTCCTTGGTGGCGTCGCGCACGGCCTGGATGATCTTTGGATTGGCGTCGGCAAACTTCGTCGTGGTGAAGAATTGCGCCTGGCTGAGCGGGCCGCCCATCACGTCGGGCGACGACAGCACCACATGCGCGCCCGGCACGTTTTTCAGCTCCAGGAAGGTGAAGGGCGGGATCGAGAAGTGGTTGTGCACCTCGTGCTTCGGGTTGGACAGCGCCGCATAGGCGTCGGGGTGACCGAGCTGCACGGTGTTGGCATCCAGCTTCGACCATTGATCGGCACCAAAAGCCTCGGCGGCCGCGATCTGCAGCACGATCGCCTGGGTCGAGACCTTCACGGTCGGCACCGCGATCTTGTCGCCCGGCCCGAAATCCCTAATCGACTTGATGTTGGCGTCGCGGCTGATCAGCGTCATCGGCTGCGCCGATGTGGCGACGATACCCTTCACGCCGCCGCGGGTGCGATCCCATAGCAGCAGCAGATTGCCGGTGCCGGTGTTGAGGATGTCGACGCCGCCGGCGAGCAGCGCGTCGGTCTGCGCCCCGCCGCCGGAGAAGGTGATCCATTTGGTGGTGACACCGGATACGCCGAGGGAAGCCGCGTGCTTCTCGATCAGCTTCAGCTTCTCCATGATGTGGCTCGGCATGTAGAAGATGCCGGGCTGGCGCGACAGCGCGATCTCGGATTTCTGCTGAGCGTGAGCCGTTGACATTGAGAAGGCGATCGCGGCGATCACGGTGGCGGCCGCAAGCTTGCTGCGAAGATGCTTGATCATTGTTGTGTGTTTCCTCCGGCCAGCGTCGATCTGCGTTGACCCTGCTGATGCACTAATATATTAGTGCATCAAACGCAAGCCCGCGGGACCCGCCATGGAATCATCCCATACCGCGCTGCGCGCGGCCCCACGCCCCGCCCGGCTCGACCGCGGCCGCCAGGCGGCGCCGCAGGTGTTCGAGCGGCTACGCAACGCGATTGTCGCGCTGGAGCTGCCGCCCGGCGCTCCCTTGTCGCGCGCCGAGCTTGCCGGCCAGTTCGGTGTCAGCTCGACGCCGGTGCGCGACGCGCTGATGCGCCTCGAGGAAGAGGGCCTCGTCGACGTCTTTCCGCAGCATGCGACCGTGGTGAGCCGGATCGACGTCGACCGCGCGCAGCAGGCCCATTTCCTGCGTCAGGCACTGGAGCTGGAGATCGTGCGCCTGCTCGCAACAAATCCCGATCAGTCCCTGGTGATCCGCCTGGATCACGCCATCACGCTGCAACAGCAATTCGCCAAGGCCGGCGATTTCGAGGCCTTCATGGCCGGAGACAACGACTTTCACGCCCAGCTCTACACGGCCGCCGGCAAGCAAGATCTATGGACGCTGGTGCGCAGCCGCAGCGGACATATCGACCGGCTGCGCCGGCTGCATTTGCCCTCACCTGGCAAGGCCCAGAACATTGTCCGTCACCACAGACTGATCACGCGCGCGATCGAGGCCGGAGATGCCGAGGCCGCGCAACAGCATCTGCGCAAGCATCTGTCGGGCACGCTGAGCGAGTTGGACAAGATCCGAAGCCGCTATCCCGAGTACCTGACCGACTAAGAGGGAACCCGAGCTGGGCTCGGCTTATGCACAGGAGCGTGCATATAGCGTGAGGTTACCTCGACCGGACGGTGGCGCTCGCGAAGCGCTTGCGGGCCGGGCGGAATCCGCGCAACAATTTCGTCTTTGATGGCTTGATTTGCGGTCGCTGGGGCATCCCCATCCGACCCCGGAGGATCTCAGACGTGGCCAACATCCTGATCGTGGATGACGACCCGGCCGTGCAGATCACGATCCGGCTGCTCCTGGAGCGGGCCGGTCATCACGTCACCGTCGCCGGCGATGGCTACGAGGGGCTTGCGTTGTTCGAAGCCAGCCCGTTCGACCTGTTGTTTCTCGACATTTTCATGCCCGGCATGGACGGGCTGGAGACGATGCGCCATATCCGGGCGCTGGCCCCGACCGTCCCGATCATCGTCATTTCCGGCCGTTCGGCCGCGCCGGACCCCTATGCGGAGCCGGATTTCCTGAAGATGGCAACCAAGCTCGGCGCGGTGGCAGGCTTGCAAAAGCCGTTCCGACCAGGCGCACTGCTCGCGGCGGTCGATGGCTGCCTGGGCACGGCCCAGGCGGCATCGGTGGGGAATCCGGATGTCAGCACCGGCCACCGATGACAAGGACCCTCATTCCTTTCCAGGCCAGAACAGGCGTCGCCATTCGGGACCCGGTGCGAATATCCCCATGACGCTCGCAACGCGGCTTGCCATCACGATGACCCTGCTGGTGGCGGTGACCGTGGCCGCAGTCGGATGGCTGGGCTATCGCAACACCACCCAGGCCGTCATTCCGCGTGTGCTGGAACGCGTCGAAGCCCAGTCAAGGCTGCTGGCGACCAATCTCGAGTCCTACGTCGCCGGCGCGCGCGGCGATCTGCTCGGCTACCGCTCTGCCGCAGCCATCAACGGCCTGATCCGCGCTCACATCGGTGGAGGCATCGACGCATCCGACGGTGTGTCGGAGCAAACCTGGCGCGAGCGCATCGCAGCGCGGCTCGCAGCCGAGATCGACGCCAAACCCAGTTACGGGCAATTTCGCATCATCGGTCTCGACGACGACCAACGCGAGCTGGTCCGCGTCGATCGCTCCGGCCCGAATGGAAAGGCGCGGATCGCCCCCAACGACGAACTCGAGCGCAAGAGCGAACGGAGCTACTTTCAGGAGACGATCCGGCTGGCGCCGGGCGAGATCTACGTGTCCGCCACCGATCTCGCCACCCGCCAGGGGGGAACCACGACCTCCCACATTCCGACGTTACGCGTTGCAACCCCGCTGTTCACGGCGGACGGCAGGCCATTCGGCATCATCATCGCCAATATCGACATGCGACCGGCGCTCGACCGCGTCCGCTCCACCGTGACCTCGGGCGGAGAGATCTATGTCGTGAATTCGCGCGGCGACTATCTTGTCCATCCCGATCGCACGCGGGAATTCGGCGCATGGCATGATCGTCCCAACGACTGGCGCAAGGATTTTCCCTATTTTGCGGCCTCGGCCGGGACGCTGGAAGGATCCACGCGGCTCATGACCGACGGGTCGGGCCGGCCGAGCGGGGCGGCGATTGCGCCGGCGCTGCTCGTGGGCAAGGACTGGGTTGCGATCATCGAGACGATTCCCTCGCCGGTGTTCGGCCTCGTGCCCGCAGCGATTCAACGAACGTCCTTGCTCGTCGGCGTGCTTGCCGTGCTGGCTGCGGCTTTGCTCGCGGTGCTCCTGGCGCGCTCGTTGACACGCCCGATCGGCCGCCTGACCAAGGCGGTGCAGGCCATCGGCAGCGGACGTCCGGCGGACATACCCGTCGATGCCAGCGGCGAGACCGGCGTGCTGGCACGGGCCTTTGCCCAGATGGTCGAGGAAACCGGGGCGAAAACGGCCGCACTCCAACGCGAGATCGAGGAGCATCGCCGCACCGAGGCAGCTCGAAGCCATCATGCGGCGCGAGAGCGCCTGTTCAGCGCCGCAGTGGAATCGTCCGACGATGCGATCGTGATGCAGTCGCTCGAAGCCATCATCACGGGCTGGAATCCGGCTGCCGAACGCCTCTACGGCTATTCGGCGGACGAGGCGATCGGGAAATCCACCGCCATCATCGTACCCGCCGACCGCCGCGAGCAGGGCAAGAACATCTTGCGGCGGATCGCGGCAGGCGAGCCGATCGAACGCTTCGAGACGGTGCGCCTGCGCAAGGACGGCACGCCGGTCGAGATCTCGCTCAGCCTCTCGCCGATCAGGGGCCCGTCGGGCGAGATCGTCGGTGCCTCCGGATCTGCGCGCAGCCTCACCGAGGCGCGGCGGGCCGAGCGGGCGCTGCAGCAGCAGCTCGAAGAGCGCCGGCAGATCTTCGAGACGTCGCAGGACCTGATCATGGTCATGGACGCGCGCGGCCATGTCGTGCAGATCAGCCCGAGCAGCGAGACCATTCTCGGCTACCGGCCGGAGGAGATGATCGGCCGCAGCGGCGCCGACTTCGTTCATCCCGACCATCTGGAGCAGTCCCGCGAAAACATGCGCGCGATGCGGCTCGGCGAGCGGCCAAAGCTCGGTGATACGCGCTGCTTCCACAAGAACGGACACATGGTCTGGCTGTCCTGGCTCGGCAACTGGTCCGAACCGGCGCAGCGGTTCTTCTTCGTCGGGCGCGACATGACGGAGGCGCGGCTCGCGCAGGAATCGCTGCGCGAGAGCGAGCGACTTGCCCGCAAGATCGTCGAGACCTCGCTCGACGCCTTCGTGCAGACCGACGAGACCGGCAGCATCCTGAACTGGAATTCGCAAGCCGAACGGCTGTTCGGCTGGCGCCGCGACGAGGTGCTCGGCAAGAACACGATCGATCTCATCGTCGCCGAAAGCGAACGCGAGAGGGTTAGAGCCGGCCTAACGCAATTCCTCGCGAACGAAGACGACAAGACGCTGAACCGCCGTCGCGAGCTGATGTGCCGCCGCCGCGACGGCAAGGAGTTCAAGGCTGAGCTGAGCGTCACCGCGCTGAAGCGCCGCGAGGGCCTGCTGTTCAACGTCTTCTACCGCGACCTCACCGACAAGATCGCGGCCGAGGAGCGCATCCGCCATGCCGAGAAGATGGAGGCGGTCGGCCAGCTCACCGGCGGCGTGGCGCACGACTTCAACAACATCCTCACCGTCATCACCGGAACCATCGAGATCCTTGCGGAGGCGGTCGAGAAGGAGCCGCAGCTTGCGGCCATCACCAAGATGATCGACGAGGCGGCCGCGCGCGGCGCCGATCTGACCCAGCACCTGCTTGCCTTCGCGCGCAAGCAGCCGCTGCAGCCGCGCGAGATCGACATCAACTCGCTGATCATCGACACCGCGAAACTGCTGCGGCCGACGCTGGGCGAACAGATCCAGATCGAATCGGTGTTCGAGGACGAGAGCTGCGTCGCGATCGTCGATCCCAACCAGCTCACCACCGCGATCCTCAACCTCGCACTCAATGCCCGCGACGCCATGCCGAACGGCGGCAAGCTGATCGTGGAGACGGGCGCCGCCTATCTCGACGAGGTCTATGCCAGCGCCAACGACGTGCCACCGGGGCACTACGTGCTGATCGCCGTGAGCGACACCGGCACCGGAATCCCCGCGAACATGCTGGCCAGGGTGTTCGATCCCTTCTTCACCTCGAAGGGCCCGGGCAAGGGCACCGGACTCGGACTCTCAATGGTTTACGGCTTCATCAAGCAGTCCGCAGGGCACATCAAGATCTACAGCGAGGAAGGCCACGGCACCACGATCAAGATGTACCTGCCGCCGGGCAAGACGCCGACGGCGGTCGGCGAGGGCGTGACGGCGGCGGCGATCGAGGGCGGACACGAGACCATCCTGGTGGTCGAGGACGACCGGCTGGTGCGTGACTACGTGCTGGCTCAGCTGCATTCGCTGGGATACGTCACCTTGCAGGCCGCGAACGCCGCGGAGGCGCTCGCGATCGTCGCCGCCGGCAAGCGGTTCGACCTCCTGTTCACCGACGTCATCATGCCTGGCAAGATGAACGGACGTCAGCTCGCCGACGAGATCCAGAAGACCCGCCCCGATCTCAGGGTGGTCTATACGTCCGGCTATACCGAGAATGCGATCATCCATCACGGCCGGCTGGATTCGGGGGTCCTGCTGCTGGCCAAGCCCTATCGAAAATCGGATCTGGCGCGGATCATCCGCAAGGCGTTGCAGGGATGAGCGCAGGCCTTTTAGGCAGGCCTTTCATAGCTGGTCGCGTGTAGCCCGGATGGAGCGCAGCGCAATCCGGGAAGTCTCTTGCTGCGTGCACCGGTCCCGGATTTCGCTGGCGCTCCATCCGGGCTACGCTCCATCCGGGCTACAAAGGCTCGCCGATCGATTCTACGACGCGCGCTGGGCCGCGGTCATCACGATGCGGATCAGGTCGGCGGCATTGCGCGCGCCGAGCTTCTTCATGATGTTGGCGCGGTGGTCCTCGATGGTGCGCGGGCTGATGCCGAGCGTGCGCCCGGCTTCCTTGTTGGATGCACCGGAGGCGAACTGTTCGAGCACCTCGCGCTCCCTGCGCGTCAACGGCTCGCGTCCGGGGAAATGCAGCGAGCCGAATTTTGGCGACGCATTCTCCGCCTGCCGGCGCGCATAGGCGCCGATCGCCTCGTCGAGCCGGCCGACGATCTCGCTGCCGCGGAACGGCTTCTCGATGAAGTCGAGCGCACCGCTCTTGATCGCCCCGACCGCCATCGCGATGTCGCCCTGCCCGGAGATCATGAAGATCGGCGCCGGATAGTCCTCGCCGTGCAGTTCCTTGAGAATGTCGAGGCCCGACTTTCCGGGAATATGCACGTCGAGCAGGATCGCAGCCGGTGTGCGGTTCCGCGCGACGGAGAGCAGCGCTGCGCCGTCCGCAAAACAGATCACCTCATAGCCCGCCGCCTTCAACACCATCGACAAGGTGTCGCGAACGGCAGGGTCGTCGTCGACCACGAAGATTTCACCGCGAGAGCTTTGTTCGGCCATGTGCCACATCCAGTTGGCATGAAGGACTCGCGTCCGCGCCAACCGTTATGGCGTTCGGCGCGGATTCGGCCCACCCGTATTTGTACGGGACATAGACTTAACGCACAAGTAGCGGCATGGCGCCTAATTGCGGGAGACGGAGAATATCCATGCTAAATTTAGCCGGTACACCGCAGTTGCTCGCAACGCCCGAAGTCGAGAGCCGTGAGCTGATTGCAGCTGACCTTCGCTTGCTGATCGCACAGATCGAGACCAGCATGCGCCGGATCGCCGCAGCCATGGATCAAGAACACGGCAATGATGCGGAAAGTTCCGCGGACGTCCTCATCCTCGACGACGTCACGCCCCAGTACGCCACCGCGAGCGCCGCCCTCGGCGCCTGCCGGGCGGGCCTTCGCCACGCCCTGCAATGCCTGTCGAAATCCAGCGACGCGTAGGATCTCGATCAGCGCGCCGGCGCGGCGGCAAATCCGATCGCATGGCAGCTCCGCAGCTAAAGCGCGACGAGATTAGGATGAATCGTCATCGCGCTTTAGGCTGGTTGTTTGAGCATGATCTTTTCGGAACCGCTGCGCACTTTGCGCTAACGTGGCCCTTCGGGTCCGGATCAAGCTTTAGGCGCGGTGCCGTTCCACGATCGCGTCGGTGGCGACACCCCCCCAGGTATGGATTGCCGGCAGGCCCATCGCAGTCTTGCCGAGATTGGCGAGGCTGATGCGCAGGGCCGCCAGATCCAGCGGCTTCGGCAGGCTCTGGAGCTCGATCCCGACGGAACGGGCGAAGCTGCGGGCGGCACTGCGGCGCTTGCCGTCCATGCCGCTGATGACGATCACGGCGCCGGCGAATTTCGCGTCCTTCATCTCGCGCAGCACATCGATGCCGTCGCCATCCTCCAGCACGAGATCGAGCGTCACGCAGTCGAAGCGCGCGGCGCGGAGCTTCTCGATCGCTTCCGCCACCGAGGGCGCCACGGTGACTTCGTGGCCGGCCTGCTTGGCGGCGACCGTGATCAGGCTGCGCTGCGTGGCGTCGTCATCGACCACCAGGAGCTGAAGCGCACGCCGCTCGGCGACGTCGGGCAGGTTTGACGAGACGGGGGAGAGAGAGCTTCTGGGCATTGCCGGTATTCCTGAGATTGAGACCAGCAATGGTTACACGGCTCGCGCTTAGACGACGTAAAGCGGCTATGGCAAATTGGCTCTGATGTTTCAGCAAATATAAAGCAACGTGGCGGAAAGCGCGGCGCCAGCCACGCGCCGATCAGGCTGCGGCGTCATGGCCGCCGGTCGCGCCGCGCTTCTTCCGGTTCTTGCCGCGCAGGAATTGGATATCCATCTCGGCGCCGTTGACCCGTACCAGCTCGCAGCGGCGGTAGGCGAGGCCGGTTGAGGACAGCAGCAGAAAGAACTCTTTCAGGTTCAGCCCCTGGATCGAGCCTTCCACCGTGAGGATGGCATCGGTGTCGGAGATCGCGTTGAGCTTGCAGTCGCGCCGCCAGGTGCCGTCGATCGCCATGATGCAGACGTCATAGCCGCGGCTGAACGTCACGCGCTCCGCACCTTTTCCATCCTCGGCCATGCTTACCGTCCTGCCATCGCCGCCAGGCGCGGGGCCGCGCCGACGAGAGCCGGCTTGGCTGCCGCCGCGCGCGGATCGTTCGGCTTGTAGAGGCCGCGCCGCTCCGCAATCGGCCTGAACGTGTCCGTCAATCCGACCACGGTTTCAGCCGCGCCCAGCACCAGGAAGCCGTCGGGCTCGATCTGGCGCGCCAGGCGATTGAAGATGTTGATTTTGGTGTCCTGGTCGAAATAGATCAGCACGTTGCGGCAAAAGATCACGTCGAAGGTGCCGAGCTGGGCAAAATCGTGCAGCAAATTGAGCTGCCGATGCTGGATCATCGCCCGCAATTCGGGATTGATCTGCCAGGTCTCGCCGGTCTGCTTGAAATATTTGACCAGCATCTGGATCGGCAGGCCACGCTGCACCTCGAACTGGCTGTAGACGCCGGCCTTGGCCTTTTCCAGCACCTCCTGCGACAGGTCGGTCGCGATGATCTCGATGCGCCAGCCGGTGAGGGCCGCGCCCATCTCCTTCAGGCACATCGCCAGCGAATAGGGCTCCTGCCCGGTCGAGCCGGCGGCGCACCAGATGCGCACGCTGCGGCGGCCGGCGCGCGCCTTGATGATCTCGGGCATGATCGTGTCGCGGAAATGTTCGAACGGCACCTTGTCGCGAAAGAAGAAGGTCTCGTTGGTGGTCATGGCTTCGACCACGTCGGTGATCAGCGGGCGCGAGCCAGCCTGCAGCTTCTGCACAAGCTCGGCGATGCCGGAGAGCCCGGTCTTGCGGGCGAGCGGCAGCAGGCGGCTTTCGATCAGATATTGCTTGTCTGCGGACAGGTCGAGACCGGAATTATCCTTTAGGAACTTGCGCAGATACTCGTACTCGGTCGGGGTCACGGATGGCCTCTTCGAAACTGTACTGGAACACTCTGGCCCAAACACTTTGGGCCAGACACACTCAGACCATGGTTTGTCCGACCGGGATCAACCCAACTTCAGCGAATTTGTCGGCGATAATGTCCTTGTCGAAGGGCTTCATGATGTATTCGTTGGCGCCGCCGCTGAGCGCCTGGGCGATATGAGCCACGTTGTTCTCGGTGGTGCAGAACACCACTTTGGGCTGGTCGCCGCCGGGCAGGCGACGCATGTGGCCCATGAATTCGAAGCCATCCATCACGGGCATGTTCCAGTCGAGCAGCACCGCATCGGGCAGCTTGCGCTGGCAGATTTCGAGCGCCTTCGAGCCGTCCTCGGCCTCGGTGACTTCGAACTCCAGGCCTTCCAGGATCCGGCGCGCGATCTTGCGCACGACGCTGGAATCATCGACCACCAAACACGTTTTCATTTTGGTTCTCCGGTTTCGATGTTTCGGTTGGCTCACGCAGCCATTTGCACTTTGGTTTCGAGCTCGAGGACGCGATCGACGTCGAGGACGACCATGAGCTGGCCGTCGAGGCGGTGGACGCCGCCGGCGAGCTTGGCCATGCGCGGATCGAGGTTGACGGGGTTTTCCTCCTTGCCGTCCTCGGGCAGGCGCAGCACCTCGCCGATCTGGTCGATCAAGAGGCCATAGGATTCACCGCGCAGGTCGACGCCGACCGCCATCGGCACCTTGCCGTCTTCGGCCTTGGGCAGGCCGAGCCGGGCGCGCATGTCGACCACGGTGACGATGCGGCCGCGCAGGTTCA
>NZ_FNCU01000057.1:0-53551 GCF_900099855.1 Bradyrhizobium sp. Rc2d | reverse complement strand
AGCCGTGGCGCTCATAAAGGGAAATGTTTCGCGGATTCGAACTTTCAAGGTAGGCGGCGATGCCCTCCTCGTCACATCGTCGAAGAGCGTGTTTCATCAGCAATGTGCCGAGGCCTTGGCCGATCCAGTTCGGATCGGCGGCAATGAGGGGCAGATACCAATGTGGCTCGTGGGGATGATGTTCGGCCATTCCCTGGAGCAGGTGTGGAATATCGTCGGCGATCTCCGGACGCAGGGACTGCGCCATGATTGCGCCCATGGCCGCTTCATCAGGCTCGACGCCGGGCGGCAGCCACAGGGCGGCCGCGCGAGCCCCTTCCGTGATGTAAGCGGTGCCATGCTCGAATGCCCGTCCGCCAAATGCGTGAACGAACTCAGGCATAATCCTGAGATATTCGGATGAGTCGGGCCAAACCCAACGGGCCATTGGATCGGCTGCAAAGCCGAGCACAATGGTGCTGATCGTGCTCGCCTGAATGTTCGCGCCCGCAGATTTGACTTCCGACGCAGCTGACATCATGCCGTCTCCCAGTCGATGGCGTCGGCCAAATTTATCAGATGCCTGTTTCCAAACAGAGCAGAACGGCTGTACCAACGAGCCTTCGCGGCTGCGAAACAATGTCCATTCCGGGTCATTCACTGCGGAGCTAAAGCGGCCCCCAGAGCGCCCCGCGGCCGCAAGCCTCTGAAAGCAGACACGATGTGCGCGTCAACACGCATGCTCGGTACCCTCACAAACCGAGGAGTACGATCATGCCTGACGAAAACAGCCTCTCCGCCAAAGCTCGTCGGACACCCTGGAACAAGGGAAAGCTGATCGGAGCCAAACCTCCGCTGCGGCCAAACCAAGTTTGGTCGATCCGAACCCGGCTCCTGATCGAAAGACGGACCCGCGACCTTGCCCTTTTCAACCTTGCGATCGACAGCAAGTTGCGTGGTTGCGACGTCGTCGCCTTGAGGGTCGAAGATGTCGCTCCGAATGGCTATGCCGTCGATCGTGCGACCGTCCGGCAGAAGAAGACCGGGAGGCCGGTCAAGTTCGAGTTGACGGATCAAACCCGGCAAGCCGTTGACGACTTCTTGAAGGAAGCCGGCAAGAGGCCAGGTGAGTATTTGTTCACTGGGCGCCGCGGGCGCAATCGGGCGATGACAACCCGCCAATATGCTCGCCTGCTCGCCGATTGGGTGGCAAGCATCGGCTTGACTCGAGGGTGTTTGGCACCCACTCCCTGCGCCGGACCAAGGCAACGCTGATCTACCGGCGCACAGGGAATCTGCGAGCCGTGCAGCTCTTGCTCGGCCACACCAAGATCGAAAGCACGGTGCGCTATCTCGGCATCGAGGTGGACGACGCGCTCGCGATTGCCGAACAAGTTGATGTCTGAATCACCTGGGCAGAGCGGACAGGCTCTGCCCATCGGCCGTCAGCAGCTTCGGGCCACCAGGAGGCATTTGCCCAGACTGGGTACCCGAACGCGAACGTGACGATATTATTTCCACGGTTTGACGGTCAGGGATTGCGTCGCGAGAACGAAACAGCATATGCCGCATCGCGGATGTCGATCAGCGGATCATCGGACTTCTCGATTCCATCGGTGAGCTGACCCGGCAGAAACAGCAATCTTTTCTGGACCTCGACACTGTTCTCCGCCGCCCTGTCGATCGTCAGCACTCCAAGCTCTACCACCTTACGATTCGCGGGCCAGGGTTTTGTCGGATCTTTCGTGGAATCGTCCGCCGCAGCGAGTTGTGCCTTGAAGTGAAACGTCACCGGCCCCCGCTTCAGACGATCTGGCAACTCTTCCATCAAGAAGTCCGGTGTCCGTTTCGTCGCGTCAGATTTATCCAGGTGAACGATGTTCTCAGGCAGCATCTGATACCGGACTGCCTGCCTCTCATCCGCTTTGTTGACGAAAACGAACGCATCAATGCCGTTGTATTCTTCGTCGGCGAAGCTGTCTGGCGTGGCCACAGTGCCGAAAGCGGCAGGAACCGAGGGATGGCTCGCCGCGAACTGTTCGAATTTCGTCGGCCTGGTAGCATTCGGCGGGCTGTCCGCCAGCGCCAAGAGCAGGTCGCGAAACTCTTCGCCTGTAGACACAGGAAAGAACTTGAAGGAATTGATCACAATGTCGGTGTCGCTGCCGTCCGGCAGATGGAACTTCACTGCCATCCCGTGCGGATTGGCATTTTCGGACCCATCCGGTAGGTTCGGTACCCCCGAGGAGTCCGAGAAGCGCACCGTCACCGGGATCGTGGCGCCGCTGAATAGAGCCGCTCGGCTTAGCCCTGCGGCTTCCGGGGATGCCTTGAAACTTCCCTCGCCCACAATGCCTTTGGCGTGATTGGCCCGGAATCCGGTGTGTATCCCGAATACCTTGTTCATTGCATTGACGAGCTGTTCCGCGAGGGGCTGGTCCTGGGCCAGTGCAACAACGGGCAAGGCCAAACTCAAACCAACCAGCGCAGCAACGGCTTTGTAGTTTGTCATGGGGGCCTCCTTATGAAGGCGCAGTGGAGTATAGCACCAAAAGGCGGGCTATGTGCGAGTTCAGTCTCGGTATGAGCTCAGTCAGCGCGAGCGCATTCCTTGCCTAGCCGCGCCGCGTTTCTTCTCGCCGAGCGATGGCCGAAATGGTAGAGGAGCCAATTGAGAACGCTGAACGTCGGGTCGAGCATCCACTTCCAGGCGAAAGTCGAGACGATCGCAAGTTGTCCCATTTGAACCTTTGATCGGGCTGTCGGACGAACCATCAATCGGGGGAAACAGAGGTTTCCCATGCGCACAATCTTAGTTGCAATCGCAGCCATTACCTTCGTCGTTACCGGAACAACTATGCTGGGGTCCTATCCGCGTTTGACGAAGTTTCATGTTGCCAGCATAGCGATGGGTCACTGTAAGAATTTCCACAGTCTGACCGGGGCATCTGGTGATTATAGATCGAATTAGGCCCCCCAAATCAACTCGGTCCACCGACGTATGAGAACGACCTGCGAACCGAGAGCAAAGGGCCGCAGGAGCTGCCTGGCGACAGCTCCTGCGGCCGGCGCCGTGGTGTTCCGCACGATCACCACGGCACCTTCTGGTTAACACATAGCTCTGCCGGCGTGCACTGTCAGGCGAACCGTTACTGCCTCAGCTGGAGCTGCTCCAGTCCAGCCTCAATCACTTGGAGGTCCTCAAGTAGCGCATCTCGAGATTCAGCCGGATTGATGCTAGATGTGGACTGTAGCTGTTCGAGCAACTGGCGCCGAAGATCTCGCATATTCTCCAGGGCTTGCCGGTTCTTCAGACGCACATAAGCCGACACGATCGTTTGAATGCTTGTTACCAATGAGTAGCTCCAAAAAGAAAATTCTAAAATAGGTTGCATCGTAACCCCTGCGGCAGATAACCCGCAAGCCGCCCTCACATAGACTTTGGTAACCAACCAGGCCCCAAGATGCCCTTTGGGACGGGGCCGTGGGGGACATACGCAGTCTTGTGCTTAGGAAGAAGGCCCGCCGCCATCAGCCAGCCCCGGCGGTGCCTTCCCGCACTTCGTTGACTTTCAATTTCACGTATATGGATGCCGGAACCGGCGGTGAGCCGTTTTTGTATCGAAAATTTTGCGGCGTCCAATTGCCATTGGAGAACGTTTCATGCCCAAGGAGAATTGTCTGATTGTTCGTGCTGCCGGAAAACAACTTGACCTGTTGCGGGGCGAAGCAGCTCGCATCTCGCAAGAAGCTAACGTCGGCTGGTGGACCGACCGCGCCGAGATCGGCACCAGGTTCTGCTTTGAAGATTCTAAATCAAAAGAGTCATTCGCACTCATCTGCGACCGCCTCGGCATCACCTGCCGAGATGGCTAGCCAATGAAAAATCCGCCTCGCGCGCCGGCAGGGGTTTGGACTGTAGATTGCGATCCGGACTTCTGACCGCACGTGCTTCCAAACACGGCGGCCCGGCAGCATGAATCGGCGGGCCTCGTGTTCACCGCCTCAGCCGGCGGATGTGCCGCAAGCCACTGCCGGTTGCGCTTCCTGTGCGATCGGAGCCGGCGCTTCATGCCAAGCCCCCGTTCCGTAGGCGCTCCTGGAGGGCGTGCGCATGATCCGAGATGATCTGCGTGACGCGGTGCATCCCCTCGATGGCCGTATCCGCATCGGGTTGCGCCAGCATCACGACAGCAAGTCAGTCAGCAGAACGATATTCTGGATGTCCGCCTCATTCTCGAAGCGATCAGGCAGCTGTAGCTCAACAACGTTGCTCATTGCTGCGCCCTCCCATTGTGCTGCACAGCATAAGCTGGAATAGCTCCTCGACGAGGAGGGAGCCGCCTCTACGCCTTTCCAGAGTATGGCGCCCTCATCGAGATAGGGGGCGATCCAGAGCGCTTCGCCCTCTGGAATTTCCCCGCGACTGTCACGGCCAAGGAAATGCTATTGCAGGGATGCCGCAGCGGATTGCGGTTACGGCTGGCGCGCTGGCGGCCTGTTACACGGGGCTCAGCGGGTTCGGCAGGCACGCAAGAGATACGGCGCGCGGATGCGCTCCGGAAGTCGATGATGTTGGTGATGGTGGTGGTCTCAAGATTTGGCTTCTAAGGGCCGCTTGCCGTGACGGACGGCAATGCCGTGGTCTTAGAACGAGCCTTGAGCACACGCGGCGTAGCAGCCTATGAGGAAGCCTCTTCACATGTTCGTATCCTCGGTCTGCCTTCTGGCAATCGCGGGCATCAGCACGCTTGCTGGAGCCCAAACTTCCGCGCCTGGAGTAATGGCGCTCGCGCCGTCCGAAATGAAATGGATGCCGCAAGGTGGCTTGGTACTTCCAGGAATGGAGCAAACAAACCTGGTGGGCGATCCAACCAAGCGCGCCCTACACGGTCCGTTTAAAGTTTCCCGCCGGGTACAAGCTTGCTCCGCATACGCACCCGGATTCCCGGGAAGTGACGATTCTGTCGGGGAATTGGTATACCGGTTACGGTGAAAGGTTCGATCCGGTATCGCTGAAAGAACTTCCTGCTGGACGCTTTTACACCGAGCCCGCAAACGTCGCCCACTTCGTCGAAGTACGCGAGCCTGTATTGATCCAAGTCAGTGGCACAGGACCGAGTGGACGCAAGTTCGTCAATCCGGCCGATACTCCGAAATAGTATTGGGCGGCGACGAGATATGCGGCCCTCATTGCAGCAACTCGCAGACGCCGGATTCGCAGACCTGGCGCAGCGCGTGGAAGTTTGTCTCGCCTTTTCCGCTCTCAGGTTGGACGAGCAGATTGACAACTTCCACCGTGCATTCCGCCTGACCTGATCTCGACTTGGTGGCCGCCAAGGCCGTGCGGTCTCAACAGGGACAGGCTTACGCGTCACATGCTTGTAACTTTCCAGACGTGCTTTTCAGAAATTTTTGACTTGGAGCTGTCTTGTTGCAGCGATGCCCGCATCCCAGTTTTACTATCTGTGGTCAGACATGCGGAGAACGAACAAAATGCGTGTATTATTGGCGATGTTCCTCGCGGTGATCTCACTCACCCAGGCCTACGCAGAGGCGAAAATGAACAGCACAAATGCCGCGTGCAGCTATACATTGGCAAACGGGGAAACGTACAAGATACCCGCGGGCCAGAATCTGTGCTGGCGTGTCCCCCCGCCCTCTTCCAAGGTGTACACGCTCCTGCGTTGTGATCCGCCATTTCAGGAAATCAACCGGGTACAGCAGGGCGATGGCCGCTGCAACAGGTACGAGGAACGGCAATAACCCCGGCCGGACACACGCCTCGACATTGTTTTTATCGCGATGCCACCACCTACCTACCATAGCTGCGTAGCTCAGCCGGTGGAGAACGCTACTCTAATCACGTCCTAGGTTCGAGCCTCATCCCGCTCACAAACGAGTTAATCACTCGTGGCTCTCGAGTAGTACTGCGAGTGGCTTGCAGGACGGTTTCGAGCCGCCGCCGTTCGCGGCCTGGAGTGCGTGCGGTCATCGAACCATCTCCCGCTACGTGATCCTTGCATCAGGCAGCCGGCTAAAACGGCGCTTTCGTCCAGTCGGAATTTCACCTCAGGGCGCTCACAGCACCAGCATGCCCTCTCGAGTCACTCGGCGCCCGATGTTCCGCTCCTATGACGTCGTGCTCGATAAGCCAAACCTGGGTTTGGCAGGGCGCACCGGTCAGACCAATTGCATTGCGGATCAAGCAACGGCATCCTCTGACTTGAACCCCTCCTGGTGTTGCCTAACGAACTCCTGGACAGTCATTGGCGCTCTGCCCGTCACCTCCGCGATGACCTCGTCTTCGCCCGCGAAGATTCCGTTCTGATAGTCGAGGGCCACCGCGCAGAGATGCTGCGTCAAAAACGCTGGCCGCCCCGCCTTCTCGAGGCGCTCTCGATACTGCGGGATCGTGATCGGCTGGTACGTGATTTTCCGGCCGAGCACCTCACTTACCGCTGCGGCAATCCCTGCCTGGTTCATCTCAATCGGACCGTGAAGAGAGTGGGTCTTTCCGGCATGAGGCTCGGGTTTTGTCAGGATTTCTGCAATAAGCCGCGCTTGATCCTCAGCCGCTATCGGCGCGTGGCGGCATTTCGATAACACCTCGTTCGACGATGGCGTTGCGGTTACCCGGATACAGCAGCCATTCCGCGAAAAATGTCGGGCGCAGGTGCGTCACCGGTACTCCGGACCAGTCAAATACGCGCTCGGCGATCCAGTGGTCGCGGGCGGCGTGGCTCTCCGATTCTCGCCGGGCGGAGATCTGCGACATGTTCACGACGGCACCGATGCCCGCCTCCTTGGCCGCTTGCGCGAAATAGACGGTTGCTTCGATCAATCCGGGCTGGATGGGAAAGACGAAATACGCTGCAGCTATGCCGTCCAGCGCGCTTCGGACCTCCTCCAGATTGAGAAGATCGCCGACCACGATCTCGGCGCCGGCCGCGCTTAGCTTGGCAGATCGCTCGTCCTCCTTGTGGATCAGTGCCCGGACATCGAAGCCCTGCTCGAGCAGCTTGTGCGTCGCATTTCGTCCGGTATCGCCGGTCGAGCCGGTGAGGAGGAATTTCGGCTTTCCCATTTTTGCAATTCTCCGCTGCGTCTCAGAACGATCCATGTCTATTGGCTTATGATCATCATTCAATAGAACGAATCAATCAATAGCCGGTGATCGGTGAGCTTATTCCGCGATGGAATAAGTCTTATTGCCGTATCAGGAGTGGCTCGCCGTCGGCCCAGATCGTAAGAGCCAGTGAGTCACGTCTAGAAAAGCCATGCATCGTTAGGAAAAACGCAATGAACGAACCAGGAGGGACGCAAGTGTTGCCCCCGCGCTTCGAACACGTTGAATGGCCGTACGCACCCAAGTTCAGACGCGTCAACGGCTGTCGCATGCACTACATCGACGAAGGCGCCGGTGCTCCGGTGGTTCTCCTGCACGGCAATCCTGCGTGGGGATTCCTGTACCGGAAGTTCGTGAAGCCGCTGGCTGCGGCCGGGCGACGTGTCATCGTTCCGGACATGATCGGATTCGGGCTCTCTGAGAAGCCTGTGCGCGAACAGGCGCATACTCTCGACGGTCACATTGCGAACCTGACAAGCCTGCTGCGCCAACTCGGTGTCCGTGACGCCACCATGGTCTGTCATGATTGGGGCGGCCCGACGGGCTTAGGGTTCGCGTTGTCGAATGCCGACCGCGTGCGCGCTCTGGTCATCATGAGCACATGGGCATGGCCGCTTCCACCGGCCGAATTCCACAAACGCATCTTCCCCTGGCGAATGATGCACGCGCCCGCCGTAGGTCCGTATCTTCTCGGCCGCCACAACGCCCTCGCCGGCCGCGGCATGTATTTGTCGGTGGTCGATCGAAAGAAGTTCGCAGCCGGGGCGCAGAGCATCTACGAAGGTATACTGCCGGATCCGGGAGCGCGTCTTCTGACGTGGACGTGGCCGCGCTGGATTCCGCTCGACGAGAGCGCCCGGGGCTTTTCGCGCTTCGAATGGCTCGAGCGCGAGCTAAGGCGATCGAGATTTCCGACGCTTCTGGTGTGGGGCAGAGAGGACGACGTGTTCGATTACAAGACCTTCGCGATGCGCTTCAAGGAACTCCTGCCGCATGCCGAGGGACCCGAACTGGTGACGGGACGACATTTCCTGCAGGAGGATTCCGGTGCCGAGATCGCGCAGAAGATCAACGGTTTCCTCGACCGCATCGAGAGGAGACAGTCATGACGCAGATCGAAATCATCGATAATCCTGGGCTTAATGGAACGAGAAGGGCACTGGTGCTGACCGAGGATCGGGTCGGACACTACCCCGAATTCCGGGATTTCTTCGTGCGTCGCTTCGCTCTGGATTCTACAGGTTTGTCGCGGCCGGGCTACGTGCGAGCGCCTTCCGGAATGACCTACGCGCTCGTATTCATCGGACGGAGCGGCGAGCCCTTTCCGGACGGGATCGAGATTTACGCCCTGCCCTATGCATTCGAGACCTTGGACGACGCCAATGTCGACACCGATTTGTGGGCGCTGCTCAGGTGGATCATCGAAGGTGTCGGCGGCGAATGGCGCGTCGAGGACCTCGACGCAACCGGGCGCCTCTACCAGCTGCCCGTCAGTGTCGGATAGACATTTCATGGCGCTCACCTCACCTTACTTGGCGGCGAGTGCCGTGAACTCTCCGGCCTCGTGCAGGATCACACCCGACAGCGGATCGAACTGGCCGACCCAGGGCTCTCGCGCGAGCACAGCCTTTGTATGGGCGTAGCCCGCGTCCCAACGCTGTTTGATGCCGGCGGGGCTGAAATCGACGTCTTTTGTATGGTCCTCGTCATCGAGCTGCGGAACCAGCAGCTGCACCACATGCATCCGGGTCTGGCAGCCGTAGCTCATCAATTCGCGCACCTCCGGCTTGTCGCGCTCGGCGTCCGGCAATCGCGCTACGAGCTCGTTGATGACGTGGCGCAACCGGTGTGCTTGCTGGTGTCGCGTGATCTGGCTTGCGATCCGGCTGGAATATTGGACATCCTTATGACGGCTGAGAACCTCGGCCATGCTGGTCGGCTCGGCGCCTACCGGATTCCAGAGGTGCACGGTGAAGATCAGCGAGTCCCTGCGTGGGTTGTCGTCGAGCACCACCTCGGTCGGCGTGTTAGAGAGTATACCACCGTCCCAGTAAAGCTCACCGTTTACGCGGACGGCCGGAAATGCCGGCGGCAGCGCGCCGGATGCCATGATGTGCTTGACGTCGAGCTTGCAATGCCGGCTGTCGAAATACGTCATCTGGCTGGTGCGCACGTGTGCCGCTCCGACGGTGAGGCGCGGGCTTCCCTTGTTGATCAGATCGAAGTCGACGAGCTCGGCGAGAGTGGTCTCAAGCGGCGCTGTCGAATAGTAACCGGCGTGATCCGGCCCCAGTGGGTAGCGATCACCTGCATGGGCTAATGGATTGGGCTTGAAGAAGCCGGGTATGCCTTGCGTCAGCGTGGTCCAGTAGGACCATCGATCAGCGAATCCCGGCAACACGCCCCGCAAGTCCCAGTGGTGAGCGCGCTGCACCCTGCTCCAGAATTCGATGAGGCGTGCCAGCCGGTCCTGCGGCGTGTTTCCGGCGATCACGCTGGCATTGATCGCTCCGATAGATGTGCCGACGATCCAGTTTGGCTCGATGCCAGCTTCTTGCAGCGCCTGGTACACGCCGGCCTGGTAGGCTCCCAATGCGCCGCCGCCCTGCAGCACGAGTACGACTTGGCCCGGAAGGCTGGCCCGGTCCGGTGCGCGGTTCTGCGAGATCGCCGCCGTCCGGTGTTTGATCGGTTGCTCCATTGGAGACATCCTCGTTTCGCTTGTCGGTATGCGCTTGCCCCGCCTGATTCAAATTCCTGGCGAGGCCGTGTCAACTACCGAAGGTGCCACGCGCGGTAGCGCCCCTTCATCCTCGGCCATGGGAGGTGCAGCGCAGCCGCATTTCCAGATGCGGCGCGGCAATGATGGCGAGGCTCGCCATCGCGCTGCCCGTCATCGCATAGGCTAACAGAGCATCCCTTGCTGTCCCGCTCAGGGTCTGAATGGCTTGGAGCGCGAAGACTTTCGCCAGTCATACAGCTTAAGCCTGTAGCGGCGCTTCGGACCTGCATCACGATCGGGTGTTCACGGGTGCTCATCGCTTCTCTCCTTTGCCGAGCAGTTGCTCGGATGCCTGGAGAGATGGCCAATTTCCGCGTGGCGTGGCAGATAGAGCGGAGCGATATCGCTCATTCCTGCGGAGAATAAGATGGATCGTCTGGCTTCGATGGAGACGTTCGTGCGGGTTGTTGAAACTGGGTCTTTCTCCGGAGCGGCCCGGCAGCTTCGGGTGGGACAACCGGCGGTCTCAAAGTCGGTCGCGCAGCTCGAGGAGTATCTCGGGGTCAAGCTGCTGACGCGCTCGACGCGTGGCCTGACCCCAACGGAGGCCGGGCTCGGTTATCTCGAGCGCGCCAAGCGCGCCCTCGAGGAAGCGGCTGAGGCCGAGCGCGCCGCGCGCGGAGCCAGTGCCGGACTGAAAGGCAGATTGCGCATCTGCGCCGCCGTCACCTTTGCCCGGATCCACCTTATTCCGCTCTTGCCGAAATTTCTGGCGCAGCATCCGGAGTTGGACCTCGAGGTCGTTCTGGACGACCGTCAGATCGACCTTATCCAGGAGGGCATCGACGTGGCTCTCCGGATGGGAAAGATGATGGACTCGGCGCTGACGGCCCGCCGTATCGCAAGATGCAAGCGCCTGGTCTTGGGGACGCCTGCCTATTTCGATCGCGCGGGCCCGCCCAAGACCCCAAGTGAACTAAGCAAGCACCAGGCCGTCGTCTATCTCCAAGAAGGCAGCATTTGGTCGTTTCGGCGCGAAAGCTCCGAATTGGCCGTGACCGTTCAAAGCAGATTGCGGGTGACCGCTGCTGAGGGCGTCAGATCTGCGGTGCTTGCCGATGTTGGCCTCACCATCGCGTCGGAGTGGATGTTCAGCCCCGAACTACGATCGGGGGCCGTGCGTGCAGTCCTGTCGGAATGGAGCCTCCCGGCCCTCGACCTGTGGGCCGTGCTTCCGACCGGGCGCGCCGCGACAGCGAAGGCACGCGCGTTCGTGGACTTCTTCGAACGTGCGTTCAACGCATGACCGAGTGAACCAGCCAATACGGTCATGAGGCGTCCGCGGATGAGACGAAGGAGCATGTCTTCGATCCCGGGCGGCATTCAGCGCTTAAGCTGAACGAGTACGGTGACACACAACGGAGTTGCTCATCTCGAGCCTCCTGCCAAGGAGTGTCGCCATGTCCCGCATACCGATTTTGAAGCGCTCAACGCTGAAGACCATCGCAGCTCTCGTGTTTGTCGGCCTGCTTTCCCCAGCAAATGCGACCTACCAAGATCCTGCCAGCGTCTTCCCTGATCTTCCGATTGGCACGACTGCAGATCATCCCGACGCCAAGGCGGCCGTTGCAAGGAGCCGGTCGATGGTGCTGACCTCGCACCTGCCCTGGCTTGCTCCGGTTGGCCATCGCCAACCGCGCCGGGCCGACGTACCCCCAGCTGAGGCCATCGCGGCCTGGGAGCGTCAGCAACAGCGGCTCGACCAGGAACTGGACCGCAAGCTGATCATCTGTCGCGGGTGCTGACGCGGGTCGCGAAGTGATCATTCCCGATGGAAGTAATCTCTGGTCCCACGCCCCCGCTTCCCAGAACGGCGGTCTTCTTTAGCCTCCCGTATGACTCCAACGAAACGGACAGCGTCACCGTCCTCGGGCCACGGCTCAAATGTTTCATCACTGCAGCTTGAGCACCCTAATGAGGCTCGCAACAGAATGGACAGCGTACATCAGTACCCTGTTCGCTTGGTCGCTAACGCGGTACCTGCGAATATTCCAACGCGGAATGAGGTCTATTCATCCCACCTGCCTAGCTGGTCGGACTGCCTCCCCGCTACCTGAGCGCCACGGCCAATCCGGCCGGCTTGACACAGGAGGAAAGAGCAATGCGCAAATTACAGGGTAAGGTCGCTATCATCACAGGTGGCAGCAGCGGCATCGGCTTGGCGACAGCCCATCGCTTCGCAAAGGAAGGCGCGTATGTCTACATTACAGGGCGCCGGCAGAGCGAGCTCAAACAAGCGGTCCACCTGATCGGACACGATGTCACAGCAGTACCAGGTGACGTCCAATCCCTCGACGATCTCACTCGCCTTTATGCCAGAATCGGCGAGGAAAAAGGCGGGATCGACGTCCTTGTTGCTAACTCCGGATTCATCGCGCCCGAGAGACTGGTCGATGTGACCGAAGCGAATTTCGATAAGACCTTCGGGATCAATGTTCGGGGCTTGCTTCTCACGGTTCAGAAAGCGCTTTCGTTGATCCGTGATGGCGGCTCCATCATTGTGATCTCCTCGATTGCAGCATTCAAAGGCATCCCCGGCTACACCGCCTACAGTGCGACGAAGGCCAGCGTCCGTTCCTTCGTGCGCACCTGGACGGCCGAGCTGAAGGATCGCGGTATCCGTGTCAACGCGATCAGCCCGGGGCCAGTTGACACGCCGATTATCGATTCCCAAGCCGCAACGAAGGAAGGCGCCGATGCGATCCGAGCTAACTTCGTCCGAGCCGTTCCACTCAACCGGCTTGGAAATCCTGAGGAGATCGCAGCAGCCGCGCTGTTTCTCGCCTCCGACGAGAGCAGCTATGTCGCCGGCATTGATCTCGTGGTGGATGGCGGCATGAGCGCACTCTGAAAGGCCGATGACCATGCGTGGGCACTATGGCGGAGGCAATGACGTCGCTCCTGCCAGCGTGCACGCACTCGTTTGACTGAAGGAGGACGATCGGCATGAACGACATACTGAGCGATGTCTTTGAGACGATCCGGCTGAGGGGAACGCTTTACTTTCGCACGGACTATTCGCCGCCCTGGGCGATCACCGTCCCGGCTTACGAGCAGGCGGCGCGCTTCCATCTCGTGATCCAGGGGCGCTGTCATATCGGCCTCGCATCGGGTCGCAGTATCAACCTAGGGCCGGGCGATCTGGCCCTAATTCCTCGTGGCCAGCAACATGTCCTCGCCGACAGTGCCGGCCGCACACCCGCACCACTCGAGCGGGTGGTCCAAGAGTCTGGCTATGACGGCAAGAGCGCATTCGTGATCGGCAAAGGCGATCCGCAAGCAACGACGCAGATGGTATGTGGTCATTTGGGTTTTTCGCAGGGCGCCGACCACCCTCTCCTAAGGGCACTGCCCGAAGTGATCGTCATGACGCAAGCGGACCGTGCCCGTCATCCCCTGCTCGACGAGTCGCTGCACCTCGTCGCGCGGCGGGCATTCGCTGATGAGCTTGGCGCAGCCGCTTCGATTTCGCGCCTGTCAGAGGTCTTCTTCATCGAGGCTGTGCGCGTGAGCATGGAACACCATGCCCCGCTGGCCCAAATCATGAATGCAATGACAGACCTCCAGATCGGCCGCGCGCTCGAACTCGTCCACAAGGCGCCCAGCGATCCCTGGTCAGTCGATCGCGTCGCCAAAGCGATCGGCATGTCAAGGAGTCGCTTCGCAACGCGATTTACGGAGCTCGTTGGCATAGCACCAATGACTTACGTCTCCGAATGGAGGTTACAGAAGGCCTTGCTGCGCCTCAATCGCAAGGAAGGCGGCATAAAGGAAATAGCGGCTCAGGCCGGTTATCAATCGCCGGCTGCGTTCAGCAGAGCCTTTTCCCAACGCTTTGGAGTGCCTCCTACAGAGTATCGGGGCTTGTAATCATTATGGAGTTTGCACGTCGTCCCAACTGAATTGCCGATAAGCTCGTAATCAGTCAGCACATCTTTTCATCCGTCCTGATGCTCCTAGGTTGCAGCATGTGCCGCCAAGAGACGGCGCTTCAACCACAAGGAGTCAATCATGCAACGCATTCCTCAAGTCGACCTGGCGCAAGCCCCAGCTGAAGTTGCCGCCACGCTCGGCGTCATCAAATCCAAGATCGGCAAGGTTCCGAACCTCCTCAAGACCATGGCGCAAGCGCCCGCCGTGTTGAACAGCTATCTGGCATTCTCGGGTGCGATCGGCGCCGGCAAGCTCTCGCCGGCACTGCGCGAGCAGCTCGCCCTGGTCACTGCCGGCGCCAATTCCCGTGACTATTGCGCGTCAGCTCATAGTGCGGCCGGCAAAATGGCTGGGCTCGCGCCCGACGAGATCAATCGCAACCTCGCCGGCGACGCCGCCGATGCGCAAGCAAAGGCAGCCCTCGCTTTCGCGCGAAAGCTCGTGATCAACCGTGGCGTGGTGAGCGACGCCGACATCGTTGCGGTGAAGTCCGCCGGCTTCACCGATGAGGACGTGCTCGAGATCCTTGGCAACGTCGCCCTGAATCTCTTCACGAATTACTTCAATCACCTCGCCTCAACCGACATCGACTTTCCCCGTGTCGAAACGGCGTGGAAAAGGCATTGAAATCCAGAATCGTCGCACCGCTCCGACTTGTCGATCATAGCGCACCGATTGGCTGGGAACAGCAATGGCGCGTCACAACGCCAATCGGTTTACCAAACAGGAGTACTCACATGGATCCCCGCTTCGCCACCAAGACAATGCATGCGTACCTGGACTATCCCGTTGCCATCAGTCTGGTTGCGTTGCCCTTCATCCTGGGGCTTGGCACCTCCAATCCTCTCGCAGAATGGCTTGCCGTAGTCACAGGCCTAGCAGCATTCGCTCTAACGCTATTCACGGACCACAAAACGGGCGTGATCCGTATTCTTCCCTACTCGTTTCATCTCTCCGTCGATTTTCTCGTCGGCGGCATCTTCCTGATAGCGCCGCTCGCGTTAGGCTTTAGCGGCCTCGACGCTTGGTACTATTGGGTCAATGGCGCGGCAGTGTTGCTGGTCACCAGTCTGCATAAGCCAGAAGCCACGCAGGCATCATTGGCACACACTTGAGGTCGGGCGGCGTAGCACGGCAAGGTGGCAGCGGTCGGAACCAATTGCGACCGCTGCCAACATCTTCAAAATCAGCCTGATCCTTGGCCAAACTGTTTCTCTCGTCATCGGTCGGGTGGCGTGAATCGTCTCACGTTCGCAGGCGCTCCTTTCTGTTTGTCGACGCCCACTCAAGTATTCCTGGCAGGAATAATCATTAGTCTGACGACATCGCTACTCACCACAGCGTTCTTCTTTAGGTTCTTCGCGCGACCTCGATCCACCTTTGGACCCGGTGCAGCGCCGCAGTCCAAGTAAAGCCGAAAGGAGAACCGTCCATGTCCCTTCAAGCCAAGCTCGACGCTTTCAAAGCCGATTTCGAAGCCGGAAAGCCGCCCTACAACGTTCCCCACCCGGTCATTGAGACGATGCACCGCGCCACCGCCGAACTGATTGCCTCAGGGGCTGCCCAGCGCGCCAAGAAGGCCGGCGATGTCGCTCCGTCCTTCTCGTTGAAGGATCCGGAAGGCAACGTGGTCAACTCCGCCGACCTGCTGAGGCGCGGTCCGCTGGTGCTCAGCTTCTACCGCGGCGTCTGGTGCCCTTACTGCAACATGGAGCTGCAGGCGCTCGAAGCCGCCAAGCCGGCATTCGACAAGTACGGCGCTTCGC
Organism: Bradyrhizobium sp. Rc2d; assembly: GCF_900099855.1. Taxonomy (NCBI): domain Bacteria; kingdom Pseudomonadati; phylum Pseudomonadota; class Alphaproteobacteria; order Hyphomicrobiales; family Nitrobacteraceae; genus Bradyrhizobium; species Bradyrhizobium sp. Rc2d. The sequence continues at coordinate 37,962 of NZ_FNCU01000057.1, read as the reverse complement.
TGGTCGCGATCTCACCGCAGACCGCGCCCAACAGCCGTAAGTCGGTGCGCCAGAACAAGCTCTCTTTCCCAATCCTGTCGGACGTGAAGGGCGCGGTCGGCGCCGCGTTCGGCCTGCGCTTCAACCTGCCGGAATATCTGGTCGAGCTCTACAAGCAGCTCAAGAACGATCTGCCGACGTTCAACGATGATCCGAATTGGACGCTGCCGATGCCGGCCCGCTACGTCATCGGACAGGACGGCGTCATCCTCTACTCCGAAGTGAACCCCGACTACACCCGTCGGCCCGAGCCTGAAGACATGATCCCGATTCTTCAGCGGGCGATCGCCGTCAAAGTTTGACGGCACATGAGGCGGCCGGTGGGGCGCAAGCTCTTCGCGACCATCGGCCGCTGTCTCTTCACCCAATCTGTCCCAAAGGAAACGACGATGTCCCAGCTCTTCACGCCGACCCAGATCGGTCCCTATCGATTGTCCCATCGCATCGTGATGGCGCCACTGACGCGGATGCGCTCCGACCCCGGCGATATCCCGAGCGACCTGATGGTCGAATATTACACCCAACGCGCCTCCGACGGCGGGCTGATCGTCTCCGAAGCCACCCCGGTCTCGATCCGCGGCAATGGTTATGCCGGGACGCCGGGCATCTACTCGGATACTCAGATCGCCGGGTGGCGGCGCGTCACCGACGCGGTCCACGCCAAGGGCGGCCGGATCTTTCAGCAGTTGTGGCATGTCGGCCGGCAGTCGCATGTCGACCTGCAGCCGAACCGTGAAGCGCCGGTCGCACCGTCTGCGCTTGTGGCCGAGGGCCACGCTTACACCAAGCGCGGCGAAGCCCCGTTCTCGATGCCGCGCGCCCTCAAACTGCATGAAATCCCGGGCATCATCGAGGAGTTCCGATCCGGCGCCGAGCGCGCGCTGCGTGCGGGCTTCGACGGCGTCGAGATTCATGGCGCCAATGGCTACTTGCCCGATCAATTCCTGCAGGACGGCACCAACAAACGGACGGACGAGTACGGCGGCGGAATCGAGAATCGCGCCCGGTTCCTGCTCGAGGTGACGCAAGCCGCCATCTCAGTCTGGGGATCCGACCGCGTGGGCGTGCGCATTTCTCCGAGCGGCACCTACGGATCAATGTCGGACAGCAATCCACCCGCAACCTTCGGCTACGTGACGACCGAGCTCGACCGCCTGGGCATTGCCTACCTCCACGTCGTCGAGCCGCGCATCAAGGGGACCGAGGAGATCGCGTACGGCCAGGCGCCGGTCGCCACCGAGCATCTGCGGCCAAAGTTCTCGCGGACCTTGATCGCCGCTGGCGGCTTCGCACCGGCTTCAGCAGAGGCCGTCGTCATCTCTGGTGACGCCGACCTCGTCGCCTTTGGTCGCCACTTCATTTCGAACCCGGATCTGCCGGAGCGGCTGCGTCGTGGCCTCCCGCTCAGCCGCTACGACCGCTCGACCTTCTATGGCGGCGATGCCCGCGGCTACACGGATTATCCGACGGCCGACCTGGCGTCAGCGGCGTGAGCCTACTTCAACTTAGATATTGCTCCGGCGGCCTTCACCGATTTCGGTCGGTGAGGACTGCTCAGCTGCGCGGGAGGATGGGGAACCTACTCTGTCCCTTGTCGTCGCAGCTCGGGCGAATGGTTGTTCATAACGTCGTCGATAGGATCTCATGCTCGCCGTCACCATTGCGCTTTCGGGGTATTCGGCTGCACGATCGCATCAGGTGCGGCCGACAGCAGACCGTGCGTTCGTCTCGGCGCAGTCACGCACGCTGGATAGAGCGGGGAACAATTCATCAGCAAGGAGAAGATCGGGTGATCAGGACAACACTTGCAGCAGGAGTCGGTCTAGCAGCAGCCTTGGCGGCGCCGCAGGCCCAGGCACAGTCAGCCAGCAACAGCGAAGAGATCGCACTGCTCAAGCAACAGCTTCATCTGCTCGAGCGAAAGCTGGACCGGTTGCAGAAGCAAACGACGGCAAACACGCAGGCTGCAGCCAAGGCAAATGCAAAAGCAGACGCCACCAAGACGGCGGCCGCCAATGCCAACGCGGCACTTCCTGTCAAGGGCGCGCCTGTAGCATCCGGCGTCGTGGTGACCATGCCAAACAATCGTCCAACCATCTGCACAGCGGACGAGCAGAACTGTGTTTCGCTAACGAGCCGCGTGCATTTCGATGCCGGTGGTTATGACTACCACCCGAACACGGCTGGGACGGTACCACAGCGGCTCGACGACGGCACCAACCTGCGACGCGCGCGCATCGGCGTTCTTGGGAAGTTCTTCGGCGACTGGAATTACGTACTAATCTATGACTTTGGCGGCTCGTCGGACGGCTTTGGCGGCACGGCGCCAGGATCGCTGCCAGGCGGCGGCGTTTCCGGGGTTGAGAACGCGTATCTGAGCTACACGGGGCTAAAGCCCTTCGGCGGCAAGATGGCCATCGAAGGCGGCATCATGGATATCCCGTACACGCTTGATGAGGCGACGAGCTCCAACGATATTCTGTTCATGGAGCGAGCTTCGGCAGGTGTCATCGCGACCAATATCGCAGCCGGCGACTTCCGCTCGACCTTCGGCACGCGCTGGTGGAATGACGTGTTCTGGGCCGGCGCCTACGTCACCGGCCCGACGACCGGCGCCATTCATTCCGCTTCCAGTATCACTCCCCCGGGTACCACCGAGCAGTATGGCGCGGTGGCGCGTGCCGCCGGCCAGATCGTCAGTGGCAAGGACTATTCGCTGCATCTGGGCGCCGATGCCGAGTGGCTGATCCAGCCGCCGCACAATCTCGTGACTGGCGCGCAGACCGTGACCCTGAGCGACCGCCCCGAGCTGCGTATCGATCCCACCGCGCTGATTTCGACCGGCGCCATCGCAAATGCCTCAGGCGCGCAGGTCTACAGCATCGAAACTGCGGCGACCTACGGACCGCTTTGGCTACAGGGTGAGTATTACTGGTTCAATGTGGATCGCGGCGCCGCGACCGGACTGCCTCCGTTCGGCGCGCCAAGCCTGAAATTCCAGGGCGGCTACGCGCAGGCGAGCTATGTTCTGACTGGGGAAACTCACACCTACAATCCGGCGGCCGCGGCCTATAACGGCATTAACCCCACCAACCCGTTCTCGTTGGCAGGTGGCGGCTGGGGAGCCTGGGAGATTGCCGGCCGCGTCTCAACCATCGATCTGAATGATCAGCTCGCGACAGCCACGGGCATCGCCGGCGGCCGTCAGACGATCTACACCGCTGGCCTGAACTGGTACGTTAATCGCAACGTCCGGTTCATGCTCAACTACGTGCATGGCAACATCTCCAAACAGGCAGCACCGACAGGCGCGGCAGACGTGGGCTCAAAATTCGATGCTATCGCGATGCGGACGCAAGTAGCATTCTGATCGCGCCAGGCGGGGCCGTGCCGAAACGCGCGCCTAGAACCTGTTGCGCGGGACCGAGCTGGCTGCAACAGTCCGAGCGTTGTCCTTATCGGCCCGCTCTCTCTCGGTCCTGACCGACATCGCGTCGGTGAGGACCGCCCTTGCGTGCGCCTTGCGCCATTGGGCGGGAGTGATCCCCATTTGGCTCTTGAATGCGCGCTGGAAAGCCGCCTCTGATTGATATCCGACCGTTTCCGCCACCGCACCGGTCGATATCGAAGGCTTTCTCAACTCATTCGCTGCAAGCGTCATCCGGATATCGGTCAAGAGATCGCCCGCCGAGCGTCCAAGCTTTTCCTGGAATTGCCGCGCGAGCGTAGCCCGCGACATGCTGCACAGGCGTGCGAGATCCGGCAGCGACCATGCGCGCGCAGGCTCGTTGAACAGAGCGGCCACGGCCGGTGCCAAGCGGGGATGACCAGCCAGGGCGAGGAGACCGCGGGGGGCGGCGTCGGTCTCGCCGGCGAGCCGCAGCACGAGCGCGAACATCGCCGTGGACAGCGCGTTCAGCATCGCGCGACCGCCCAGGTGATCGTCTACCGCTTCGTTGCGCATCAGCGAAACGAGGCCTGCGAGTTGTGCGGCGCTCGCCGGCTGTCCGCTGCGAGTGCCGGCATGCACCACCAGACGCGGCGGCAAGTAGTTGCGCAGCAGCCGATCGTGCGGCGGCGCAATCGCAAAATGGCCACACAGTAAATCGAGCCGCTCGCCGCTGCCGGCGTTATCACTGATCACAAGATTAAGGTGCTGGTGATTTTGCGCCCGCTTCGCTCGCGCCCCACTGCCGTCGTGCATGATGTGCCGGGGGTTTCCAGGGAGCAGAAGGATGTCGCCGGCCATCAGCTGCAGCGGCTTGCCGCCAGCCGGATCTTCCAGCAGTGCTGAGCCGCCGACGACCGCGTGATAAGGGATTTCGTTCGCCTCGCCCGGCCCCTGGTCGATGCGCCAGGGCGCGCCGTAGGAGCAGCGCAAGTCTAGCCGCCCCCGGACCGGCATCATCTCGAACAGCCGGCTGAGCCAATCCATGCGACCTCCTGAATGCGACCAGCATGAGACGATGGAGCATATAGTCGAGCCGATACAGCATTCAAAGTATCATGGCGTGGTCATACTGTCACTCCGCAATCCGTTCACCAAACCTCACAAAGGAGTGCCACCGTGTCCCGTCTCTCAGTCCCCAATCTCGAAACCACAACCGGCCCGTCAGGCCAGATCTATGCGCAAATCAAGAAGACCATCGGCAGCGTGCCGAACACCTTCGCGGCCCTTGCCGCCCATGGTCCGGCTGCCCTCAAGTCAGTACTCGCCGCCGATGCGGTGCTCGCGGCGGGCACACTGACCAAGTCCGATCAGGAGGTCATCAAGCTGGTGATCAGCGAAGCAGCGGGTTGTGATTACTGTGTCGCCGCCCACAACCATCTCGCCAAGCTCGCCGGCGTGAAGCCGGAGCCGCTCAAGCAGCTCCTTGGTGGCCAGCACACTGGCGACGCCAAGCGCGACGCGCTAATCGGCTTTGTCCGCAAGCTTGCGCAGTCCAGGGGTACCGTCAGCGACGAGGATTTCGTCGCGATCAAGGCCGCCGGCTATACCGACGCGCAGCTCGTGGAGATCAGCCTGGCCTTCGCGACGACTGTCTTCACCAACGTCTTCAACCGCATCAACGACACCGAGATCGACTTTCCCGCAGTCGCGTGAAGCGACCGTGCGCGCGTCAGATCTTGCATGAAAGGATTACGACCATGACCACGCTTGCCAACACCACGCAAAATCCTCTTGTCCGCGCGCTGCACAGGTCCGGCCTGCTTGCGGATGATCTCGACTACCACGCCGTCCGAGCCTCGATGGTGATCATGTTCTTCTTCTTCGGGTACCAGAAGTGGTTTCCGTACGAGTTCGAACGATTGGTCCCATTCATCAGCAACGGGCCACTGATCTGGTGGCTATATCCGGTCTTTGGTCACGCCGGTGCGAGCTATTTCCTGGGCGTCTCCGAGTGGACGTTCGGAACCTTGCTGATCGCCGGCTTTTGGGACAAGCGGCTCGGCGTTCTTGGCGCGCTCGGCGCCACTGGCACCTTCATCGCGACCGTCACGATCATCCCGTTCATGCCGGAGGGCTGGGACGTCGCTGCGGGAGGCTTCCCTGCCATGACCGGCAACGTGCCCTTCCTGATGAAGGACGTCGTTCTACTCGCCGTTTCGCTCTACCTGCTAAGGCAGGACGTGGTTCGCCTGACGCGACACTAAGATGGCACTCTGCTGATGGCGACGCGTCGCCGGCGAGCCCGTCGCGCTCGCCGGCGATAGCGCGTTCGGCGATGGAGAACGGGTGCGGCGGAGAATACGTGGGTCCCAGAGTATCTCGAATCTTATAGATCGCACTGTACCGGCTGATCCGAACAAGGCAGTCGCTTTCGAAGAAGAGATGGTCACAATCGCCTGGACGGCTACGCCTCCAACGTTCGGCTGTGCGCGATAGAGGGTAAGACCTCAAAAGCTTGCAGTTTCGTCTTCGCGATTCCGCCGAGCCGCCGCGCCAGCGGCCCAACCGACTTAAATCGAGCCGTCCGTCTACCATGCCGCCGACCTGGCGCTGGTAATCTGAGAAAATGCATGACCGCATCCCAACAGATGGTGCGGGATGGTAATCTGAACTCCAGCAGGCTGGCCTGCTACGCCGGTCTTCACCCTTCGGCCCCGACCTGTGCACGCGCTCTCGCTGATCGTGAGATTGAGGCTTGAGCGATTTCGCGCCGCACCGCCGATCCGCCGACAACCGCGTACACGGGATTTCTCCGACCTCGCCGGGCCCTTTCAATGCGCCAGGGCGCGCAGAAGAGTCGCGCAGATCGAGCCGGCCGCGCCCCGGGATCACCTCGACAAGTCCGCTGAGCCAATCCATGGCTCGCTTGCGGACACCTTAAAATTGAGACGATAGAGCATGTAAGTGATACCTCATGGCATTCAACGTCTCATCGCGGGTTCTTACAGTCACTCTTCAAATCGGTCGCTGCTCAAGGAGTCTCACTATGTCACGTGCTTCTGTTCCCATCTCTGAAGCCGCCACCGCCAGCACAGAAATCTATATCCAGATCAAACGAGCGTTTGGCAGCGTGTCGAACATCGTCGCGGCAATTCGTGATGGTGAGCCAACCCTACATGCCGAACGCGACGCGCTGGTCCGTTTCATCCGTACTATGGCACGAACGAGCGAAACCACAGGCGACGAGGACGACTTCGCGACGATCGGGACAACTGGGTACACGGAGGCAGCGTCGATAGACATCAATCTCGCCTCTAACATCCCGGGTAGATCTCCACGCATGATTAGTTTCTCACATTGGGGAATGATCGAAATTCCCTCCACGCTGTACTTCTCGAAATCGGTCAGCATCGTCACGTCGTTTTCAACGGCATCATCGACGAGACTGACCACGACCAGCCGTTAACAATCAGTCTCGATTTTCGACCTCGCTGCTGGCCTTCGGAAGCGTGACCCACGGCTTCGTCCAACATGAGCTCATGGCCTCCTTCGGCACGTCTGTTCGTACGAGGAGAGCTATCAGAACGGCATCGATGTGTTCGTCGCAGGCCTGCCTACGCTCATAAGACCGACGCGAACAGCCAGATAGCTGGGATCCATCGTTTCTGACTTTGTGGGATCTGCAACGAAATCTGGTGGCACGAAGGCCCCTGACCGACTAGGGCATCGCGGTGGGAAGCTACTGCCTCTTGCAGTCTTGCGGTTCGGTCTCCCGCTCTGTATGGGCAGTGATTGGCTGTTAGCCTGGTCTCGTGGTGGCCTTTCCATGCTCAGCCACAGATTATCGCGATGACGATCAGCTAATCGCCCGACGCAAGGGGCCAGGATGGTCCAGCCAGTCATTGAGCCTAGGAGCTTCAAACTCTACCAGCGTGCCGGCCCCATTGGTCGCGCACCTGCATCACCGGGAAATCCTCGCATCTTTTTCCAGAAGTCAGCGGGAATCTGCTTGCGGCCACGCCCAACCGGCACTGGCTTGAGTACGCCGACTGGGCGGAGCCAATCTTACGGGAGCCGGTTGAGATACCTGATGGAAAGGCCGCAGTCCCACAGCGACTAGGACATCGAATGAGGTGGATCACGATGTGATCGCAAAGTTCAGGCTAGGCCCCGAGAACTGGCCGGCCTAGGAGTCGGTAAGACTGTCAGCCAAATAATTTGCAAGCTCGCTGACCACGCGCGACTTGCTGCGCCGCCCGTACGAGTAGACAAGTTCTACACTCGGAAGATGCGGCAGCCCCAGTCCATGACGAACCACGCGTAAGGGGGGTGTCACCAAAGCGCGTGCAAGCACCGTTATACCGAGGCCCTCTACGGCGGCCGATTTGAGGCACTCGAAGCTTGGGCTGACAAAGCTGACATGCCACGGTCGGCCGCGTTCCTTCAACGCAGCCACCGCGAATCGTCGATACGCGCAACCCTCCGGAAACAGGATGAGAGGTAGGGAGTTCAGCGTGTCCGGCGAGTAGTGGGGCCCGCTCGCCCAAACAAGTTGCTCGCGCAATGCAACGATTCCGTTTTTGGCTCCGGTCTGCTGCTTGAAGAACGCCAAATCGAATTCGCCGCGCGCACTGCGCTTCATCAGATCTTCGGACTGGTTGGCTTCGATCTCCAGCCCGACCATAGGGTGCTTGTTCTTGAATTGCGCAAGCCAAGTGGCGAAGTTGCGCCCGAAGAAATCGTAGGGCACTCCGAGCCGCACGGAGCCCATCAGCATATCGTCGGACATTGATGCGTAGGCTTCGTCGTTGAGCTGCAGGATACGCCTTGCGAATTGCAGCAGCTTGCCGCCTTCCGAGGTCAGTTCGATGACGCGCCCTTTTCTACGAACCAGCAGGCCCTTGCCCACCTGAGTTTCCAGCTTCGCTATCTGCTGGCTCACCGTCGATTGCGAACGACCGACGCTGTCGGCGGCTCGCGAGATGCTCATGCTTTCGGCGACGACAACGAAGGAACGAAGACAATCGATGTCGAAGTTCAAGGATCAACTCCATAATCGGATATTGCGATAGTCATCATCACGATTATTCATTTTGTCACTTAAAGCCCATTTCGTAAAGATGCATATCCCGGTCCAGCTTGTTTCAGCCGGGTGAACTCGCAGCGGCATGCGAGAACAAGAAAGGCCGCCACTTAAGGCGCAACCTTGAAAACATAAGGGGAGGACCATGGTCCACACTGGGTCGTCACTGGAGGCTGCACACGCCTCCATAAGGGTCTTGGTAGGAGAGAAACTCCGGTATCTCGTGCCAATGACGGTCATCTTTATGACGTGTTACATCGGAGTCACCATTCTCGCGGGCTTTGACAAGGAGGTCGTTGGAACGAGCATCGTCGGTTCCGTCAACCTCGGCTTCGTCCTGATAGCACTCAATTACGTGCTGTCATGGGGGCTTGCGATAGCCTACGGCTGCATCGCCCAAAAGAAGTTCGATCCGCTGGCAGCGCGCGCCGCCGCCGCTTCCCGAAAAGCGGAGTAGTGCAATGAACATCACTTTGGGAATTTTCACGGTTATACTGCTGATCACCATCGGGATCACTTATTGGGCTGCCAAGCGAACGGCGACGACCAGTGACTTCTACGCGGCCGACAGTGGACTTACGGCCGCCCAGAACGGCTTTGCTCTGGCGGGCGACTGGTGCAGCGCCGCGGCGTTCCTGGGCTTCAGCGGACTTACCGCGCTCTACGGAATGGACGGAGCGCTTTATGCTCTCGGCCCGCTCGTGGCGTTCTGCACCGTGCTTTTTCTTATAGCCGAGCCGATGCGCAACACGGGCAAGTATACGCTCGGCGACATCGTCCGTAGTCGAATGCAAACCAGAACCTCGCTTCTCGCCGTCATCGCGGGAACGGTCATCGTCAACTTCACCTATCTGATGCCACAGATGGCAGGCGCGGGAGTTCTCGTCCGGCTGCTCACGGGCATTTCGTACGATTGGGCAGTGGTCTTCGTCGGAATCAGCATGATCGTCTATGTCGCATTCGGCGGCATGCTGGCGACAACATGGGTCCAAATCGTGAAGGCGGTTCTCATGATGAGCGCAGGAGCCATCATTCTGGTGATGATCCTGACGATGGTGAAGTTCAATCCGTTGCTCCTCTTTGAGCAAGCCGAGAAGAAATACACGGCAAGTTATTTGCTGCCGGGCAATTATCTGAAGAACCCGTTCGACCAGATCTCGCTCGGATTGGGCTATGTCCTCGGCCTCGCAGGTTTGCCCCATGTTATGACACGCTTCTATACGGTGCCGGATGCCAAGGCGGCGCGACGTTCCGTGGTCTGGGTAATGTTTCTCGCGGGTGTTTTCTTCGTCTGCACGACCATTTTCGGTTTGGCCGCCGCGGATTTTCTCGGTCAGGACACCATCCGGGCCGCAGACAAGGGCGGCAATCTCGCGCTTCCCTTGCTTGCTCAGTATCTCGGCGGAGGCAAAGGAAGCCTCGGCGGGGATCTCTTGCTCGGCTTTGTCGCCGCGGTAGCCGTGGCCACTATCCTGGCAGTGGTTTCGGCTTTGACCCTGTCGACATCGAGCGCCATAGCGCATGATTTTTACGTCAACTGGGTCAAGCACGGCCGTGTAGAAGGCAAGCACGAAGTCTGGATCGCGCGGGCGAGCGCCGTTCTGATCGGAGTGCTTGCGATCGCACTCGGCGTTCTCGCCCAGGGCGTCAACGTTGCGGTGCTGGTTATTCTGGCTATCTGCGTAGCGGCAAGCGCCAACTTTCCAGTGTTGGTACTGTCGCTCTTTTGGCGGCGATTCAATACAGGTGGCGTGATCGGCGGAATGACGCTGGGGCTCGTATCGTCGGTCGTGCTGGCAATGATCGGGCCGGCGATGCGCGGCGCAGATGCATTGTGGCCGCTCGTCAACCCAACGATCGTGTCGCTGCCGCTGGGCTTCCTCGGTGCTGTGCTGGGGACATTATTGGCCGGTCGCGACTTCGACAACGAAAAACGCTTCGACGCGTTCCTGTTCCAGGTACACACCGGCGTAGAACCGAAGTGAGCCGACCTCCCTCATGCCCCTTCGTGCGAAGTCACCGAAACTCACATCCCCGAACGAGAGCTAATCCAGTGGCCATCAAAGCAGTTGTTTTCGACGCCTACGGTACCCTTTACGACATCCAGTCGGTTGCCTCGATCACTGACGTGGCATTTCCGGGCTATGGAGAAATGATCACGCAGATCTGGCGCATCAAGCAGCTCGAATACACCTGGTTACGCTCCTTGATGCGTCGCTATGAGGATTTCTCCGTCATTACCCGCGAATCGCTCGCATACACATTAAGAACTCTCGGCTTGAAGTACGATGCCGGCGTGTTCGAGCGGATCATGGACAAGTACGTACATCTCGATCTTTATCCGGACGCGAGGCGGACCCTGACTGATCTGAGGCAGTACAAGCTCGCCATACTATCAAATGGCAGCTCGGACATGCTGAACACCCTCGTTTGCAATACCGGTTTGGACGCAATCCTCGACGCAACCATCAGCATCGACTCGAAGCGGATATTCAAGCCTAGCCCGGAGGCCTATTCGCTAATCGAACACCACCTCGGGGTCACGCCCGCGCAGGTTATGTTCGTTTCCTCCAATCCATGGGATGCCATCGGTGCAAAGTCGGTTGGCCTGAACACGGTCTGGATTGAGCGGGTATCGCCTGAAGCGATGGCGGAAGCCTGCCGGAATAGCGATCTTGTGCCGCCGCTGACGATGTTCAAGGCGCTGCGCATGCAGATGGACGAACACGGCTTGGCGCCCGACTATCGAGCCCATGGACTCTCGGCACTTGCCGAGATCCTTTCGTCCGTACCAGCGTAGCGATTACCCAGCAAGATAACGATACCAGAATTAAGCTGAAGGAAGGCTCCATGTCCAAGTACAACATTCTTATCCTGGGTGCATCGTACGGTTCACTTCTCGCGTCGAAGATCCTCTTTGGCGGTCATTCAATTAAGCTGGTTTGCCTGCCGGCGGAGGCGGACCTCATCAATTCCGAGGGCTTTCGCGTCAGGATTCCGGTTCGCGGCCGAAGCGAACCGGTCGAACTCGATTCGCGGCGGCTACCCGGCCGAGTCTCTGCGGCGGAAGCCGCGGAGGTCGATCCGCGAGAATTCGACCTCATCGGCTTAGCGATGCAGGAGCCACAGTATGGATCGCCGGGCGTTAGAGAACTTCTTAAAGCGATCGCGATGTCGCATGTGCCGTGCATGTCGATCATGAACATGCCTCCACTACCCTATATGAGGCGCATTCCGGGAGTGAATTCTGAACTGCTCAAGCCGGCGTATACAACGCCGGCCTTATGGGATGATTTCGATCCGGCGACCATCACGCTGTGCAGTCCAGACCCGCAAGCGATTAGGCCGCCAGACGAGAAGGTGAACGTACTTCAGGTCACGCTGCCGACCAATTTCAAGGTTGCACGCTTCGATATCGAGACGGGGAACGAGATCCTCCGACAGTTGGAGCGGGAGATCAATGACGCGCGGCTCGATACGACCGAAGGCAGGATTGAGTTGCCGGTGAAGCTGCGGTTCTACGAATCCAAGTTCGTTCCATTGGCCAAATGGGCGATGCTGATGGCCGGCAACTATCGCTGCATTACTGAAGACGGTATGCGAACGGCACGAGAGGCCGTCCATTCTGACCTGGAAGCCTCGCGATCCATCTACGACTTTGTGCTCGACGTGTGCGTGAGTGTTGGCGCCTTGCGGGACGAGTTGGTTAGCTTCGAGAAGTACGCCGCAGCCGCCGACGGCCTATCGCGTCCTGCGTCAGCCGCTCGTGCGTTGAATAATGGCGCTCCCAACATCGAACGGGCGGATAAACTGGTTCAGCTCGTCGCAATGCAGAGCGGCATGAGCCATCCAATCCTCGAGGAAGTTGTAAACCTCGTCGATCGGCGGCTGGAGGCCAATCGGAAATCAAAGTCCGCAGCAGCATGACAACGCATTTTTTGCCGAAAATATCCCGCAAACACGGGCACTTCGTGTTTGGCGTGATCCAATCCGGCCTGACAGCTGCGATTGCTTCCGGCGTAGCGAATTTTCACCTTGTTAAGGAGGGCGTGTTCATCCTCAGCTGGCTCGGGACTTGGCTGACGTCCTGGACCTTGATGGTGCCCATTGTGCTGATCGCCGCGCCAGTAATTCGCCGAATAGTGAGTTCTATTAGCTACGAGTAAGTGGTTCGAGCCCCGTCGTCTTACAGGCGGAAAGCATCAATCCGGATCGGATCACCCGCTGGCAGGAGTGGGCCCTGATCAGGCAGACAAGCTCGACCCCATCGCTACCGGGCGTATCTGGGATGACAGACAACCCGTAAGACCGCACCCGGGGCACCTAAACCTGCATGATTCAGAGTGTAAGCGTCATGGCTCTTGGCGGAGCAGTGACGAAACCCAGCTACGGAGCGCCTTTTTACGTGACACTAGTTTAGCGGCAATTTCGTCGGAATTGCCTATTCCCGACTGCTTGCAAGATTCCAGGATGCACTCGTCGCTCAGCGATTCAATTGCTGCCAAGACTGCCTCAACGCAGCCAGCATCACGATTGTCCATGAGCTGCTGAATAATCGCTACGCCGTCAAGCCCATCGTACGCATCCGGCGTAGGCCGCAGGCTGGTTGGATCATTCCCGTTGCCAGCGCGTGAGCAGCTTGGGGTTTTCTTTGTAGAACCTGACGAGCTCGATCAGGTTTTCGATGCCAAAGTCGGTGAACGCCTGAACACCATCTTCGCCGACGCCATAGACCCAGATCAGGCCGTCCTCGATCTCCATTTCGATGGCAATGTCGCGCAGCCAGTCTTCGTCTTCACCGAGGTCCTTTGCGACCTGGGTGATGGTGGTGACGTGATGAACCTTGTTGACGTGCGTGGTCATGCCGCTCGAGCGGAGAACGCTGACGCCGGCGTCCAATTCCAGGGCAGAAGCTCGTCCAGCCGGTGAGCTGGGTGGGCGGCGATGCGGGCAAGGATATCCGTGAGCCAGGCCTGTGGATCGACGCCATTCATTTTGGCCGTGATGATCAAGCTATACATGGAAGCCGCGCGCCGTCCGCCGCGATCAGAGCCGCAAAACAACCAGGATTTTCGTCCAAGAGCGATGCCTCGCAAGCCTCTTTCGGCGGCATTGTTCGAGAGACAGACTCGTCCGTCCTCCAGGAACAGCGTGAAGCTCGTCCACCGCTTCAGGATGTAGTTGAACGCCTTGGCCAGGTCGTGCCCACGGGACAGCTTGGCGAGTTGCTCGCGCATGTAGACCTGAAGGTCCTCGACCAGAGGCCGGCTCAGCGTCTGTCGCATCTGAAGACGCTCTTCGGCGCTCCTGCCATTGATGGAGCGCTCGATCTCGAACAGCGTATCGATCCGCCGCACGACCTCGACCGCGATCGGCGAGAGCGGGATCTCCTTCTTGCCGGTGGCCTTGCGACGCGCATTCTCTTCGATATCGGCCATGGCGAAGAATGGGCGCCGCGCATGGACCCAACACGCCGCTTCCCGGATCGGTCCAGGGTGGCGTCCCGCCAGATAGAGCTGGTTGTACCCGTCATAGGCGTCGGCCTGCAGGATGCCGGCATACCCCGCCAGATGCGCCTGGGGATGCTCGCCCCTGCGGTCGCGGGAGTAGTAGAACATCGCCGCCGGCGGCCCGGCGCCGCCAAACGGCCGATCGTCCCGGACGTAGATCCAGCACCGTGCCATATCGGTCTTGCCCTTGGCCAGCACCGGCACCGTCGTATCATCGGCATGCAGGCGCTCGGCCGCCATCACATGGGCTTCGACCAGGCGCAGCAGGGGATCCAGCGACGCACTGACCGATCCCACGGCGTCCGCCATGGTCGACAGCGCGATCGGCACGCCTTCCAGGGCGTAGCGCTCAGCCTGGCGGTTTAAAGGCTGATGTTGGCCGAACTTCTCGAACATGATCATGGCCAACAGGCTCGGGCCGGCCCATCCCCGTGCGACGGCATGGAATGGCGCCGGGGCTTGGCTGATCTTCTCGCAGTCGCGACAGGAGAACTTTTCCCGCACCGTCTCGATCACCTTCCACTGGCGCGGTACCACTTCCAGTGTCCTCGTCACGTCCTCGCCGAGCTTGCGCAGACGGTTGCTGCCGCAGCACTCGCAAGCCGTCGGCGGCTCGATCACCACTCGTTCGCGCCGTAAATGCTCAGGGAACGTCTGGCGTTCGCCGCGCTGGCGCGTAAATCCGCGCACCGTCGTCGTCTTGGCCACGGCCTGTTCCGCCGCCAGCTCGTCCTCGGTGGCGTCGGCTTCCAGCTCCTCGAGTGCCAATGCCAACTGCTCGATCAGGCGCGACGAACGCTCCGACCGCTGGCCGTAGATCTGATGCTTTAGCTTGGCAATTTGCAGCTTCTGCTGGGCAATTAAAGCTTCGTCCTCGGACGCCTTCGCATGGGCGACCGCAAGTTCAGCGGCGATCTCCAGACCCTTCGCGCGCTCGACTGCCAGCGCCTTCTTCAGGGCAGCAACGTCATCCGGAACAGCGTCGCGCTCGGCATCCATGCGACGCAGTGAATCACAGATTGGAAGCGTTGGGACTCCCCAAAAATACAAAATCTGCTGGATTTGGTGCTCAACCCGCGCTTCTCGGTCGCCAGCTCAGTTGTGGATTCCGCCAGTCGATCCCTTCCAGCATATAGGCCATCTGTGCCGCTGAGATCGATACCGCGCCGTCCGACGCCGAAGGCCAGATGAACTTGCCTCGGTCCAGGCGCTTGGCATAGAGCGACATGCCCAACCCATCATGCCAAAGAATCTTGACCAGATCGCCGCTGCGGCCCCGGAAGATATAGAGATCGCCGGCATGGGGATCGCGCTTCAGGCTCTCCTGAACCGTAAGAGCCAGGCTTCGCATGCCGCGGCGCATATCGGTGTGGCCGGTCGCGATCCAGACTCTGACGCCGCTCGGAATCGGAATCATCGTCGTCGCAAGAGCTCAAGAACCTGCTGCAGCGCCTCAACGTCCACGTCACGGTCAACGCGAACGCGACAGCCGCCCCCGAGCTCAATCTCGATGATTCCAGCCCTTGAACGCTGCGCCGGCGGTGAAGACGCCAGTTGTGGTGCGCCGATCGAGATCGGAGCCGCCACCGGCGTGATCTCGACGGGAACAAGAGCGGGCGCAGCATCTCCGCCCAGTCGCCCCTGGCGCGCCTGTCGACGCCAGGTGAACAGCAGGCTATGAGCCACCCCGTGCCGGCGTGCCACCCCGCAGACCGTCTCGCCGGGCTGCAACGTCTCTTCGACAAGGCGGACCTTCTCGTCGTAACTCCATCGCCGCCGACGCTCGGCGCCCAACACATTGACCTGCATTCCCGACGTGACCTTAAAGCTAGACTTAAGGTCAAATCCTCAGGCCGCCTCGCAAACTGCACAAGGCGGCCTTCGCCGGAGAGATACAGCCCATCGGCCCTCCACTCGAAGCAATTTCCGAGGTCTATGGCTTCAATATAGAGGTTACCTTCTCCATCGGGAGTGACTACGAAGTTGCAGTCCTTGCCGTGGTCTCCAGCCCCAATCCAGAGCAAAAACGGGATGAGACCGCTCGCCTTTTTTAGGGCAGCGATTATGTCTTCTTGTGCGCGCTTTGCGCGAGATAGAGGGATGCTATCAATACTGCGCACACGAGAGACCACAGCTGCGTTACCAGCGAGGATTCCCCACTCGACCTTTGCGACCGGCGCAAGAACCAGTTCGCCAAGTTGGAAGCCAGCCATTCCTCCCCAAGCCTGTCATACTTGAGATAGCCGAGTTCATCACCGCGCTTTACCCAGATGCCCGAACCCTCTTCTGGCTTGAACCGACTCACATCGGCCTCCCAAAGCTTGGGTTCTCGGCTGGTTTGACCACTGGTGCGCATTTTCATTTTCCGTCCTTGCCTGATACTTATGCAATCACCGAAGAGCGCGACGCAGCAGTCTCATAACAGCCTACAGTCAGACGTAAACTCTTAATCCTCAACGCGCTAGGCTTTCGCTGCCAGTTTTCGTCCTGACCTCTTCGATTACGGCGCGATACTCGGCTTCGGTCTCGATCTCGGTTCAGTTGAACTTTCCTCGCAAGGGCCGTCTACTCGATGATGATCCGGTCGATGGGACAGTACGGTGGCTCCGGGATGCGGGCCAAACACCAATAGTACTTCAACAGCAGGTTCAGGACCTTTTGCGCAACGACATACCAGTAGATGCCGTCCCGCAAAGGTGTCGGGGATGATTGGCTGCCGAACTCGACCACACGCAGCCGGTCCGTCCCTGCGGCCGTCGCGAACCGGAATGATCTCGCAGAACTGGCGATCGGCCTGCTGGAGGAAAACACGCCTCCTCCCAAGCCGGTTCGCCTTTTGGGGGTGTCGCTGTCTTCCCTTCAATTCGGGGATGATGCGGAGCCGCAACTGGATTTCGGGCTTTGACCCGGATTAGATTTGTACCGACCAGCCGCGATGCGCGGGAGCCGCAGCCGGAGGACCGCAACACCCAATGCTTGAGAACGACCTAACCCTGGCCGCCATGGCTGAGGCATTGGCCAAATCCGCTGACTATCGCGTCCTTCGGCGCCTGGTTCGCCGGGAGACCTACACTCCATCCGACGGTCAAACCACTAAGACGGGCATCCTACTCGACGTGGAGACCACCGGTTTGGATCAGCAGAAGGACGAGGTCATCGAGCTTGGAATGGTCAAGTTCGACTACCTGCCTGACGGGCAAATCGCGGGTCTCAGGGATGTCTTCTCATCCTTCAACGAACCGTCCGCACCAATTCCGCCGGAGGTGATTGCGCTCACGGGGATCACGAACGAGATGGTCGCAGGGCAGCGGATCGACGAGGCAGCCGTCTCATCGTTCGCCGACGACGCAGTGATCGTCATCGCCCACAACGCGAGCTTCGACCGCAAATTCGCCGAGCGTTACTGGCCAGTATTTCAACGGAAGGCCTGGGGCTGTTCGGCGACGGAGGTCGAGTGGAGGAAGAACGGCTTCGAGGGCTCTCGCCTGGGCTACCTCCTGAACGGCGCCGGCTTCTTCCACCAGGCACACAGGGCGGTCGATGATTGCTATGCCCTGCTTGAGATTCTCGCACTCGAGCTGCCGGCGACCGGCAAGCCCGCACTTGTCGCCTTGCTCGAGCAGGCCCGCAAGAAGACGATGCGGGTGTGGGCCGAGCGATCGCCTTTCGACCTCAAGGACTCCCTCAGGCGGCGCGGCTATCGTTGGAGCGATGGAAGCGATGGCAGGCCGCGGTCATGGTACGTCGACGTCGAGGAGAGCAAGCTCGACGACGAAATCGCGTTTCTCAAGACCGAGATCTATCTCCAAGACGTAGAGCCGCGCCTGCAGACGTTGACGGCCTTCGACCGGTTTTCGATCAGGGCGTGAAATCGGGGGTGGTCTCATTCGTTGTGGAACAACAGAGGCTGCTTCGCAAGTTTTCCATTCGGAAGACGTAACCGAGGCTATCAAGGTCTATCGAGAACTGTCCGACGCCATGCGCCTAAGCCGGCTTGCACTTCGCAAGTGCCCGCCCTTTCCGATCGATAATTTTGAATGCTCGTATCAGCGGTGCCGCAGACCGCCATGCACATTCGGAGAGTGGGCCGTGATCAGGTTTTTGTGCTTCCGGGCCGCCGCTTCGGCCTCACGAGCAAGTCGTTCAGCCTTTAATCTCTCGCGGTTTGCATGAAACGCCGCTTGTATACGTTCGTACTCGGACATCGCTACTTTGGCATCGGTTTCCTTGAAGACCCTTTGCGCCTCACGTTGGGCGGCAGTGGGCGGCTTCCATCCGTAATTATAAGCGGTCATTCCCTCCTCCTTCGGTGATAGCCGTAGGGGCTTGTTGGGTCAGACCGTCAAAGTCTCTTCCTGTTTTTCAGTTACCGCAATCGAATATTTGCCAGTCGTTCCTGCGCCGGCCATAGATCCGCCCGGCTGGCTCACGGTCACCTGCAACGGGATTCCGGTCCATCACTTCGCGCAGCGCGCGCAGAGGCCGGCAATTGACGCGGTCTTCCCGTCAGCCGATCCGCAGATCTTCCGCGGACATTTTACCCGAGCGCCCCGCCCTCAGCGCGTAGCTGATCCGCGCGCCCTCGGCCAAGCCCGTGTACCAGGCTTTTTCGACGGCACTGATGTGCAAGAAGACGTCTGAGCCGCCGTCATCGGGCTGAATATGGTCGTTTAAACCACTTCACTTTACCGGTCGCCAACGTCAGTGTCTCCGAACAACAAAGGTTTTCCCCGAAGTGGAGCGTAGCTTGACTGCGGACGCCTGACTGTACGATTTCCGACATAAGAGCGAGCGGCCATTATATCGCCGTCTAAATCGGCGCTTCGTCTGGATGGTCAGATGCTCGGCCTACGTACTCGCGCGTTTAGGGGCCGCCCATCGAGAAGGTGAGAGGCTCGCCAGCGTGAAACGGCGGGCCATTTCCACGGTGAGAAGATATTAGCGCCACATGGTGGGTGAGTTCAGGGCTTTGTGACCTGCCGCTTTCAACGCGTCTATCGAGAGTTGCCCCTGTGCCGCAGCTTCGAGGATCTTCGACGCAACGCGCGCTCTGGCGCCGATCTCATTGACGGGAATATTCTCGCAAACTTCCTCGAGCACCGCCCTGAGAATCGCAGTCATTTCGACGTTAAACATGCCCTGCTCCCGACGTTGAGAGGATGCTGAACGCCGCACGAGCGGAATATATTCGCTCAGCAGCGCCCGCCATACATTGCGGTCTGGGCCCTGAAATCCCAGCGCTGACGAAATTCGCACTCGTCTGTCAAAGTTTTGCGACATAGCCAGCGTCAAACTGGCCTGCATGGTCGAGCGAGCCGACCTAATGCGAGTGTCCCGGTCCGTCTAACGCCGGTCGGTGGGATGAACGGCGGTTCCTGCTTCTAACGCCGCGGCAATTGTTGCGCGCCAAGCCATTTTGGCGTTGCGCCCGATTTGCGAACAACTGGTCAGGAGAAACGCGACCCGGCTGCATTGCCAATTCGCTCCCAAGCTGGGCTCGAAGGAGGCTCGTGGGTAACTGACGGTCATTGCCACGGCAGCGACGAAGGCGACAGCCATAAGCGCGAGCGTCCCTGAACTTTGAAATTTCATGGGCATGCTCCGGCTTTCGATGCGCGAACGTTATGCCCCGGCTTACGCATTCCAATTGTGAGCTATTTCACAAGTCCAATAAAAAACGGCTAGCCTAAAAAACCGAGCGGCTTCAGGTCCAAACAGAGCGAGGCCGGGCGTCGGCTTCCAAGCCGCCTGGCAGGAGCTCGCCGCGTTGCACGAGTCCGGCACCTATGTCCGGCGGTTGAGGACAGAGGCCGCCAACTGACCCGCCGTAGGAAGCAAGCCCCGGCATTGGAGGCTAACCCAACCGGACCTCGCAACCGTCCAATCGCCCTGGGAGAAGGACTCGCCAACCACGGTTAGCTTGCATAGGGCGGCGTTTATCCGGACGTCCATCGGCCTCGGGCGCGCCGACGTGATCGCTGTCCGACGATCAATACCGCGAGGACGATGACCCCCATGGCGTCAACTACGAGTGCGTAGGTCTCATATGGCAATAGCCGTTCCTATGTATGGCCAAGCGCCCGCAGCGTAATCGAGTCTCGATTTGCGCTCGGTTCGCTTTGCGACACTGGGCGGCTCTTACTTGCCGGCAGCCTTCCGCCGGACGTTTTGCATTCTAAGGCCGCGGGTGCGCGTCGTCTGTGCGTTGGCGCGCATCTAGCGCGACAGGAACCTAGGGGACCGCGGGCAGTTGATCAGCAGTCCCCGACAGGCGGGGTTTTTCCCACGCGCGAGAAGCGCAGGCTGGCAGCGCCAGCAGCGTCCGCCCGTACCACCAAGGCATCGATTGAACCCCTGAGGACCGGTTGTGCCTTAATCGTCGACGGTCATGTCAAAGCGGCCCTGACCGGCCGGTATCAGGGAGGCAATTGAACGACCAGTTGCGACTGGACTCGGATGGAACAACGAAAATCGGATGGTTGACTCCGATGGAACCAAAATTGACTCGAATCCTGCGCAAAATTCCCCTTTGAGTCGTTAGGTTTTTTTGCTCCTCAGACTCAATTCTAAACCGAACCGACATCCACCTCTCTACTCCAATTGAGCGACTAGAGTCGGCAGACTGAGAAACGACGGAAGAGAGCTGGCCTAGAATTCGGCCTCGCCGCATGATTTCGACTTATTCCGTCCGGCGCGACTGCTTGTCCATTTTTGCTTGCAATGTCGCCCCTTATCTGGCTGCGGCATGCAGCATCTAACTGAAATGTCGCCAATTTTGTCGAAGCTGGCAGCTTCTTTCGCGCGGGGGCGCTCACGACTTTTCTTATATAAATATATAAGACGGTTGACTCCAATCTATGTTCCTGCTTTGTTCTAGGAATTGGCATTGCTGTTGAGGTCGCGTGATGTCGGGCTCCCTGCGGAAATGGCGGCTTGAGCTGGTCGAGAGTTGTCCCGATCTCCTCTACCTAGGCGGCGATCCGCCATCGGCCAAGGGTTTTCCAGGCGCCAGAGACGGCTGGGGCGATCTCGCCGAGCGACCTTGCGCCCACATCTGGGCGGCCGACAACGAGACGTTTCACGCAACGCAGATCAAGGAAAAATACGGAACGTTGCGGAATGCTGTGAGCATGAAGGTCATCACGATCATGCAGGACGGCGAGCTCGCGACGAGGTTCGTCTACGTGCGGACCGACGGCGACGTGACGGTGTTCGACCGCAATCTCAAGTTTCGCTTCCGAACCGACATCTCCGGCACCGAGACGACATGGCAGATCCTCAGGCAGGTGGTGCCGGCAATCGTTCGTGCCGAGATCGCCCGTCTCAAGATCGAGGCTCTTTCTGCTCGGTGCCGCACTGGCCGGCGCCCCGGATATCCGAACGAGATCGACCCGGATATCCCCCAGCGGACGCTGCGGCGCGCAGTTCGGCATCGACCTGATCTGCTATCCGGAAGACGACGAGTTCTACAGCCCGGCCACCATTTTGATGGGAGTCGACTAGAACGGCCGGGTCCAGGCGACCGGAGAGATCTTCTGGATCGATACCGGCCGCGAGTGGGCGGTCTGTGAGGATTACTTGGTGGACGCCGGCGGAGGAATAGCGATGGCCAGATTTCGCTGCCGCGCATGCGGCCAGGAAGGTGAGTTCACCTACGATCCGACGCGGCACGAATGCCCGCGCTGCGGCTCGCCCGGCGTGCAGTTCGCACTCGGCATAGACGAGATGCCTGAAGAACTCATCGACCGGATCGTGCAGGCGCTGAGCCAGGCCGAGCCGCTGGACGACCATCCAATCGACGAGGACTGAACCGTGCTGTTGTGGATCCTGTCAGATCTGCATGTCGAACTGACCCGCGGCTGGGACCTGCCGTCTGGCGATGCGCGTCCTCGGTTCGACGTTCTGGTGGTCGCCGGCGACCTCATTCCACGCGCGGAGCGCGGGGTGAACTGGCTGCGTGAGCGCGTGACGGATCGCCCCGTCATCTATGTCATGGGCAATCACGAAGCCTACGGCACCGACATCCTACGAACGCTCGAGAAGGCCAGGGCCGCGGCTGCCGGCACGAACGTGCACGTGCTGCAGCACGACTCCATCCGAATCGGTGACGTCGCCTTCGCCGGTGCGACGCTATGGACGGACTTCGATCTGTTCGGTGATCAGCATCGCGCAATGATGGTGGCCACCGAACGGATGAACGACTTCCGCAAGATCAGGATCAACCGCTATCTTGATCGCTTCCGGCCGGGACACGCCCTAGCTCGGCACCTCCAAGCCCGCGCCTTCCTCGAAGCCGAAATGCGCAAGCCGCGCGGCGGGCCCCTGGTGGTCGTCACGCATCATGCACCGATCCCGAGCCGAGCGCGCCGCCTAGGCCCGTACGATCCCGGTGCGTGCCTGGGACAACCCACGCTTCGATCCAAACTTCGTCATCGAAATCTAATGAGGCTGGTTATGACCGATATCGACGGCCGTTGAAATTACGCCCCCGCAAAGTACTCGGTGGTTCGGCTCATTCGCAGCTCCGCCGAGAGATCATCGGCCGTATCACTGTTGACGAACGAGGCAGCGCGGACGGTTTAACGGCACTGCGTCGCACACCCGCATTGGAACGGATTGCGCCGGTGGGTACGAGATGCACGATAGGGATACTGGAATGCCCGAGGTCACCTACTACGTCGTTCTGCCTTTTATCGCGACGGATGGCGGCATCGCGCCTGGCGAGCCTGTCCAGTGCTTCAATCCGAACTCAGCGGTGATGCGCGCCCAGGCCCTCTCACACAAGCCTGGCTATGTCGGCGCGCTTGCGTTCAGTCGGACGGGTGATCCCGCGAAGGGGGATTTCCAGGACGCCAAGATCATTCGCAAGTTCGGCAACGTTCCAGAAGATCTCAGTGCGTTGTGACGCAGCTGTGCGGCGCTCATCCGCCGGCGGATCGCGGAGCGATCTTGCGCAAAGTGCGACCTGTGCATAGCGAGGAATTGATATGCCTCAGGATGTAACAACCAAGAGCTCCTCGATGCCTTTGCCGGTGAAGCTCCTGTGGCAGCGCGGCTGGCCGCCCGCAGCGTTGCTCTTCTGGTCTCGCATTAGCGAGATCGAAAATGTATCGCGCGATCAGGTTGCCGGCGATTTCTGGTCCGGCAAAAAGGAGCGCAGCAAGGTGGCCTGCCGGAAGCTCGCCGACCTCTTGTTCGCGGCAGGCCACGGCCAGGAGGCGATCGCGGCACTAATGCTCGCTGCCGACCCGGCCAAACCGCAAACGTTTGAGATCGTGCTGCCGCAGCTTGGCTACGCCATCGAGCATCTCTGGGACTGGCCAGTTGCCAGCATCACAAGAAATCACGCCTTGCGGCGCCTGGGCGTTTGGTGGAACGCAGCAAGAGGCGATTTTCGAGACGATGAGCATAGCATCTTCTTCATTACTCGGCTCGAGATGCTGGATCAGGAGAGGGCCCCCAGCGACCTAGCCGTCACAGATGAGCAGACTCGACCCAAGCATCGATACGAGCCCAAAGATTTCAGTGTTGTCGTCATACAGAAGGACAAGGCAACCACGCTTAGCAAGGATCAGTCCGGGTTCAAGGACCTCCTCGATGTGAGATTGCCGCTGGTCGTCGCGCGCGATCTCAATACCGTGCGGACGACGCTGATGACGGAATACCCGCACGCCACCACTGCCATCGATCTTGTGCTGCGCGACCTGCGGGAAGGCGAGCCAGTGTGGCTAAAGGCGGTCCTGCTAACTGGGCCTGCTGGGGTCGGCAAGTCGCGTCTGGTGCGCCGGCTCGGTGATCTACTCGGGATTGGCGTCTACCGCTATGACGGCTCCGGCGCTTCCGACAACATGTTCGGCGGTTGCCCCAAAGCGTGGAGCAGTAGTATTCCGTCAGCACCAGCGCGCGCCATCAACCAGATGCGCATTGCCAATCCTATTGTGATGATCGATGAAGCGGATAAATCGGGCACCTCGACGCACAACGGCCGACTCTGGGACGCTCTGTTGCCATTTCTCGAGCGCGAGACTGCGGCGAGGCACCGCGACGTCTCGCTCGACGCCGAGCTCAACTTGTCCTTCATCTCGTACATCGCTACCGCGAACTCGGTCGAGTCCCTCCCCGCTCCCTTGAAAGACCGGTTCCGTATCATCAAGGTGCCGGCGCCCCGTATCCTTGATCTGCCGCTCCTTGCAGCAAACGTGCTTCAGGAGCTCGCCGTCGAGAGTGGGGAGTACGGATTCGTGTGGCCCCTAGCTCATGACGAACTCGAAGTGATAGCCCGCGCCTGGGAAAGGACCGGATTGAGCATCCGCAAGCTGCAGAAGATTTTGGAAGCTACGATCAAGGCGCGAAATGCCAGCGCGGTCAGGCACTGAATGTCGCTGGTGCAGGAGGCACCCAGACCGGACCAGGAATCCAAAGCTGGCGAAGACGACAGATCAGCGTGGCTGGATGGCAATGGAAAATGGGCAAGAAGCTGCACGTCTTTGTCAATCCGCTGACGTTCCAAGCTCGCCCGAAAGCATGAGCAATGCCTAGATGAATTTGGAATCCTGCACATGTCAACCGACGACATCGACGCAACCGGACAGCTAAAGCTCGACTTCGAGTCATATCTGAAGGGTGAGGAGCCGCCGCCGTCCGAACTCGCCTGCGCCCCACTGCTTGAGAGCTGGCGCGCGATCCTTGTGAAGCCCAAGGTCGAACACGGTACGTTGCCGGTCGTCTTCGTGTTAGTGGGATATGTAAGCGGCCATCCGCTGTATACTAGCGCCCGGGCAATTCATACGTCACAATTGATCTGGCTCGACCGTAACCGCAAGTGGGCTCGCACTTGGAATCGGCTCTACCGGCTCGGAGACCCAACAGAAGATAGACCACTTGTCGGGAGTTAATAGCACGGCATGACGATCAAGATCGAAATCACACGCGTCAAAGGTCGCTCAGATTATACAGCTGGGCAGGACCACTGAATTACTGGATTTGTTACCGTAACACGTCGACCAACCCTTTAAAGCCGCGCAAGGATATTTGGCGAGCCGGCGCCCCGGAAGTGAGATTCGTTCGGCCGCGCCGAGAACCGATTTCCGCCTTTGGCCCAACAGGTCGGAGCCGCTGGTGCGTCGGCGAGCTGGCCGATGTCTGGGGACCTCGTCAGAACCGCCGTTGATTTAGATCAAGCTTGGATGCATCCGATCTAAGAGGATTGGCAGGGAGCAAACTGCACGGGCTGTCCAATCTATCGGGGGAACGACAGCATGAAATGCTGGGCGGGATTGTTGATCGTCATCCTCTTAGTATTCTGCTCTCCCGCCAACTGTGCCGCCGTGCGGATCACAGATGACCCCGGCGGACGAATAGGCAAATACATCTACAAGTATCAACGCCTCCGCGCTTCGGGCCAGAATGTGATCATCGATGGTTTCTGCACGTCGGCTTGCACCATCGTGCTTGCGACAATACCAACGGACAGGATTTGTGACTTCGCGGGCCGAGCTAGCGTTCCACGCCGCGAGGGATATTGGTCCTCGCGGACGGCCTGTTACTAACTTTGGCGCGACCCGCATGGTCTATTTGATGTACCCTTCGCCAGTGCGCCGCTGGATCGCCCATCGCGGCGGCTTAACGCCTCGCACCATATTTCTGCGCGGAAATCCACTACAGGCTATGTATCGCTCATGCCCATCCTAAGCCCGCGAGGAAGAAGAACCAAGGGTGGCGAGAACCGTGCCAACGGGCGGCGGCCCCAAGGGTCGCCGTCCGCGCTCGATCGATTTAGTCAGTACCTATATCCATAAGGATACTGACCCGGGCAAACGTAGTTGCCGGAGGCGTCGTAGTAGCAGCCGCTGTTGTAGTTGTTGTAGTAGCCGTAGGCTCCGGCCGCAGCAGCAGCCCCCACAGCGGCGGCACCATAGCCCGAACCCGGGCGATAGTAGCCGCGCCCGTAGCCCGGATGACCCGCGATCGGACGGCCCGGACGGCCCGCTATTGGATGCGAAGGCCGAGGACCTCCGGCCACGCGGTAGCCGCGACCACCATGGATGCGTCCGGCATGAACGGCACCGCCCCGGACGTGGGCAGCGCGCATGCCTCCGCCATGGAAGCCACCAGCGCGCATCCCGCCGCCGTGAAATCCTCCTCCACCGCGAAAGCCGCCACCTCCACCACGGCGAGCAAATGCGTCATCGGGAACGAGGCTTGCGACAATAAGAACGGTTGCTGCGAGAGCGGCGAGTGCATACCGAAGCATCATACTCCTCCCTCCTATTTGGATGGTTGAACGGTGAGTTCCGCGATGCGCTGGCTGGTCCGAACAAGCTCGCGAAGACGAAGCCGTTCAGGAGCGTTATGCGCTCTTGCATGGAAGATTTGATGTAGATCAATAGCAGCGACAATCATTTGGTCTGCGGTCAAGTTCCCAAAAGGAGAACTACCATGAGTGATCTAGTCGTGATCGCGTTTCCCACCGAAGCAAAGGCGGAAGAAGTTCGCCAGAAACTTCTGACAATGCAGAAAGAGTACCTGATTGAGCTTGGTGATGCGGTAGTCGCGGTGAAGGACGCTCAAGGTCACATCAAACTTAACCAGCTCATCAATACCACCGCCGCGGGGGCAGTTTCGGGCACGTTCTGGGGAGCGCTTATTGGCTTGATCTTTTTGATGCCGCTGGCGGGCGCTGCCCTCGGTGCGGCGTCCGGCACTCTTGGCGGATATCTGACCGATATCGGCATCGAGGACAAATGGATGAAGGAAACGGCTGCCGCCATTCAGCCCGGAACCGCTGCCCTCTTCGTGCTGGTTCGCAAGGTGACGGCCGACAAAGTGCTTGAAGGTCTCAAGGGTGAAGGCGGCACTGTGTTGAAGACGTCGCTCGACCATACGAAAGAAGCGGCTCTCCAAGCCGCTCTGGCAGGCGTTCAGGCAAGTGTGCCTTCTCCTTCCTCCTGAGTGCAAGTTTTCTGCGGCTCGGCACCAGCTCAGATTTATCGACTTCGTGCTAATCTTGCAGGGCGAAGCTCGCAAGCCGCTGCCGGTCGAGAAGCACGATCTCGCGTTGATTGCTGCCAATGAATCCGAGGATGCCCGCGTCAGTCGGGACAGCCCACGAGACACAGTTTCGAGCGTCAGACCAAGGTAGTCCGCGATGTCACGGCGCGTCATTGGCAGCGACATTACACCAGCGGCGGTCAGCCGCTCGTCCATCTCAAGCAAGAACGCGACTACCTTTTCCAGTGCGGTTTTACGGCCCAGCAGCAGCACATGGTTTTCCGCGTGCTGTAGGTCGCCTGTCGTCATGCTCAGCAGATTGCGTGAGACAACAGCGTCAGTCTCGGCCACCGCCTCGAGGCTTTGCCGCCTAATCAAGCGAATAGTGGTCTTAACGACCACTTCGACGGTAAATCGATGCGTCCCACCGTTCTCCAGCCCAAAAATATCGCCGACCAAGTGAAACGCACCGATCCGGCGCCGACCATCCGAGAGCAATTTGTAGCTTCGCACCGCTCCGCTTCTCACCTGATAGACGAACTCGGCAGGCTCCTTCTCGCCATAGATTTCGGCGCCTTTTTTGTAAGTGAATTCACTTAAACTGACGACCGGATTTGAACTGCTCGTCAGGCCGAGATCATTGAGCGAATTGGGACGAGGCGTCCGGTCTGTGGTGATGCGCACAAACATGAGCTGACTCCCGAACAATCAATTCAGCCGAAGTCAAACTTTCTTGCGCAGGGTGAGAAGTTCAAGATACTAGATCTCCGTAAAAACGAGAGATTTCAACCACTGTTCTCACGTTCGTTGTATCAAGGGACAGTGCGGCACCTTGGTGCAGGACACTTGGCGAACAAGCCGGCCGTGGAAACATAGCCAATTGAGCGGCTAGGGCCTTATGAGCGCAATTCGCAGCGGCACTCGGCCGCGCAAATCGAGCAGATCGCGGCATCGATCCGCGAGTGGGGCTGGACAATGCCGATCCTCACGACCGACGACGGGATGGTTCTGGCCGTCACGGGCGGCTCGCGGCGGGGCAATTGATCGGGATCGCGGAGGTGCCGGTCATCGTCGCACGCGGTGGAGTGATCAGCAGAAACGTGCCTATGTCATCGCCGACAATCGACTCACCGATGCGAGCGATTGCGACGACGAGATGTTGCGGCTCGAATTGAACGACCTCCTCGAATTGGCTTTGAGCTATCGCTGACCGGCATCACCGAGGGCGAGTTGTCGCGGCTGGTGACGCGGGTCTCACAGTGTCCCAATCCTTTAGTGCAGATCACTCCTTCGCGCACGAGGGACCAATAGCTGCCACTGTCCGTGATCACCTCGGTCGTCTCTCGCAGAGTCTTGGTATCGAAGGTGCCCATCTCATCGCTCATGATAGCTGCTCTCGCAAGGAGGCCGCCGCGGCGCCCGATGCTTCCTCCTCCATGACGTTTGTAACCGCATCTTTTGCCAGCGCGTAAGTCATCTCTTGGCGACGAGAAGGGCCTCGTCGGCGATCGTAGGGTCCGACATCATGTAGTAAAGCGTCATTTCGATGTCTTTGTGCCCAAACAGGTCGAACAGCACCTTGGGAGCTCCAACGACGCTCAGTGCGACCAGGCGCGCGACGGTGTGTCGCCAGCGATGCATGTGTGCGGTACCGTACGCGACCGCACTGCCCTTGACCTGCGCTTCCTCGGTGCCAATGATGATCCTGATTTTGAGTATCGGGACGCCATAAAACGCGAGAAGGACGCGGCACGCGCCCACCCGAAGTCGCGCGCCGCCCGCAGCACCGGTCGCCCTCGTGGGAGACCGAAGGCCGAGATACCGGCATGGAAGCTTGCCGGCTTCAACAGCAAGCGAACCTACCAGCGCCATAAGGCGCCGGGAAACTGGCGCAGAATGGCACCAAAAATCCGTCACGCCACATAAGTAAGAATGGGGAGCGTGACGGAATTTCGGTGCCACGACTGAGTGCCACGCCGATCGCAATCATCCGCGCCAACGCGCTCGATGTCGCCGGCATCGACTTCGAGAAGTTCGGCATCACCGCGATCAGGGTGATGCGCGGCCAGAGCGTGGTCGCGGCCTGCAGGCAGCCGTGACCATGGACGGCGAGAGACCGGGCGCTATTGCGTCTTCAGGAGCCCGTTGGCGTAATCGCTCTTCGGATTGTACCCGGAGTCATGAAGATTCTTTAGATACAAGGCATGATCCTTGCTGCTCACACCGCCCTGCCAGACCGGAGATGGACCCATGCGCGCAAATGCGGCGTTTGGGTTCGGACGGGTGTATGGGGTTGGGTTCATCGCGGCGGCAGATGCGCTTGGCTTCACCGCGCGAGTGTGATGAGTCCGTTGCGCTGCCAAAGTGACGGAAGTGGAGAGCGCGAGGATAGCAAGGCTGACAAGGATGCTTCTGGTCATAGTCATCCTCCCGGAAAAAAGCCCCAGCACCAACGATACTGAACTAGCTCAGAGGGTTTTTGTTCCAACAATGGCTTGGATGCTTGGGGGCTGTTGTCAACTCTTCCTGCTCGGCCTTTGGCAGCGCCGCCAGCCTTTGCCAGCGCGAGGACTGCGTCTAGGTGACGCCGAGGTCGGTGAGCTTTGGGGCGGTGGCCACCGGCGTTTGCTTCGCGCGACCGCCGGTCTTGCGACCTACGTTGGCGGCTCGATCCTGCACCTGACGATGGCCAGACCCTCAAGTCGCCGATGAGTTCGAGGTTATCGGCGGCAGGCTGACCTGCACGAGCCGGCCGATGACGACGACGATTGCCCATTTTGAAGACCCGGGACCGGAGCCGGCGCCCACGCCGCGCGAAGGAAGTCCCGGCCCCCGCTATCTGGAGGGACTTAGGTATCGGCTGTGCGGCGCTGGCGGCTGCGGAGACCTGCCTGAGTGAAAGCGCGGATTTTCCGCGCAATATCCCTTGCGACCGGACACACTCTTCAGACACTGTTCACGCGTTTGATAGGCGCAGTAGCCGGGATAGTCGTATGCCGCGCCCTGTATGCACCAGGGATAATCATAATCCGCTCGCGCAGACCCTGTGCCCACAACGCCAGCAAGGACTCCGGCGCCCAACGCCAAAAGCGCCAACCGTGTGTTGCGCATGACCTGACCTCCCTCGACGCGCGAGTGCTACCTTGCCTTGAGTCAGGTTCTGGGAAGCCGCTTTATTCCGTCGCATTACTACGGAATCGCCGGGCGAGCTCTATCGACTCACGTGGGCAGGCAACAAAACTCCCAAGATCGAAAAGCTCTGACAGGCGGTCGGTTCCTCCTTAGTCCCCCGACCGGGCACACGCATCTGCGCTTTCGGATTTTTTTCGACGGTCGGCTCAGCGGACCAGCACTGCGATGGCGGCCATAAACCCCAGCACCAGAATGGTGCCAGCCGCGAGGGCAACTAAATCGATCGAAGGGTTATGGAGGTGAAGGCGCATCGTAGCCTCCTGCATATTGCCCCGCCTTCAGGCCCCGCCGCCTTGGGTAAAGAGGGGTCCGTGGCGACGGGACCCGCGGCCAGGGGATGGGGCCGCACATAGGCAACGGTCGCTGTGGGCGATCACGCGGCTGCAGCCTTTAATAACTGAGCGATGCGATTGTCGTACCCGGGCCGGCTTGCTCTAATCGGCGCAATGAAGTGGCCTTCTGGACCATGAACTTCTTTCATGCGTTCGGACCATTGCCGGGCGTCGTCGCGCCGCCCGAGCGCCATTGTGCAGCAGCACAATACTTCGAAAGTCGGCCCAAACACAGGACGCAGCGTCAGCGCTCGGTTTGCGCTTTCGAGCGCCTTATCCGGCAAATCGACAAGAAGTTCGGCGTAGGCCAACAGGATATGCCATGCCACGTTCTGCGGATCATTGGGGTTGAGCGCGAGACCGTGCCGCAAAGGAGCGACAGCTCGATCTGCATCGCCATCGAATAGACGCGCCATCCCAAGAACGAGGTGAGCGAGCGCGAAGCTCGGATTGAGCTCGATCGCGCTCTGCGCTGCGAGCGCGCCGGTGTTGGCGGAGCCCGCGTAGCAGCTCACGATAGCCAAAGCGTAGTGCGCATAGGGATCCCGCGGGTCGAGCGCGACCGCGCGGGTCGCCGCCTTCGTTCCCTCGTTGCCGTCGGCGATAATGTCATCACTCCACCCATACGCGATGATTCCGGCGCTGACCCGAGCGAGCCACGCATGCGCCTCCGAGAGATCCTGGTCGACTGTACAGGCGCGGCGGAACAGATCGCGCGCGGTGCGATGTCCGTCCCGGGTTACCTTGTGAAAATGCCACATGCCCTGCCGCACCAGGTCCCACGCCGTCATGTTGCCGGTGTGGCGGACAATCGCCAGGCGCGACTCGCTCTTGAGAAGCTCAGGCTCGATCGCCGCAACGACGCGCTCGGCGATTTCATCTTGAATGGCGAACACATCGGCCATTATCAGGTCGTAGCGTTCGGCCCACAAATGTGCGCCGTTGCTCGTATCAATCAACTGAGCCGAGATGCGCAGTCGCTCGCCGGCATAGCGCACGTTGCCGTGCAACGCATAGCGCGCGCCGAGCTGATTGACGGCTTTGTCCCGGAGAGCAAACGCTGACCCACGGACAACGACGCGAAACCACCGCCTGAACCGAATTATACCGCATACCGCTCGCCCCCTATGGCGCAGCCCTCTTATCCAGTCCGCTCTGCCAGTCTCTCATCTTCGTACCAGGCAAGTAGCCTCAGTTGGCCATTTAGATAGACTTACGCCGCTCGCGCTCAGCGTCGTTCGCCGCCTTGAGCCGGTCTCCAATGTAATCCGAGATTTCGCCAATTTCGGCCTGCAAGTCGGCTTCCGAAATACCCTGCCCCTTGGCAGCCTCAATAAGACGCCGGCTGAGTTCGGCCACATCCTGCGAGGCGCCGGCAGTCCGATACTGCTCGACAGCGTGGATGCTGTTCTCGGTCCAGAAATCGATAAATTCGCGAGCCTTGGTCACCGCATTTCCTCAAAGGCAGCCTAGGCAGCGTTAGCGCCGGTCGACAAATAGAGCAAGTAAAGCGCCCCACTCTCGCGAATGAGGCGCTTCAGTGTCGGTCAGGACTGCCGAGCGCCCAGCAAGATGACCTCGTCATCCGAGGCCCGCACTGCCCACATCATGCGCGCGTAATCGATCCGGAGCTTGCCGTCAGGGTCGTGGCGTGCTGCCCATTCGTGGAGGTTGCGTGTCGAATCCCCCACGACACCACAATGAAGACCGCCCCTGGCAACAATGGGATCGCAGCCCTTGGCCCGCAGGCCCGTATAGTACGTGTATGCGCAAAAAGGCGTGGAGAGATCGATAGCAGCGCTAGCCTTATGATTTAGATTGTTCATTTACTTCCCCGAGTAGTCCGGCTCATTTGACCGGCCCCGAAACTGTGGTACCAGAGATTCTATGAAACGTCAAACCTTGGTACCAAAGAAAAAGCGCGGGCCCCCGGCCACTGGCAAAGGCACACAGATTCAGGTGCGCCTGCAGCCTGACGACCTATCAGCTGTTGACAAGTGGATGGCTGAGGAGGGCGCACGGACAAGGCCGGAGGCAATTCGGACACTGATGCGGCGGGGGCTGCGCGCCCATCCGAAAGCGTAACCCTCAAGTGGCTGTGTGCAGCTAGGTGTATGTGTGCCACTTCCATCCGCGTGCCGGAACTTTCCAAGTGGTGTCCCGTTGCAACCTGATGCCCCGCACGACATCTCGATCCTGGACGCCAGAGCAAATCGACTTCCTTCGGAGTTCGGCTGAAACCGGCGTTTCGGTTTCTCGCACCTCGGTCGTGCTCAAGCGCTCTATGCAGTCCGTCCAAACGAAGGCGCGCGAGATTGGTGCCCCATTTCCCACGATGCACCAGTTGCGACGTAAACGGCTGGCAAACGAGGCGAAGGCCTTATCGGCAGAGGGGTTACCTCTTCCCTAAGCCTCAAGGCCCGCAGCGTGCCCCAGCCGCCAGCCCGTCCCCACCCCGTGCTACGCGTACGGTGGCACTTCCACCAGCGTGCCGATCAATCGCAACAGCGCTTGCTGCTCAGGACCCTTCACGTCCGCCCGCAAGAAGTCGCCGAGTTCAATGTGTGAGAGTCGCCCTCCGGAAGGTGCATTCGGTTGATGGATGATGAATGCGTTTCCGTTCGTTGGCTCCCGCCCTAGGAACCAGGCGTCCCCGTTCGGACTGCGATAGAGTTCACGACGTTCGGTCATGGGACCCTCCAATTGACAAAGGCTCCCCAAAAGGGCGTACACCACACTTAAGTGCCATGAGCGGTTAAGCCGGAACATCAGGACAGCCCGGCTTTGGTGTTCACCTCGCGAACTTCTCCCGGTCGTAGGCCAAGTGTCGCCAACTCATCGTTCGCGATAAGCCCGCTCGGACTAGCCGCCCAGCCCTCTGGGATGGCGTCCAACACCAGATGCACAGCCGCATCTTGATCGGGGGCGGCCGCCAACCAGTATCGGTTTAGACCATCGTCGGTGGTCACCCGAACAAGATGAATTTCCATGCACTGCAATTCTCTTGGGCGGGTTTGGTTTCAATACCTGACACGGCTAAAGAATAGTTGCCACTCTTCGGTCGCTCGCCCTATGGTCGCGTAGGGTGTAGGGGATCTCAATGGGATTATTCAAATCTAAAGAGAGCTGGGAGCGCACTTTCAGGCTGAGAAGTCACTACGGCGCTTCAAAGGGAGTCCTCGCCGTACTGTTCTGGTTCTGGGGCCTCATCGGGCTGCTATTCAATGCCGGCACTCTATTCGGGCTCACCGGCAATATTGGCGTCGGGACATCCGCCTATTTGACCGCAACATGCCTGGTGTGGATCGGCGGTATGGTGCTGTTTGGTATCGGCGCCCTACTCGCTCACACAAATTTTGATGGTGAGCGGCCGATTGAGGAAGACTACGGCGACGTTCGGGTAACGCGGTAAGGCGCAGATATTCCTCTGAGGGGAGCGAAACCATTGAGCGATTTCAAAATCGATCTCGCAAGTAGCACTGGTTGCGCCAATTGCTCCGCTCAGGTGCCGCTAGAGTCAGAGACGTGCCCGAAGTGCTCCACTCCCGCCGCCTCGTCTCAATTTCCATGAATTCTTTGCTGAACTGGAGCGCAGAACAATTATGGACGGCCGCTTTGGCGGGCTTGTCTTGGGGCGCGATGGGCATGAAGATGACATACCCTTATACCAACACCAGGGTGGTGGTGTGTTCGCGATCGTCGGCATGATGCAGGGTGGCGAATACATTCTGTCCGCAGAAGCAACAAAACTTCATCTGCCTAGACTGAATGAGATCAACTCTGAAAAAGGAACGCCGCTGAACTTTTCACCCTCCCCACAGAGCGCAGTGATAGATACAAATCTGATGGCTCCCTATGGAGGGCTCTGGGTGGCCTACGGTGGTCAGTTCATTGTAAATCGATTTGCGACGGCAAAATATTTTGATGAACTGGAGAAATTGAACGTATCGTCTACTGTTGAACGATTGCGAACAGTAGACCACGACCAGCACGACTAGCACACCCACCGCCAGTGCTCATCGAGTCATGTCGCGGGTTAAGGTGACCTCAAAAAACGCGCGGTCGATCTGGTTAGAGAACGGTGCTTGATCAATGAGGCTCTTTCTTCAAATCGCGCTTCTGGCCGTCGCGGTCGCGCTGAGCCAGGCTTCTAGAGCTGCCCCGGACTTCCAGAGCGGAAATTTCATGCTCCCCCACTGCCAACATTACGTTACCGATAACTACCGATATGAGGTGTGGGATGGCGACTGCGGAGGTACGGTCGATACTCTTCGACCTGCATCAACCGTTCCGCATCCTCGCGATGACCGCGCTCAGCCAAGCATGGCCCTGCAAATATGCGCTCACGCGGCGTCGAGCTGTAACGCCATGGGCAAGCTGGGCGCGCCTCTTACTTCAGAATCTCCTTGAGCACGCGCTCGGCAGTTTTCTGCTCGGTCGCTGCCCCTTGCTCATTTTTTGCGAGACCGGCCGCTTTTTCGTCGGTGCGCTTCAGGGATTCATCAACCCAATAGTTGCGAAGCACTTCAATCCGCCGCGTGTGCCGCTCAGGCATGTCTGCAAACGCAGGGTGTTGGTTCCCCATGATGTAGGGCGTGAAGCAATACGCATCATGTTCTCGCACAAACTCAGTGCAAAACTTATAGACTAGCTCGGTCTTCAACGGCTGCAGGTTTTGTAACTCATCTTCTTTTCCCTCCAGGGAGGGAGATGGCTTCATGTCGATCCAGAAAATGGGATATGGAAGGCCACCGAAAACGCGTTTGAAGCTCTGTCGCCCCGCAAAAAAGAAAGACAATTCTTCATAGTCAAACGTCTGCGGTTTATGAAGAAGATGAAGTCCAATCGCGTGACCGAGCATCAACGCAAGCTCCAACGAAAGGACCATTCGTCTCGGCGTCGACATCTGAGCTAGCCTGAACCCGGTATCGATCGCCGGCCCTATGAAGTCTCTAGTAAAGTGCATTTGCTTTTCACGATCCTCGTAGAATTCGTGAAGAAGCTGAAGATTGCTGTACAATTCATCGTCTTCTTCGACGACGCCTGCACCATTTTTAACTGACGGACGGAAAATCACTTCAGCATTGTGAACGGGGAAACCCGCAATCCAGGCGGTCGATTTTAGATCCAACGTTTTGAACTGCGTCCGCAATATCTTTCGATATGATCGAACCGTCGAAACCCAGGCATAAAGGGTCGACAGAACTTCTCGGTGGTCGGTCAAATGCTTCGTGTATATGACCTCGTCACCAATACTCTTCCAAAGTTCTGGCGATGGACCAGTAGGCCAATTGATCGAGTTTGCCTTCTCCTCACAGATTGACCATTCTTTCGAAAATGTTCGCTCTACACCGCGATAGAATTGCGCGATGGGTTCGAACCACGGTTCAGATCGCGGGAATTCATCTTCCGCCGAGGCACCCTTGCCCGCCTTCCCATCGGCAGCAGACTGCTTGAATGCAGTCGACCCTACAATATCGACGCTTAGGAATATACGCAGGCTTGGTGTAAATGGGCTCACGGCTAAGTGGGCCTTACGCCGCCAATCCGAGATATTGCGCGCGAATATTCGCCGCCTCGCTGGAGACGCCGAACCTATCCGCAACCCGGGCTATTGAGCCCGACATGGATGCGTGGGCCTCCCTGAAGGCGCTCGCCGGCATCAGAAATCCTGCGGCAAACCAATTGGCTTCCCACTCTACTTGGCCAGAGCCATAGCGTAGAGCCTCCATCCGCTCGATTTGAGCACCATTACGTTTTGCATAAATGAAGTGAAGGAAATAGTGACCAAGTTCGTGCGCAATAGTAAATCGGTCGCGTAAGCGCCCGGTATGCGAGGCAAGTAGGATTTCGAAGCTTCCTTCACGTTCAATGCGAATTGAGCCGGAAGAAAATCTCCCAAAGTCGAGTATATTCTGACTCAGAATACGTCCACCGAGCTTGGCCACGATCGAGGAAAGTTCATCGCCGGGCTGGTAGCCGAAATGAGCGGCAACATCCGACGCGAACTTGTCCACTACGGCTTTGGGAAGACCGCATGGAGATGGTGCGCTATAGTTCATGGACGAAAACGCTCCGGAGCCGGAACCTTAAGATAGGCTGATTCGGGGCCTCTAATAGTAAACTTCTGGCTTCTTTGTAAAGAAATTGGCCCATTTCTCCATCTTTCAACCCCCGTCTTGGCGGCTTTTTTCGACCCAAAGCGATCTATTTCGGTCTCTTTCCCATCTTCCCTCACTCATGCGCTCAGATAGCGCGTGCCGGATGCCTTAATTTCGGCTCAGATTTTTCAAAGTCCCCGGCAACCATCGGCCGCGTTCGGCGTCATGCTCAATTGCGGAGCGCGCGATGGACGACGACGAGGAACAGCAAGAGCATGAAGATCAGATCATGCGCTACCGCATGATGGAGCGCGACGTCACCGATCCGCTCGCACTCGGGCTCCTACACGATATCGTCGCAGAATTGGAAGCGGCCCTACGGCTTGCCAACGAATAGCGCACCCTCCCAATGCTATTGGGTCGACAATGGCGGAAAACAACAGCACACAATTGGCCGAGCAAAGCGCGCACGACACACAACGATGCCCTGCTTGTGCAGCCATTCCTAAATTGCTCCACTCGATCTCCGATCCGCACAGCGGTCGGATCGTCCGTGTGTTCCGGTGCCAATGCGGCGAGCACATCTGGCGCGATTAGCTGCCACTAGCTCGATCAGGACCGCTAAAGGCCGATCACCCTCGAATGAGAAAGGCAGCGCCGCAGGTCTCAAAGGATCTAATCGCCAACAAGCTTGATGGTTGGATGCTCGTCCACGTTCGGCGACCTATCTGCAGCTCAACGGCGAGGTTTGTTCCCATGCTCAGTACCGGGAACGATTGACGGTGCGCGCTCCTCTAATTTCCGAAGCCGTTCGATTTGCGTTTTAAGGCTCTCCGGTTGGTCCGGCTCAGGCTTCAGCGCCGCGCGCAATTTCTCGCCGATCTCTTTAGCGATTGCCCGGCTGTATTTATGGTCTATGTCGATGCGGCGGGGCATAACGGAACTCCGTGCCTACCCCTTTCTCGCAGCTTCTCCGCCTGCGAGCACGGCTGCCCCTCTACTAGTGGAACCGGAGACCGTCGCTTTTGGCTATCTACGCGAGCGCTTGCATTCAGAACAGCGGACCGCTCGCAGCGGCCTTTGGCTATCCCGCGATCTGCGCCGTATCGGTAACGGCGAGCGGCGGTCTCGTGTTCTTCCAAAGCCTTGGCAGGCGCTTTCGTTCCTTGGGATCGCGACGCAGGCCTCCATTCGAACGAGGAAACGAACAGCACTCGGAACCATTTCTAAGAGCACCCTGTTAGTTCATGGCTAGAAGGGAGGGACAAGATGAGAACCGAATATCTCGCTGCGGTTGCAATAGCTGCTCTTGTCGCTTGTACAG